>NZ_JBNPEN010000014.1:1816-68841 GCF_050490295.1 Pseudarthrobacter sp. J1763 | reverse complement strand
GAGTCTTGAGCTGAGCAATATCTGCACCCCAAATAGCCATAACATTTACTCCTTCATCATCTGCGGAACCGAACTTTTTCTGCCGGTATCCCCCACATACGATTCCCGGCGATTTCCGGAAGAACCATTACCTAAAACCTACCCACAGCCCCACACACTGTCGATGGGAACCACTACCCATACACAACAACCCATCACCCAGGTGACTAGTGAGTTGGTGTGGCAGGGGCTACTTTCCGAAGCTGCGCAGCCTCAGCGAGTTGGCCACCACCAGTACAGAGCTCGCGGCCATTGCTGCGCCCGCGATCATCGGATTCAGTAGACCTAGTGCGGCCACAGGGATGCCGATCGCGTTGTAGAAGAACGCCCAGAACAGGTTGGTTTTGATGGTCTTGAGCGTTGCCCGGGACAGCTCTATGGCTGTGACCACTTGGTTGAGGTCGCTGCCCATTACTGTCAGATCGGCAGCTTCCATGGCAACGTCAGTTCCTGAACCCATGGCGATGCCCAGATCCGCTTGCGCCAAAGCTGCTGCGTCATTTACGCCGTCACCGGCCATGGCCACAATCGCGCCGGCTTCCTGCAGTTTCCGTACGGCAGCGACTTTCCCGGCAGGTTGCACACCAGCAAAAACATCATGCGGGTCAATGCCTACAGCCGCGGCAACTTGCTCGGCCGCACCCTGGTTGTCACCCGTAAGCAAAACTGGCCGCAATCCCAGTTCCTTGAGCTTGGCAATCGCCGCTACCGAACCAGGCTTAAGCGAATCACGAAGCACAATCACGCCCACCGCAACGCCGTCAGCCGCCACCACAATTGCTGTACCGCCACTGGCCTCAGCGTCAGCAACTGCCTCTTGAGCTGTGGAAACGTCCACGCCCTGTTCAAGGAGCCAGCCGGAACGCCCAGCCAAAACTGGAGCTCCGGAGACGTTTCCAGAGACTCCGCCGCCGGGAGCGGAATTAAAGTTTTCAACGCTAGCCAACCCGCCGGCGTCGTCCGTTTTTCCTAGGCCCGAACCACTGCGCGCTGCGGCAGTTATGGCCTGCGCGAGCGGGTGTTCGGAGGCGGCCTCAAGGGCCCCAGCGAGCATCAACACTGAGCGCGAGGTGTGGTCAGTCATCGGAAGAACTGACTCTACGGATAGCTGTCCGCTGGTCACGGTGCCGGTTTTGTCCAACACAATGGTGTCTACGGTGCGGGTGTCCTCAAGAACTTGCGGGCCCTTGATCAGAATGCCCAATTGCGCACCACGGCCGGTCCCGGTCAGCAAACCAACCGGTGTGGCCAAACCAAGTGCGCACGGGCAGGCAATCACCAAAACCGCGACGGCGGCAGTCACCGCAGCATTGAGGCCTCCACCAAAAGTGAGCCAGAGAACAAACGTCAACACGGCCAAACCCAAAACAACTGGGACAAAAACTCCGGAAATCTTATCCGCGAGCCGGGCAATCGGGGCCTTGCCGGTCTGTGCTTGAGAAACCAGCCGTCCCATCTGCGCCAAGGTGGTTTCGCTACCAACCCGAGTAGCGCGGACTAGGAGCCTGCCCGAGGTGTTGATGGTGGCGCCCGTAACCGCATCGCCAGGGCCGGTTTCGCGGGGCAGTGACTCGCCAGTGACCAAGGAGGTGTCAACGGCCGAGTTTCCCCCGACCACCACTCCGTCGGTGGCGATTTTGGTGCCCGGTTTGACCACAAAAACGTCTCCGGGAATCAGCTCGCTAGCCGGAATGCTCAGCTCTTGACCATCTCGGAGAACCAGCGCGTCCTTGGCCCCAAGGCTCAGCAGGGTTTTGAGAGCATCACCTGCCTGGGCCTTTGCTTTCGCTTCAAGGAAGCGGCCCAGCAGCAGAAACGCAGTGACCACTGCGGCCACTTCGAAGTACAGCCCACCGGCCATGGAACTCATCTCGGAGGATGCAGTCATGGTGGGGTGCGCGATGAGCTGAACGGCAGAGTATAGGTACGCAGCAATCACACCAATAGAAACAAGTGTGTCCATGGTGGAAGCTAGGTGGCGGGCGTTGATAGCAGCGGCACGGTGGAACGGCCAAGCGGACCACGTCACCACCGGAAGTGCCAGAATCGCCACAACCCAGCCCCAGTTGGGGAAATGCAGCGGCTCAATCATCGAGATTAGGAACACCGGCACGGTCAGGATGATGGCCAGAATTAGCCGCGGCTTAATGACATTTGCCGCCGGGCCGTGGGTCATGTGGTCGGTGTGGTTGTGCTCGTGATGATCTTCCGGCTGGGCGCGAAGGCGGGCTTTGTACCCAGCGGCGGCAACGACGTCGAGCAGTTCTTGGTCACTGACTGACTCCGGAACGCTCACGTGGGCGGACTCCAGCGGGAGGTTGACTGTGGCCTCAACGCCCTCGATTTTGCCGAGTTTTCGCTCCACACGGTTCACGCATGAAGCGCAGGTCATACCTTCGATATCCAGCTCCACAATGCGTGGGGCGCTGGTGTGATGGATGCTGTGCTGTGTCACTGCTGCCTCTCCGTGCGCTGGTTCCAGCGCATTGCCGGGCCACGAGAATGTGGGCCCGTGCGGTTATGCGTTGTTGTTCACCATGAGGTAACCGGCCTCGGCGATTGATTCTCCGAGTTCTTCGGTGGCGACTTGGCGAGTGGAGCCGATGGTCACTGTGGATGTTCCGCCGGCGTTCAGGTCAACCGAAACGGATTCGACGCCGTCAATCGCTTCGAGTTCTTCGGTCACGGACGAGACGCAGTGACCGCAGGTCATGCCGGAAACGTCAACAGTGGTGGTGAAGGGGAAAGCGGTGCTCATGGTGTGCTCCTGTGTTGGTGGGTGTGTAAAAGCTGGGTTAGCGCAACAATCGGCCAATGGCCTCAGTGGCTTCTTTGACTTTGGCGTCAATGTTTTGGGCGCGAAGTTCGGGGTCTGGTTCGGAGGCGGCACCCACCACGCAGTGACCAATGTGCTCTTCAACTAAGCCCAGGCTGACCGCGTGCAGGGCTTTATTGGCGGCTGCCACTTGGGTCAGGATGTCGATGCAGTACTGGTCCTCGTCCACCATGCGAGATATCCCGCGAACCTGCCCCTCAATGCGTTTGAGTCGCTTGAGGTAGGCGTCCTTGTTGGAGTGGTAGCCGTGAGTGGTTGTGGTGGTGCTGCTGTCCATAAGATCAATGTATACCCCAGGGGGGTATGTGGCAAGCATCTTCGAGGCACAAAAAAGCTCCAGAGTGCGTTATTGGGGGATACGCACTCTGGAGCAGCTTTTGGGGCAGGTCCTATGTCTCCCTGCTGAAATGAGCCTACTGTGTGATGACACGTTTCACCAGTAGGAATTGAAACTACTTTAACTTTATTTTCTCGAGCCTCCAGTGAGCCGGTTTCCGGCAACCATTGCTACATCGCCCGCAAGGTGGTTCCATGGCCTCATGGCCATTCAGGATGAACTGGAAACAGGCGATCAGCAGCAATACCTCCTAGCAATTGGCACCAAAAAGGGCTTGTGGCTTGCCACTAGCCCGGACCGGCGCGCGTGGACGCTTGACGGCCCACACTTTTTTATGAGCGAAGTCCCCAGTATCGGCATCGACGCTAGGGGGCGGAAGACGCGCCTGATGGTGGGCATCCGATCCGAACACTGGGGCCCCACAGTGGCCCACTCTGACGACCTCGGTGTCACATGGACCGAGCCAGAAAACGGGGCAATAACTTTCCCACCGGACACCGAAGCTGCAGTGGAACGAATCTGGCAGTTGTACCCTGACTCCGACGCCCGGCCAGGCGTGGTGTGGGCCGGCGTCGAACCTATCTCGGTGTGGAAATCGACTGACGGCGGCGAACATTTTGAACTCAACCGCGGACTCTGGAACCACCCCCATCGTCCGGACTGGGGCGAAGGTTTTGGCGGTGGTGCCGTCCACTCAGTAGTGGTGGCTCCGGACGGTCAAAACGTGCACGTGGCGATGAGCACTGGTGGCGTGTACCGCTCCCTAGACGCGGGGGAAACGTGGGAAGCCAAGAACAAGGGTATCTCCGCATACTTCAACCCGGACCCGTATCCAGAATTCGGCCAATGCGTCCACAAGATTGCCGCCGATCCACAAGTTCTAGGCCGCCTCTACGCCCAAAATCACCACGGCGTCTACCGTACTGATGACAACGCAGATTCTTGGGTCTCCATTGCCGAAGGGCTTCCCGCCGACTTCGGATTTGTTATGCTCACCCACCCCACGCGCGCTGGCACAGCGTGGGTAGTGCCCATCAAAGCTGACGGCGAACGCATCCCACCAGAGGGAAAACTGGCCGTCCACCGCACCGACGACGCTGGCGCAACCTGGAAAAGGCTCGACGACGGTCTGCCGGACTTTGAATACAACGTGGTGTTGCGTGATGCCGCCGCGGTAGACAGTGGGGGTTCAAACGTCGGGGAAAAGGTGGGCGTCTACCTAGGCACACGCGGCGGCTCGGTCTACGGAAGCGCTGACGAAGGAGAAACGTTCACTGAGATTGCCTCACACCTACCGGACGTCTTGTGTGTCCGCGCCGCCAAAGTTCCCGTGGCCGTTCCGCACACCAAACCATGACAGAAACTCACGTGGAATTCACGGTTCGCTTGCCCAGCATGTTGCACCAACTGGCCCAAGGACAGTCCGAACTAACAGTTGAAATAGCCCCAGAGCTGGAAAACCAGGCCGTTTCTGTGGCCCGAATTCTGGACGCTGTAACGGCGCAATACTCTGTGCTGGGGAGGCGGCTGCGGGACGAAACCGGAGCTCAACGCCGTCACGTGAATATCTACGTGGACGGCGAAGAAATCCGGCGTCTCAACGGCTTGGCCACCGAAGTGACCGCCGTCAGGGAGATTGTAATAATCCAGTCAGTGGCTGGCGGTTGACGCGGCAGCCGCTACTGGGTTCAAGCCACTCGCCATAGGCTGCACTCCTCGGCATTGATGACTTTGCGTGCGCCGGTTTCTTGTTCCCGAATCCACACAACGCCGATCCCCGGTGCTGTTTCTTGGACACGGCCTCGGCGGATCACCACGTCATCAAAGTGCGGTCCAACGAACACACGCGCTTCAATCTCGTCACCTCGGCGCAATTGATCGATGCGCCGAACCCGGGTGGAACTGTGGCTGACTTCCTTAAGCATCGGATCCTCCTGACCAAGCGTTACTACCGAACAAACTGCTGGTAAAACCAGTCTGAAACTGCATTGTTGCGTCTGCGTTTCGCGCCGGTAATTGCTGTGTAAGAGGTCCGAGTAGCGCCGCCTCGCCGATTGGTAGCCAGCCGCGCGGTAGTCTCAACATCAAGACACCGCACCGTTCCAACCGCCGAGGACACCATGACCGCCAAACGCGCAGCCATTGTTATCAACCCGTCAAAATCCACCGACGTGGACTTCCGCGCTGTCCTTGAAACGCAGTCGAAGGAAAATGGCTGGGCCGAACCGCTTTGGCTGGAAACTACCGTGGATGACCCGGGTGTTGGAATGGCGCGTGAAGCGCTTAAGGCCGGGGTCGACGTCGTACTGGCAGCTGGCGGTGACGGCACCGTACGCTGTGTGGCCGAAGTATTGGCTGGCACCGGGATAGCCATGACAGTCATACCGCTGGGCACGGGAAACCTACTCGCCCGCAACTTGGGCATCAATCTAGCTGACCCAGAAGGCGCAGTCCGTTCGGCTTTCGGATCCACCGAGCGCAGCATCGACGCCGTTGAGATAGTGCTTGACCACTCCCAGGACAAACAAATCTACGCTGTGATGGCAGGCTTGGGCTTCGACGCAACGATTATGGCGGACACCGACTCGGACCTCAAGGACAAGGTGGGTTTCTTGGCCTATGTAGACGCCGGCCTGCGGAACCTGCAAGGGGAACCGGTCAAAGCGAAAATCCACATCGACGGCGGCCACACCATCCGCCGCCGGGTGCGCAGCGTGATGGGCGGCAACTGCGGCCGCGTCCAGGGCGGACTTGAAGTTTTCCCTGGCGCAAAAATCGACGACGGCGTACTGGACTTGATGGTGATGGCGCCCAGCGGCGCCTTTGGCTGGGTGGCGGTGGTGGCCGGTATAGCTGGACGAATATTTGGCCGCAGTAGAGCCGCGAATCCTGCCGTGGAGTACTACACCGGAACCCGTGTGGAAATTGAAGTAGAAAAACCCCAAGACATTCAGCTGGACGGCGATCACGTTGGCGAGGCGAGTCACGTCCAAATGACACTGCTACCAAACGCGCTCAAGATCCGCGGCGAGTTCTCCTGAAAGGCCACGCTGCCTCCTCCGTAGCGGCTTCCTAGGTGGAGGCATCGTGCTGCGAGTCCCTCAGTTGAGGGTGGCGAGTTCGGTGCGTTCTGCCAGTTCGGCCAGCCGGTGAGCCCTAGCTGACTCGGCAGGGGTAAACGGCTCACCAGGCCTACTGAGGACCAATGGCGGCCCAAAGGCTGTAGGCAATTTCATCACACATGCCTCCTCGCCCGGGTATCGCTCGCCGTCGGGTAATCCCAGCTTGGCCCGGAGCAGTTCCGCAACAGCTAGGCCCAGCTCCGCCGGACGTTCGCTGACTCTGATTGCAAGACTCAAAGCCATTGTTTGCCCGTCGGCGAGAGCCAACGCGGTGGTGGGCCACAGGGCTGGACCGGTGCCGCCGCCCTCGCTCAAATACTGCAAGATCTTCCGCTCGGACAACTCGGCGGGGGCCGAAAGAACTAACTCGTCCATCACTGCACCGCTGAGCTGATGGACGTGGATGCTCAGAATATTAACATCATGCCGGGCCAGCTCGTGAGTCACGGACTCGAGTGCGCCGGGCTCATCCCGCAGTACCACCCGGGCGCGCCACAGGGATGCAGAACTGTGCAGTCGCCGTCGCTTTTTCAGCGCTGGAGCGTGCAACCAGCGCTGCAGAACACGGGCAGCCGAAGGCTCAGCCACCCAGATCACCAACACTGTGGCCGTGAGCGTCAAAACCAAAACTTTCAACACGTACGGCAGATGGGATTCCACCACTACGGCGTGCACCACTAGCTCAATAGGCAGCATGGCGGCGATGTTGGCCACAGTCAGCCGTGCCTTAGGCGGTTCAGGGAGCCTGCCACACACCTCGCACGCAAGCTCATGACTTGGACCAGTTGCAGAATGATTCATCACTCCATGCTGGCTTGCTGTTGTTTCGGGCCAGTTTCCCGCTCAGTGCAACAAGGAAAACTCTGCGTTTCACCGAATCGTGTTGTCTTGCAGCCGAGGTTACTTGAGGTGGTCCACCAGGGCGTCAGCAATACCTGTGTAAAGGCCCGGCGTCAATGCGAGCAAACGCTCCTGCGCCTCCGGGCTCAAGCCCAAACCTGACACAAATTCTTGCATCCGGGCGCCATCAACGCGCTGACCACGAGTGAGGTCCTTGAGGCGCTCGTACGGGTTCTCCATGCCCTCAACACCGGCGATAGCCTCGGCGCGCATCACCATCTGAATGGCTTCGCCCAAAACTTCCCAGTTCTGATCCAGGTCCGCGGCCAGAACCTCCTCCGCCACGTCCAGGCGCTCCAGACCCTTAGAAACGTTGGAAATAGCCAGGAGAGAGTGACCAAAAGCCACACCGATGTTGCGTTGGCTCGAGGAGTCAGTGAGGTCACGTTGCCAGCGGGACGTCACCAAAGTTGCGCCCAGAGTGTCCAGCAAACCGTTGGAGATCTCCAAGTTTGCCTCGGCGTTTTCGAAGCGGATCGGGTTCACCTTGTGCGGCATGGTGGAGGACCCAGTGGCACCAGCAACCGGAATCTGGCGGAAGTAGCCGATGGAAATGTAGCTCCAAATGTCCGTGCAAACGTTGTGCAGGATGCGGTTGAAACGGGCTATATCGGCGTACAGCTCTGCCTGCCAGTCATGGCTTTCAATCTGAGTGGTCAACGGGTTCCACGTCAGGCCCAGACCTTCAACAAATCCCTTGCCAACGCTCTGCCAATCGGCGCTCGGAACTGCAGCCACGTGGGCTGCATAGGTGCCGGTGGCGCCGTTGATTTTGCCCAAGTATTCGGTCTTGGAAATGCGCTCCAGCTGGCGGGTCAAACGGTGCGCAGTAACGGCGAGCTCTTTCCCCAAAGTGGTGGGGGTGGCTGGCTGACCGTGGGTGCGGGAAAGCATGGGGACATCGCGGTTGTCGCGGGCCATGGTGCTGATTTGGGCTACCAGCGCGCGGGCTGCCGGCAACCAAACGCTCTCCACGGCGCCCTTGATGCCCAGGGCGTAGGAGAGGTTGTTGATGTCTTCTGAGGTGCATCCAAAGTGCACCAGTGCTGTCAGGTTCTCGATGCCGATTGCCGGCAGGCGGCGGCCAATGTAGTACTCAACAGCCTTGACGTCGTGAACTGTTATGGCTTCGATCTCGGCTAGCTCTTTGACGGAGGCGGCATCGAATTCAGTGACGATTGCGCGCAATTTTTCCTGCTGCTCGGCGCCCAGTGGTGTGGTCCCGGGCAGAACGTTGTTGCTGGTCAGGTGAATGAGCCATTCAACTTCAACGGCAACGCGGTCGCGGTTCAGTGCCGCCTCGGACAGGTAGTCAACCAAAGGCGCGACGGCGGACTGGTAGCGGCCGTCTAGCGGCCCCAAAGCAATTTGCTCCGAAGCGTTGGCGAGGGCCAAACGGCCGGAGGGCGTACGGGACACAGCTGTGGCGGCAGATTCAGGCATAGGGCAATTCTTTCACGAACTTTGCCTACCGGCAGGTTGTGCTGAATTGCGTGACTTTTCCTCCACATAAGCAATATCGCCAAGTTGTCCACATAGTTGTTCTGGGCCCATCGCTAGCCGCCCAGTTTCAGTAGCGTCGAGGATGTGGAAAGCGGGCATTAGGTACTTGTACGTTGGGAGGCGGTAGGCAATGAGTGAACATGGTTTCGACCCGTCGCTGCAGTGTGCGGTGGGCGGGGCGAGTGTGGAAGAGCGGGCGGCCGATCTTGCTGCAGTTATTGAATTACTTAAGGCGGATGCGGTGGCCGTTGAGGACATCAGAGACAGAGTTCTCGCAGCCGGAGTCGCGGAGTGGAAATCCATTGCAGGTGAGGCTTTTCGCGATTGTGTACACCGCCGAGCCGGGGAACTGCGCTACGCCGCAGAGGACTTACGTGCGGCTGCGGTCTGGCTACAAAATTTTGAGCCAGGCAACGGGCGTGCGGGCTCGAGTAGGTCCGCGCTATCGAGCGGCTTCCGGTGAACGAGGACGACTCGCCTGGGGCGCACTATTCGGTGAACGGGCGTAGGTACGGTGGGAGCCACGTACGGATTGAGGATCTGCGCCGTAGCGCGGCGGCATTTCGAGAGAGCGCTGACCTCTTGGACTACCGCAGCATGGCCATCCGTCAGCATGGAAACCGGCTGAGGTACAGCTCCAATGCATGGGGCATGGGTGTGGGGCTGGACTTGGGGTTGGGTGTTGTGGGCGGACTTGCTGCAGCTGATGAGGCTGGCCAAAAGCTTGTTCGGTTAGGTTCAACTCTGCGGGAAATGGCTCGAGAAGCTGACAGCTCGGCCACAAGGTATCAAGAAGCTGACGCTCTGGCCGTGTCGCAGCCAGGAATCGGCCTAGCGGCCCAAGGGTTAGTGGCGGGGGTGCCGAGCATAACGGTTGCTGCCTTAGGACCAGTTGGTGGGTATGTCTGGGACTGGGCTGGTAAGGCGAGTGGTTTAACCGGAGTTGAACGGTTCACGTGGATGCTCAGCTTGGGTGCACTGCTCACGGGAGCGTTTCGTGCCGGAGCTCTCGCCTACAAAAGTTCCGATTTGCCTGTGGATGATGACACCACCGGTCTAGGCACTTTGGGTTCTGCTTTCGCTGGTGTTCAACGCGCTGCTGGGGACCTTCCGCTCTCAGATGCCTCCACACCCGAAGCAGGGGTTGGGAACAAAGTCGAATCAACGGCGCCAAATTCGTCCATCATCGTGGAGAAGATCCCTCGAAAGGATGGCACGTACGCAGTGATCGTCAGCATCCCCGGGACCCAAGGGGAATTGTTGCCAGATACGTATGGTGTCCACGATTGGGAGGGGAACATTGTCGGAATGTCGCGCGGACGTGCAATGGCCCAAGTCCTTGTGGAACGAGCCCTACAGGAACAGGGAGTAACCCCAGAGGATCATGTGATTCTCAACGGTCACAGCCAAGGTGGAATCCATGCCATGGCGCTCGCGGCAGATCCGGAATTTATGGCCAAGTTTCATGTTGAAGCGGTCAACGTTGCCGGTAGCCCGGTGGCCAGATTCCATGTGCCACAGACCGTGAGTGTTCTGGCTATTGAAAATACCGATGACATTGTGCCCAGTACCGATGGCCTAGCAAACCCAGTTACCCCCAATTTCACAACGGTCACCACCGATAGGTACCCGGGCAGAAGCCTGGATAACGAAGGGGCTAGGCTCAAAACCATCCAAAATGCTCATAATCTAGATAATTACGTAAGCGGTGCAAAAGTGCTAGATACCAGCACGGATCCGGCCATCGTTGAGCACCGCAAAGTGATGAACTCAATCTTGGGCCCGGATGTGCTTGCAGCCCCGGACAATGCAGACGCAGAAAATGAGAGAACCGGAGTGGCCGCGGGCGGGTTGGTGGCAGGCGGGGCACTCATTGCGGGTGCGGCTGCGGGTGCGACTGTGGGTGGGACGTATGGTCGCGGTAATGGCCCCGATGTGGACGGTCGAGGTCCGGTTGCGCGGCGTCGAACCCGAACTATCTACACGGGGAGAGATCGCGGACATATGGGGTAGCCAGCCCCGCTCATGGCAACTATCGCATGGCGCGAGTACGCTGACCGGTGAACCGAACCGTGAAAGGCGCGCAATGATCGAGATCCTTAATGAGCAAGAAGTTGGCCGGGCACGAGTCACAGGTGCTCTGGTTGGCACCATTTTGCAGACCATTAAAAGCAAGTGCCAAGTAGGCACCAACCTCCTTGAAATCGATCGCTGGACCAAAGAGATGATCCTCGAAGCCGGGGCTGAGTCTTGCTACGTGGATTACGCGCCGGCCTTCGGTTCAGGACCGTTCGGTCACTATATCTGCACCTCCGTCAACGATGCAGTGCTTCATGGACTACCGCACGACTACGCGCTCGCTGACGGGGATCTCCTCACCCTTGATCTCGCAGTTCTGAAAGACGGTATCGCCGCGGATTCAGCCATCAGCTTTGTGGTTGGGGCCAACCACAAGCCAGAAGATGTTGCACTCATTGAAACCACCGAGCGGGCGCTCGCAGCCGGAATTGCCGCTGCCAAGCCTGGAGCCAAAATTGGCGACCTCGCCTACGCCATGGGCGCTGTTCTGAAAGCAGCCTGTTATCCGATCAACCTTGAATTCGGTGGTCACGGCATTGGCTCCACCATGCACCAAGATCCTCACGTTCCCAACATGGGCCGCCCAGGCCGGGGATTCGTCCTCCGCCCAGGGCTGATGATCGCCCTCGAACCGTGGGTGATGGTAGACACAGACAAGCTCGTTACAGACCCCGACGGCTGGACGCTCCGAAGCTCCACTGGGTGCCGCACCGCCCATAGTGAACACACCGTAGCGATCACCGAAACGGGTGCAGAAATTATGACGCTCGCAAACTAGCCACTAGCTCCGTTTGGTGAGTGGCTTGGTCATTCCCCCTACCACCAGTGAGATCACGCTGATGATCAGGGAAGCCAAAATTGCCGTCCAAAAGAACGCGTCGATCTGCAAATGAACAGGGGTATAGCCGCTGAGCCAAGCCGTCAGGTAAAGCATGCCCGCGTTGATAATAATGCTGAACAAACCCAGCGTAAGGACCGTGATCGGCAACGCCAGAAGCTTGATCAAAGGCCGAATCAGGGTGTTCACCAAAGCAAAAATGAGCCCGATGAACAAATAGGCCAGCACTACACCAACGGTGGCTGAGTTGTCCCCGGCACCCGCGTTCGCCGCAGCGTTGGCCGTTGCAGTGGAAGCTATTGTCAGGCCTGGCAACAGGAAACTTGCAACCCACAGCGCCAAGGAATTGATCAAGACTTTGAGGATAAAGGAGAGCATGCCTCAATGCTGGCACACAAAGCTGCAGATAAGTCAGGGAGTTCGGGCCAGCGTTCGGACTAGGCTAAGGGAATGACTTCCGAGCACACCACCACGGAAGGCGCTGCAGCTGCCGCCGCTCCGCATCCCCGCCCAGTACTGAAGACCCTTCCCGCCTACGCCGCAGGAAAACCTCCCGCACCTGTTGACGGTCTGACCAGCTACAAGCTCTCTTCCAACGAGAACCCATTACCGCCCATCCCGGCAGTATCGGCTGCAATCGCTGATTTCCAAGACTTCAACCGGTACCCGGACCCGCTCAGCACGGCGCTGCGTGAAGCACTGAGCAGTTTCTCCGCGGTCCCGGCCGAGGATATTGTCACCGGATCCGGAAGCCTAGGGGCGTTGAACCAGATTTTGGCGGCTTTTGCCGGTTCCAACGACGACGGCAAACCAGACGAAGTGATTTACGCTTGGCGCTCCTTCGAGGCCTACCCCATCTCGGTGAGTCTTGCTGGTGCCCAAAGTGTTCAAGTGCCGCTAACTTCAGACGGCCGGCACAACCTCGAGGCAATGGCAGAGGCAATTGGCGCGCACACCCGCGTGATTCTGCTATGCACCCCAAATAACCCCACCGGCCCGGTGTTGCGTGCCGAGGAGACCGAAGTTTTTATTAAGCGGGTTCCCTCGAACGTGGTTGTGGTGATTGATGAGGCGTACCAAGAATTCGTTCGTGACCCGGAAGCCGTTGATGGCCTAGAAATGTACAAGAAGTACCCCAACGTCATTGTGCTGCGGACCTTCTCCAAAGCCCACGGCTTGGCTGGTTTGCGCGTGGGTTACTCGGTGTCCCAAGCAGGAATCACCGCTCAATTGCGCAAGGCAGCCACACCTTTTGCCGTGTCTCAAATTGCCGAACGGGCAGCTATTACCTCCCTGGAAAACTACGCTGACGTTGAATGTCGGGTTCAGAGCATTGTTGACGAGCGGGAGCGTGTAGTGGACGGGCTCAAAGACCTTGGTTGGGACATTCCACAAGCCGAAGGGAACTTCGTTTGGCTCAACGTTGGGGACAATAGTGCTGAGTTTGCCGCGCTCGCTGCTGAACACGCACTGAGCGTGCGTGCCTTTGCTGGCGAAGGTGTGCGTGTGAGCATTGGTGAGCCCGAAGCAAACACCCGCTTTTTGGCGATGTGTGCCGGGTATACAAAAGCGCCGCGAGGATCCTAGCGCTTAACAACCGCTGTAAACGTGGCCTTTCCCCGCTAAAGTGAACTGCGGAAGTAATACATATTCCCCAAATGGAATGCATGCCATTTGGGGAATATATCCGGTGAAAATGCTGGTTGAAGCGGCAGGCAAGGAGACGGCATGGGTGAAGCTACGTTACCCACCACCGAGTTCGATGGTGTGGAGCAAGACAACGTCCAAGAAGCGTGGGCCCAGCAAGTCCAGGGTGGCCCGGGAGCCGGAATGATCCAGCTTTTGGATCAAGACGGTGTGCTGAAAGAGGACGCGTTCTTCTCTAGCTATGCCCAAAAACTGGATCCGGAGAAGCTTAAAGGTTTCTACCGGGACATGGCCAAGGTTCGCCGCTTCGACCAAGAAGCCACTGCCCTCCAGCGCCAAGGCCAGTTAGCCCTCTGGGTTCCGCTCACGGGACAAGAGGCTGCTCAAATCGGTTCCGGCCGCGCCACACAACCGCAGGACTATCTGTTCCCCACGTACCGCGAACACGGTGTGGCTCTCACGCGTGACGTTGACATGGCCGAACTGCTCAAGCAATTCCGTGGAATTTCCAATGGCGGTTGGGACCCTCGCGAAAACAATTTCCACCTCTACACTTTGGTCCTCGCGGCACAAACCCTGCATGCAGTTGGTTATGCCATGGGCATCCAACGCGACCAGAAACGTGGGATCACCAGCCAGACCGGGCCAGGCGCCGTCGTCGCTTATTTTGGTGACGGAGCCAGCTCTGAAGGCGACGTTCACGAATCTATGGTCTTTGCAGCGAGCTTTAACGCGCCAGTGGTTTTCTTCTGCCAGAACAACCACTGGGCTATTTCCGTTCCCACCGCCGTGCAAACTAAGGTGCCGTTGAGCCAGCGTGCCAATGGCTACGGGTTCCCGGGAATCCGGGTGGACGGAAACGATGTCATTGCCGTGCATGCTGTGACCGAGTGGGCACTTGAGCATGCTCGCCAGGGCAAGGGTCCGGTACTGATCGAAGCCTTTACCTACCGGGTTGGCGCGCACACCACGGCCGATGACCCTACCAAGTACCGCGAATCCTCCGAAGAGCAGCAGTGGCGGGCCAAAGATCCGCTGGAGCGTCTAGAAAAGTATTTGCGTGCTCAAGACTTCGCAGACGACGCCTTCTTTGAATCCGTAGCAGCAGACGGTGTGGAGCTGGCCGATTATGTCCGCAAAACCACTCTGGCCCTCGAAGGCCCGGACTTCCGCGAGTCCTTCGCCAACGCCTATGCCGAGCAGCACTCTCTGGTGGCTGAAGAACTCGCGTGGTTCCAGCAATACGAAGCCGGGTTCGCCGGCGCAGACGAGGCAACAGCCACTGACACCGCCGAAGGAGTGGCCCAGTGACCACCATGACCATTGCCAAGGCCATTACGGCGGGATTGCGTGAGGCCCTGACCAAGGACGAAACCACCCTCTTGATGGGTGAAGACATCGGAGCACTTGGTGGTGTTTACCGCGTCACTGAAGGCCTGCTCAAAGAATTCGGCCCGGACCGTGTAGTGGATTCCCCGCTGGCAGAGTCCGGAATCATCGGAACGGCCATTGGGCTGGCGCTGCGCGGCTACCGGCCCGTATGCGAGATTCAGTTCGACGGTTTTGTATTCCCCGGCTTCAACCAAATCACCACCCAGCTGGCAAAACTGCACGCACGCAGCAACGGCAACCTCACGGTTCCCGTGGTGATTCGTATCCCTTACGGTGGCGGTATTGGTTCAGTAGAACACCACTCAGAGTCTCCAGAAGCGCTCTTCGCTCACACGGCAGGGCTGCGCATCATCACCCCTTCCAACCCGCATGACGCCTACTGGATGATCCAGCAAGCCATCGACTCTCAGGATCCGGTTATTGTCTTTGAACCCAAACGCCGTTATTGGCTCAAGGGGGAAGTGGATCTTGAAAGCCCCGGTGCTTCAGCTGATCCTCACAAGGCCCACGTGCTGCGCGAAGGCACCGACGCCACAGTGGTTGCCTATGGTCCGCTGGTTCCCGTTGCGCTCGCTGCAGCCGAGGCGGCTCAGGAGGACGGCCACAGTGTGGAGGTGATCGATTTGCGATCCATTTCCCCGATCGACTTTGACACTGTGGAAGCCTCGGTCAAAAAGACCGGCCGGCTAGTGGTTGCCCATGAGGCTCCCACCTTTGGTGGTATTGGCGGAGAAATTGCCTCCCGCATTAGCGAGCGTGCATTTTTGCACCTCGAAGCTCCGGTGATCCGCGTTGGCGCATTCCACCTGCCGTATCCCGTGGCCAAGGTTGAAGAACATTACGTACCGGACATCGACAGGATCTTGGAAGCTCTTGACCGGTCCTTCAGCTACTGAGCCAGCGGTTCACCCCGCTACTCCCACCATATTTCCGAACTCGACTTTTCCCTAAAGGGCGGATTCCATGAGCGTGAACAAGTTCAACCTGCCAGACGTCGGCGAAGGCCTCACCGAAGCCGAGATTGTGGCTTGGAAGGTAAAGCCCGGCGACGTTGTGGCGATCAACGATGTCCTGTGCGAGATTGAGACGGCTAAGTCCCTTGTGGAATTGCCTTCCCCCTTTGCTGGGACCGTTCTAGAGCTTCTGGCTGAGGAGGGCGTAACCATTGAGGTGGGGACGCCCATCATTTCCGTGGGTGACGCCACCGAGGCACCCGCGGCCATTGCATCCCCAGCGACGGGATCTGCTGCTGAGCCGGTGGAGCAACCCATGTACGGAACACTTCCCGCTGCAGATTCCGAGGACGCAGCGCCGGGTCCCTTGGTGGGTTCAGGTCCCAAGGCCGACGCCGTTAAGCGCCGCCCCCGCGCAGCTGCAGCATCCGCTGCGGGAACCGCAGCGCCAGCAGCTTCACAGACAGGCTCGGTTGCGTCAGCACCGCCTGTACCCGGCACTATTGCACCCGCCCCCGCCCCCGCCGCAGCCCCAGCCGCAGCCCCAGCTGCGCCAAGCCCCAGCCCCAGGGTGCGGTCGGCTGAAAAGCCGGGGATCGGCGTCGCACTCTCCGGTTTGGTTAACCGCGTTTTGGCCAAACCGCCAGTCCGTAAGATCGCTCGTGATCTTGGAATCGACCTCGCCGACGTTGTTCCCACCGGTGCACGCGGCGAAGTCACCCGTGATGACTTGGTCAGCTACCAGGCGCAACGTGACGCCGAGGTAGATCAGGCTGAAGGTTTCTGGCGGTCGAATACGGGCACTCAAGAACAGCGAATTGAACGCGTTCCGGTCAAGGGTGTCCGCAAGGCAACAGCCACGGCCATGGTGAATTCGGCCTTCTCTGCCCCGCACGTGAGCATTTTTGTTGACGTTGATGCCAGCCGAACCATGGAGTTTGTGAAGCGCCTCAAGGTCTCTCGCGATTTTGAAGGAATCAAAGTTTCGCCCTTGCTGATCCTTGCGAAGGCAGTCATTTGGGCGGCAGCGCGCAACCCCAGCGTGAACGCCACCTGGTCTGACACCGAGGACGGAAGCGGTGCAGAGATCCACGTAAAGCACTTTATGAACCTGGGAATCGCAGCCGCCACCCCGCGCGGCCTGATGGTTCCCAACATCAAAAACGCCCAGGACCTTTCGCTGAAGGAACTGGCCACTGCTCTGAATGAACTAGCCACCACTGCCCGGGCCGGCAAAACCAAACCCGCAGATATGCAGGGAGGTTCCCTGACCATCACCAACATTGGTGCGCTGGGTATCGACACCGGAACGCCCATCATCAACCCGGGTGAAGTGGCGATTGTGGCCTTCGGAACCATCAAGCAAAAGCCATGGGTCCTCGACGGTGAGGTGATCCCGCGCTGGATCACCACACTCGGCGGCTCCTTCGATCACCGTGTGGTGGACGGAGACCTCTCGGCTCGCTTTATGGCAGACGTTGCAGCCATCCTTGAAGAGCCAGCCCTGTTGCTCGATTAGGGGAGGTGCTCAATTAAGCAGGTGTTCGAGTAGCTGGTCAACTAAGCAGAAAGAGCCCCCTAAATCCGCCGAGATTTAGGGGGCTCTTTTGTGCGTTCAGTGAGGCTGATTACTCTTCAATGTCCGTCTTGGCGATGAAAACGTCACACGGAGCGGTGTGAGCTACCGTGTTGGCAACGCTACCCAGCACTCGGCCGAGTCCCTGCATACGGCGGTTTCCCACCACGATCAGCTGAGCGTTGAGACGCTCGGCTTCCTTGACCAAAGCTTCTGCCGGCTTGCCCCGCGCCGAGGAATACGTCACGGCAGGTGCGCCGCCTAGGTCGTTCGCAACAGACTTGGCGACCTTCTCGGCGTCGTCCGCGTCAGAAACAATCCAAGTATCGCTGCCACTGCCAAAAACCTCAGTGCGATCGCTGTCAAAGGCGCTTACAACGTGAAGTGTGGCACCGAGGCCAGTGGCCATGGTCAATGCTTTTTGAGCAGCTCGCTTGGCAGTTTCGCTGCCATCTACACCGACAAGAACTACACCGGACATGGTTTGACTCCTTTGTTGTACTGAAATTCGGCACGCAAGCCGCACACGTTATTGCTTAGACTACAGCGGCGCGTCTCAGAGCGCAGTGATGGCGTCTTTAAGAACAGGTGCCAGCCTGCGGACGCCTTCTGCGATGGTCTCTGGCGGGACCACACTAAATGCCAAGCGAAGCTTGTTGGACGGTTCGTCACCGTGCGTAAATGCGGCCCCAGGAATAAATACGACGCCGGCTTCGATCGCCTTTTGCAACAAGGGGTACGTGTCAACCCCTTCTGGGAGTGTGACCCACACAAAGAATCCACCTTCTGGCTTGGTCCACGAAACACCTTGGGGCATGTGCTCTTCGAGGGCTGCCAGTAAAGCGGTGCAGCGTTCCTCATAAAGTGCCCGGTAGGTTTCGATCTGCCCGCGCCAGTCAAAGTCACGCAGGTAGGCGGAGATCAGCATTTGGTTGAGTGTGGGTGGGCACAGAGTGACGGCCTCGGATGCGAGGTAAAAGCGGCGCTGGAGATGGGCTGGGACCAGCGCCCAGCCAACGCGCAAGCCCGGAGCGAAGATTTTGGAGAAGGATCCCATGTAGATCACGTCGTGTGGGTTCGCTGCTCGCATGGGGGCGTAGGGGTGACCGTCAAAGCGCAAAAGCCCGTAAGGGTTATCCTCCAAAACCAAGATATTCGCCGCACGGCATATATCTACGATCCGCTGGCGGCGCTCTTGGGCCAGGGTGATGCCGGAAGGGTTGTTGAAGTTGGGGATGGTGTAGAGGAACTTGATGTTTTTGCCCTGGGCGACCAATGCGGCAATGCGCTCTTCTAGGACTTCAGGGATAAGGCCATCCTGATCCATTTCGATCGCTTCAACTTCAACCTCATAGGCCTCAAAGGTGTTCAGCGCGCCCACGTAGGTGGGGTTTTCCACCAGAACCACATCGCCCGGGTTGCAAAAGACCTTGGTGGCCACGTCTTGTGCAGACTGTGAGCCGGCGGTGATCACCACATTTTCGGGACCAGCGTCGGTGATACCTTCGGCTGCCATCACTTCGCAGATCTGCGTACGGAGCTCTTCGGTACCCTGACCGCCACCGTACTGCAGGGCCTCCATACCTTGCTCGGAAATAATCTTGGCGGCGGCCTGACCTAGGCGTTCAAGCGGGAGGGATTGCAAGTAGGGGTTTCCGCCAGCAAGAGACACCAGTCCGGGGCGCATGGAGATATCAAATACATCCCGGACGGCGGACTGCTTAATGTTGGCGGCCCGTTCAGAGAAGAGCAATTCGTGGCGTTTCGCGGAATCCGCGGCACGCTCCAAGGCATCTAGGGCTTCGGCGGGCAGCTTCTGAGCGTCCTCGTTCAATGTTTGATGGGTCACAAGTTCAGGATACAACCCGAGGTTGTCAGTTAGGCAACAGTTGTTGCCAAAAAGTTCTCGAACGCTTGCACTTAAACAGCGCCGCCCCGGACGTTGACCATAAAAGAGCTCGGTGGTCGGCGTCCGGGGCGGGAGCGGGGGGAGGGGCCTAAGCGGCTGCCTCTTTGGTGGTATCAACCGCGGCAGTGATAGGTGCAAATAGTGCCTTGACCTGCTCTACAACCTCAGCGTCATCTTTGGGGTGGATTTCAGCAAAGCGGATCATGGATCCCGGGATGGCGAGCTTCACGTCTTCAAGAACCTTTGCGCCGGCGATTCCAACGGACTTGCGGGCGTCATCGTGGGCCCACACGCCGCCGAACTGACCGTAAGCTGTGCCGATCACGGCAACTGGCTTGCCGGACAGGGCGCTAGTACCGTGCGGGCGGGATAGCCAGTCGATAGCGTTTTTAAGCGGGGCGGTCATGGTTCCGTTGTGCTCCGGGGTGATCAGCAAAAGCGAATCTGCTGCAGCAGCGGCGTCGCGAAGTGCCTGAGCGGCTGCGGGGACCTTGCCTTCCACGTCGATGTCTTCGTTAAAGAACGGAATGTCACCCAGGGTGTCGGCGATGGTAACCTCAACGTTTTCGGGGGCCAAGGCCTTGACCGTCTCGGCGAGCTTGCGGTTGATGGATTCGGTGCGAAGGCTTCCCACGAGAGTGAGAACGGTGCTCTTAGACATATGTACTCCTTGATTGGGCCGCCGGAGGGCGGTCTGGGGTGAAGACTAGAAGTCGTTCAGAGGGCTAAACGGACTGCAGTCCGCTTTCTATTCCCGGGCTTAGACTTTATTTTGTGAGCAAACTGCCGCTACAACTCCATGGGCCCCAACCAAGGCCTTCTGCGCGCAGTGATGCCAGCAGGAATCGCCAAGCACTCTTAGACGCCGCTCACGAATTAATTGAATCGTGTGGCGCCCACGCGCTGACCATGGACAACTTGGCGTCCCGGGCCAAGGTTGGAAAGGGAACGGCGTTCCGGCATTTTGGTAGCCGCGGTGGGCTAATGATGACGTTGATCAGTGAGGCCGAGGCCGACTTCCAACGTGCCTTTATGTTTGGCCCACCGCCACTGGGCCCTGGCGCCCCCGCTCTAGAGCGGCTGATCTCTTACGGCGTAGAGCGGATCCATCTCATCCTGAAACTTGGACAGATTGTGGTGGAAGCGGAGAACGGTGTGACAAATAGGCACGACGCCGCGCCGGCCATCCTTTCCCGCCGCCACCTTGAGTTGCTGCTCACCGAAGCCGGGGTCACCGCAGATGCGTGGGTGATGGCAGCAAACTTGGCCGCCACGCTTGAAGCAGAGCGAATTCTCAATGCTGTGGAGCGGCACAAAATGCCTGTTCAGCGCCTCATTGACGGCTGGAAAGAACTCGTGACGCGTTTGGTCATGGCGGGGTAAGGTAACCTGCCGCCGGCGATTCGTCCAGTCAAATAACGTGAAAGCGTATTTTCATAACAATATGGGCGCTAACTCCGCGGTTTACGCTGCGCGCCCTCAAATTGGCTGGGAATCCTGTGATACTTTCCTCTGGAATGTGACCCGTCACACACTGATCAAAAGTTGGTGGACGGACCCAGGGAAGGACATACATTGAGCGCACTGATCTATTGCGAGCGAACCCCCGGAGGCAGCTTCCTGCCCTCCGCGGCTTGCTTCGTCGCAGACTCGACGAGGTTCTAGTAAAACGATGCTCAAGTACCTTCTGAAGCGTTCCGCCACCTACGTGGTGATGATCTTCCTGACCACCACCGCCGGATACTTCCTTGCAGTGACCACCATGAGGCCAGCCCTCTTGGAGCAAGAGAAGATCCCCAAGCCCACCCCCGAGCAGGTCCAGCACAGCTTTGCGCTTAAGGGGCTTGATCCGAACATGAGCGCATGGGACCGCTATGTTCAGTGGCTCACCGGCATCGTGACCCGCTGGGACTGGGGCCGGAGCCCTAATGGCTCCTTTGTTAACGCCGAGTTCGGTGACCGCGTGTGGATTTCTACCCGCCTGTTCATCGCCTCAATTATCCTGACGCTGATCATCGGTGTGGCGCTGGGTGTTTACTCGGCAGCGCGGCAATACAAAATCTCAGACCGTGTGGTGACCTCTTACAGCTACTTAGTCCACATCATCCCGGCGCCAATTGCCTACTTCTTGGTCCAGCTGGCAGCGATCAACATCAACGAAAACTCGGGTGACCGAATTTTCTTTGTCACTGGTATATCCAGCCCGGACGCCCCCGGAGGCTGGGCAGGCTTTGTAGATTTGATGGCCCACTATGCTGTGCCAACCTTCGCCATCACGGTGATTGGTTGGGGCGGGTACCAGATTGCTCAACGGCAGTATTTGCTCGATAACGTCAACGCGGACTTTGTTCGCACTGCCCGGGCTAAAGGACTCACCCGCAACCAAGCCATTTCCCGGCATGCACTGCGAGTCTCCTTTATCCCCGTGGCACAGAGCATTGCGTTCACCATTCCGGCTATTTTTGCTGGCGGTTTCTTCGCCGAGAAGATCTTCGCTTGGCCCGGTGTTGGATCCTGGAGCATTGACGCCATTGGTCTTCAAGACGTCAACGGCGCCACGGCTACCTTGGCCTACGGATCCGTGATCTTCGCAATCGGTGCCATATTGGCTGACTTTGCAACCACCCTTGTTGACCCGCGAGTAAGGGTGTCGTAATTATGTCCACGGTAGATTCGCTCAACACCGCTGCGGAGCACGCAGAGACAAAACTTGAGAACGAGGAAGTGGTCATCGCCAAAGGGCGGATCATCTTCCGGCGCTTTATGCGCAATAAAACGGCCGTAGCAGGCTTGGCCATTTTTGTGGCGCTCACCATTTTTTCCTGGATTGGTGGGTTCTTCACCAGCTGGGACAAAGAAACCATTGACGCGTTCAACATTGGTATGGAGCCCTCCAGCGAGCACTACTTGGGCACCTCACAGGCCGGTATTGACCTCTATGCCTTGTTGGTAGAAGGTACCCGCATCTCGATCCTGATCGGGTTGATCGTCGGTCTGGTATCTGTACTTATCGCGGCCGTTTATGGCACCTCTATGGCCTACTTTGGCGGCAAAGTAGACAAAGTCATGCTCTTTATCCTCGAAGCGCTCATTATGATGCCGGCCCTACTGGTAGTGGCTGTTGCCACCGGCGGCGGTTCAGGCGCACTCAAGGACACTCTTCCTAGCTGGCTGCTGTTGATTATTGTGTTGCTTGTTTTCAGCTGGATGGGAACGGCTCGTTTGATCCGCTCGCTGTCCATGTCCTTGATGGAACGCGATTACGTCAAAGCAGCCCGCTACATGGGTGTTCCGCCCATGAAGATTGTCTGGAACCACCTAGTTCCCAACATTGGTTCACTCTTGGTTTTAGAAATCACTCGTGGTGTTACGTACGCGATTCTGGCGGAGGTTGCCTACTCCTTTATTGGCATTGGCATCAAGGTTCCGGACGTCAGCCTCGGCGTTCTGATTGGTCAGGCCACCTCGCAAGTGCAAACCTTCCCGTGGATGTTCTGGTTCCCCTTGCTGGTGATGTTCCTGCTGACCGGTTCCTTGGCCATGATGAATGATGGCCTTCGTGACGCATTCGACCCGAGCTCTAGCTCAATTGGCAAAGCAAAGAAGAAGAAAAAATGAGCGCCAACAGCATGCCAAATTCCGTCGAAGAGGCCACCCCCGTTGAACGCTTGCACCAAGCGGGCCTGAGCGCACCGAGTGACACGGTTCTTTCGGTTCGGGATCTCAACGTCCGCTTTAACACTGAGAACGGAACTGTTCACGCTGTTCGTGGCGTTGATTTTGACCTCCGTGCTGGCAAAACTTTGGGCATTGTGGGCGAATCCGGATCAGGAAAATCCGTCACGTCTATGGCGATTATGGGACTGCTGCCGGAAACCGCGCAGATCACCGGCTCCGTCCGCTTGCACGGCAATGAACTTCTCGGTTTGAGCGACAAAGCCATGTGCAAGTACCGCGGAAGCGACATTGCCATGGTCTTCCAGGACCCGCTTTCATCCTTAACGCCGGTGTACACGGTGGGTACACAGATCATTGAGGCACTTACCGTTCACAACCCCAAGGTGAGCAAAAAGGCTAAAGAAGCCCGCGCCGTCGAACTTTTGGGCATGGTGGGAATCCCCAGCCCGGCGGCCCGGCTCAAGTCTTTCCCGCACGAGTTCTCCGGCGGTATGCGCCAGCGCGTGATGATTGCCATCGCTATTGCCAACAACCCGCGGGTTTTGATCGCTGACGAACCCACTACCGCTTTGGACGTCACCATCCAGGCGCAGGTCCTTGAAGTCCTCCACACGGCTCAAGAAGAGACCGGGGCCGCAGTGGTGATGATTACCCACGACCTCGGTGTGGTGGCCGGCATGGCTGACGACATCATGGTCATGTACGCGGGCAAGCCGGTAGAAACTGGGTCCGTGGATGACATCTACTACAACCCTCGGATGCCCTACACCATGGGGTTGTTGGGTGCTGTTCCCCGCGTGGACGTCTCCCAAAAGACCTCCCTGGTGCCCATCAACGGCACCCCACCAAACCTTCTAAACGCCCCTACGGGCTGCTCCTTTGCACCCCGCTGTCCCTTGGTCACGGATGAGTGCCTCACCGCTGAACCGCCGCTGGAGATTGTGGACGACGGCGATGGTCACCGCGCTGCTTGCATCCGCAGCAACAAGCTCGGTGCCGGTGTGGACGTTCACGAGATCTTCAAAGCACCGCCCGTGCCGGAGTCACGTTTTGATTTGATCGAACGCACCGAACGCAAAAAGGTTCTTGAACTCAAGGACGTCAAAAAACACTTCCCGCTCCTCAAAGGGGCGCTGCTCAAAAAGCGGATCGGTACCGTCAAAGCCGTTGACGGGCTGACCTTTGATATCCGTGAGGGCGAGTGCTTCTCCATAGTTGGAGAATCCGGTTGCGGAAAAACCACCACCTTGCTGGAAATTATGGAGTTCAACAAGGACGGTGACGGCGAAGTAGTTATCTCCGGCATCAGCAACAAAGAAGATTCCACCGGCAAGGCACGTACCGCCATGCGCAAGGAACTCCAGATGGTTTTCCAGGATCCCACCGGCGCCCTTGACCCGCGCTTTACCGTGTACGAGGTCCTCGCGGAACCGCTGGAGAACCTCGGAACCCCTAAGGCTGAAATCCGTACCCGCATTATGGAACTAATGCGCTTGGTTGGGTTGCAGCCTGATCACGTGAACCGATTCCCCAACCAGTTCTCCGGCGGCCAGCGGCAGCGCGTGGGTATTGCCCGTGCGCTCGCGGTGAACCCCAAGCTGGTGGTCCTCGACGAGCCAGTGTCCGCACTGGACGTCTCTGTCCAAGCTGGGGTTATTAACCTCTTGGACAAACTGCGTGCAGAACTTGGTCTGAGCTACCTGATGGTGGCTCACGATCTATCAGTGGTCCGTCACATCTCCAACCGCGTAGCTGTGATGTATCTAGGGAAAATCGTGGAAATCGGTGACGTGGACAGCGTCTTCGACAATCCACGCCACCCCTACACCCGCGCCCTACTATCGGCCATTCCGGTTCCGGACCCCGAGGTAGAGCGCACCAGGGAACGCATCATCCTGCAGGGAGATCTCCCCACCCCGCTGGATGCACCAAAGGGATGCAACTTCTCCTCGAGATGCCCGATTTTCGCGGCACTTCCCGAGGCTAAGCGCAAAAAGTGCCTAGAGGTGGAGCCGGTCCTAGAAAGCGCGGGGGCGGACCAAGAGTTTGCATGCTTCTACCCCGATGGCGAATTGGATTCCGAGATGATCGTGGTCCATGACGTCGAAACAAGCAGTACCAACTAACGAGCAAGGGCTCTACAACTCGCTCCACTTGAAGGGAACACCATGAAGAAGAACCTAAGCATTGGCGGTGCGGTAGTTATTGCCACAGCGCTTGCCCTCACGGGCTGTGGCGGAGGCAACGGTGGCAATTCCGGCCCCGAAGCTGGTAAGGGCGCCGACGCTACTGGCGACCTCGGCAAACTCGTCAGCGTCAACGCGCAGCCCGTTGACAAGCTGGATCAGGGCGGCACCGTAACTCTGCCCTTGGGTAACATCGGTCCGGCTTTCAACGGCTTCTCCGATGAAGGCAACAACGCAGACAACACCACGCTGCACAGCCCGATGGACGTTGCCGGCAACACCGGTTGCTGGTCCTCGGACTACGACGGCACCGTGACCTTGAACAAGGACTTCTGCACCGATTTCAAGTCAGAGGTCAAAGATGGCAAGCAGACCATCACCATCAAGATCAATGACAAAGCCGCTTACAACGACGGAACTCCGATCGATGTAAAGACTTTCCAGAACACCTGGAACATGCTCAACGGCAAAAATAAGGACGTCCTCATTGTGACCCCGGGTGCCTACGAGTTTGTTGACTCGGTCAAGGCTGGAGCCAGTGACAAGGAAGTTGTTGTCACCACCACGCAGCCCGTGTACCCCCTGGACGCTCTCTTCACCGGCTTTGTTAACCCCAAGGTCAACACCCCGGCAGTCTTCAATGACGGCTTCACCGGTGAACTGCACCCCGAGTGGATGGCTGGCCCGTTCAAGCTCGAGAAGTACGACTCCGCTGCAAAGACCGTCACCATGGTGCCTAACGACAAGTGGTGGGGTGCCAAGCCGGTACTGGATCGTGTGATCTTCCGCCAGCTTGAGGCCGCTGCAACCTCCGCTGCGTTCAAGAACGGCGAAGTTGATATGGCTGATGGCCGTACGTTGACCAAGTACAAGGCTCTTGAAGGTGCAAAGGACGCTGACATTCGTCGCGGTCAGCGCCTCTTCGCCGGTGGTTTGAACATCAACGCACTCCGCCCCGCTCTCAAGGACGTTGCAGTTCGCAAGGCAATCTTCACAGCTGTTGACCGCGAAGCTCTCCGCAAGGTTCGCTTCAACGGATTGAACTGGGAAGAGAAGAGCTCCGGCTCCATGATGTTGATGCCGTTCTCCCCGTACTACCAGGACAACTACCCGGTAACGGAATTCGGTGCTGATCAGGCCAAGAAGGTTCTTGAAGACGCTGGCTACAAAGCCAACGACAAGGGCGTAATGGCTAAGGACGGCAAGACTGTCTCCTTCAAGATCACCAACTTCGGTGATGACCCCACTGGTTTGGCAACGGTTCAGACCCTGCAGAAGCAGCTCCAGGCCGCCGGTATGGATGTTGGAATTGACCAGCGCGGTGACGCTGACTTCGGCAAGGTTGTCGGCGAGCGTGAGTTCGATCTGACCATCTCCGGTTACACCGTGGGTGCTGACGCTACTGATGGTGTCAAGCAGTTCTACTCCTCTGCTATCAACGACAACAAGCTTGGCGACGCTGAGCTGGATGCCGAGATTGCAAAGGTTGCTTCCATCGCTGACAACACTGAGCGCAACAAGGCAGCCATGGAGGTTGAAAAGAAGCACATGGCTAAGTACTACTCCATGGGCGTTGTGATGAACGGTCCGGAGATCTTCTTTGTACACAAGGGGCTCGCCAACTACGGCGCAGACCTCTTCAAGACCACCGACTGGTCAACAGTTGGTTGGGAAAAGGGTTCTACCCACAAGTAGATCGACCTTGAGCTGGTCAGGTGTGAGCCGCTAGCTTGAACTGATCTAGTTTGATGAACTAAAAGGCCGGCATGTTCCTTCGGGGATATGCCGGCCTTTTGTGTGCCCACAAGTTTTGTGTGCCAATAGGCTGGGAACATGACACGCAGCAGCGAAGCTTCCACGCCCGCAGAGCAATTTCATACAGGCCACATCAGGACAGCGGTGATTGGGTTTGGGCTCTCCGGGAGCGTTTTTCACGCCCCACTCATCGCTGCTAACCCAGACTTTTCGCTGGACATCATCGCAACCTCGGACGTACAGCGCGCAGCTGATGCCCGACGGCGTTACCCGGGCACCGTCGTCGTGCGTGGGGCCGCTGAGGTACTGGAAAAGGCTGACGAGTTGGATTTGGTGGTGCTCGGCACACCGCCAGCCACCCACTATCCGCTCGCGAAAGCAGCACTGGAGGCGGGCCTAGATGTGGTGGTGGATAAACCGTTTGTGGTCACGAGTGCGCAGGGTGAGGAACTCGTGGCACTCGCCCAGCGCCTGGGCCGGAAACTGACCGTCTACCAAAACCGGCGCTGGGACAACGGCTTCCTCACGGTCAAAGGCCTGCTTGAACGCGGCGAGCTAGGGACTGTGACTCGGTTCGAATCGGGCATGGAACGCTGGCAGCCGGAGATCACAAAATCGTGGAAGGCTGCAGCCACAGTGGCCGATGGTGGGGGAGTGTTTTATGACCTGGGCACCCACCTCCTAGACATCGCCGTACAGCTCTTTGGCCCGGCCGCCGTGGTGCACGCAGAGATCCAAGTTCGGCGGCCACAAGAGCACGCCGATGATGACGTTTTTGTGGTTCTTCGGCACAACCCAGTGGGGGATGCTGCCCCGGTGATGAGCCACTTGACCATGAATCAGCTCTCCGGACAGCCGGGCCCGGGCTTCCGTGTCTTGGGCACTCAGGGCACGTATCTCAAGAGTGGCATTGACCCTCAAGAGGCCCAGTTGCAGGGTGGAATGCTGCCAAGCGACCCAGGCTATGGGATTGAACCGGCCCAAGCGCACGGCTGGTTGGGTTTTCCGGGGTCGTTGGGCCGCGTCCAAACCGAACGCGGGAACTACCCCGAGTTTTACCGCCTGCTCGCGAAGGCCATTAACGCCAATGGGCCCGTCCCGGTAGATCCGGAAGGGCCCATTGAGGTGCTGCGGCTCATGGAGGCTGCGCGGCGAATCGCCGAGCAGGAACTCAGCTAGTCAGGAAACCGGCTAGTCAGAAAACCAGCTAAGCCACAACCACGTGGAGCGTTTCGCTTATACGGTGACCAGTTCGTGCCAATCGGCGGCGAGCGGGAGGTTGTGTGCCTCGGACACCGAGTGGTGAGCCACCCGGCCAGCGGCGATGTTCAGGCCAGCAGCCAGGGCTGCGTCCTTCTCAAAAGCGGTCCGCACGCCGAAGTTCGCCAGGGCTACGCCGTAGCGAAGCGTGACGTTGGTCAGCGCGTAGGTGGAGGTGTTCGGCACGGCACCAGGCATGTTGGCCACGCAGTAGAAGATGGTGTTGTGCACTTTGTAGGTGGGTTCCTGATGTGTGGTGGGGTGGGTGTCCTCGAAGCAACCGCCTTGGTCCACGGCGATGTCTACAAGGACCGAACCGGCCTTCATGCGGGCCACCAGATCATTGGTCACCAGCTTGGGGGCCTTGGCCCCGGGGATTAGCACGGAGCCGATTACCAAGTCCGCATCGACCACTGACTTTTCAATCTCGTACGCGTTGGATGCCACGGTCTTCAGACGGCCTTGGTACTGCGCATCCAGTTCACGCAAGCGGTTGATGTTGATGTCCAGGATGGTCACGTCGGCGCCTAGGCCCAAAGCCATGGCTGCGGCGTTGGTACCAGCCACACCGGCACCCAGAACAACCACCTTGGCCGGGCGAACACCCGGAACGCCGCCTAGCAAAACACCCTTGCCACCGGCCGGAGCCATCAAAGAGGTAGCGCCCACCTGAACGGACAAGCGGCCAGCAACCTCGGACATCGGGGCCAGGAGCGGCAAGGCACGGCCGTCCTGGACTGTCTCATAGGCAATAGCCGTCACGCCGGAGTTGATCAGTTCCTGGGTCAGCTCAGGCTCTGCTGCGAGGTGCAGGTAGGTGAAGAGGATTAGGCCCTTGCGGAATCGGTGGTACTCGGACTTGATGGGCTCCTTGACCTTCATAACCATGTCGGCGCGGGCCCACACATCATCAGCCTCGGCGACGATCTCTGCGCCGGCAATGGAGTATTCCTCATCGGTGATGCCAGAGCCTAGGCCTGCGCCACGCTCCACCAGCACACTGTGGCCGTGAGTGCGGAACTCGTGCACACCAGCGGCGGTAATGGCGACGCGGAATTCGTTGTTTTTGATTTCCTTGGGGACGCCGATGATCATTTTTTGCTCCGTTATGGTGTGCGACTGTTGCGGTTTCAGCTTATGACCGTTTGTGAGCTACCAGACAGGGGTCCGCAAAGGAGGCGAAATAACATCCTTGATTTCTAGGGATTTTTGAAATCAATCACTCGACATTTGTTGAACTGAGTAGCGTCAATTGTCGCCTAGTGTTGTGAGTGGAACGTACTCTGAATCTATGGTTTTTATGCCCCAACCCGACGTTGAACAAATCGTGGAACAACTTGCAGACCGCTTGGGCCGCGGACTGTCCCTTGAAGACCTCGACGGCGTGCTCCTCGCCTACAGTGCCAACCAGTCCCACGCAGACCGGGTACGGGTGAACTTCCTACTGAGCAAGCGCGTTCCTATGGACGTTAATGCGTGGCAGTTATCCCACGGAATTGCCACAGCCGTGCGGCCCGTGGTGGTTCCAGCCAACGAGGAATTGGGTATGTTGGGCCGTGTTTGTGTGCCACTGCTGGTCCGTGGTTTCCGAGTGGGGTACTTGTGGGTCCAGCAGGATGTTCAAGAGGCTAGCGCCACCGGCATCCTGACGGAGCTACCGGCCGTTCACCGGGAACTAGAGTTGCTGGCCACGCTGTTATTGGACTCCAACACTGCAGAATCCCAGACTCGCCGGCTACGTGAAAAAGAGTTCCTCGCCTCGTGTGAAGGGGACGTAAACGCTCTGGGGACTGTTAGTGGTTGGCGCGAAGTCCACGGCAGGGGACCCTGGCAGATAGTCACGGTACTGGGCCGCGCCCATGAACACGCGCAAGATCCTTCTGGCGCAGCTAGCCCGGGCGACGCTGACCCACATGCGGCAACCCTGATCCACCGCAACGCGGCCCTGCAAGCGACGATTGGCGTGGATGCGGCACTCTTCTCCGCAGGAACTCAAAGCCATGCCGTAGTGCTCTTTAAAGCGTCCCCAGGACGGGCCGATCACGCTCAAGTGATGGTCCACTATCAACTTGAACTGGCCAAGCGGGCTGGGATACCGGTGGCCCGGGTGATTTTGGGAATCAGCGAACCTTTTGGCACTATCCGGGAGTTGCCCGCAGCGTACCGGGAGTCAAAAGCAGCAGCTCAAGCTGCCGCCGTCGACCCTCAACTGGGTGAGCTCGTAGATAGCCGCAGCACCGGCATTTACCAATTTTTTGCTCACGCGCACGGGGCTGCTCATTGGCCCGAGGAGGGCACCTCTAACCTTCGCAAGCTGCAAGTGGAGGACAGGAATAAAGAGCTGCTGCCGGTTCTGGAGCTTCTGTATGACAGCAACGGCTCGGTTCAGGAGGTGGCCTCTGCGCTGCACTTGCACCGCAGTAGCATCTACAACCGCTTATCTAGAGTCCGGCAGATTCTGGGGGCCGATCCGCTCTCTGGTGCTTTACGGCTGGAACTTCACGCGGGGATCAAGTCACTCCGGTGGAGTGGGCGGCCACGTCTATAAAAGTCGGGGTGACCTTAGAGTTTGGGCCGTTGAAGTTGGCGCCTGTCTAGCATTTGGGGGAAGCGCGGCTCAGAGTCTTCGGCTTTAGCCTGAAGTTCGCGCAATTGTGCATCCACTGCGGCACGGTTTTTGCGGCGGCGGTGGTCAACAAACATTGTGACCCCCACGTAGGCAACTGCCACAAACATGGCTTGAGCGGGACCTTCGAATCCCATAACCGTTCCCAGAACGGCGGCAACGATCGCAGCAAGAATGCCCGCCACCGTATGCCATCCCAGAATATTCGCCACGGATTTATCTTATCCCGCGGGCGGTGTGGCTTCCGGTGCCTCATTGGTTTTTTGCGCAGCCAGCCACGCCATAATGTGCTCACTCCGGATGCGGCGATGAGTGCCGCGGTACTCCACCGGGATCTCACCGCGGTCAGTCATATTACGCAAATAGGTGTGGGAAATTCCGGCCAACTCAGCGGCCTGAGAAGTGGTCAGTAATTCCGCAACACTGCTGACAGTCACTGATTCTCCGCGGCTCAGGCGGCCTAAAAGGTCCACCACCGAGTCGCGTGCGGCTGCGGGGAGGCGGTGCACAGTGCCGTCAACGAAGACAGTGATGTCAGTGCCGCCGTCGAGGACGCGGCGAAGTTTCGCTGCGTCCTCGAGCGGTAGTGGGGCGCTGACGCGCGGAGTGATCAATGCCACGAAATTACTCGGCGTCGAGGTCCGTTTCGAGCAAGGTTACGAGTGCATCGAGGGCGGCGTCAGCGCCGTCACCCTCGGCACGGAGAACCACAACGTCACCGTTGGCTGCGCCCAGAGTCATCAAGGACAGGATGCTCGAGGCGTCCATGGCGTCCTCAACCGGGTCACCTTGCTTGGCGATGGTCACCTCAACGGGCTGCTCACCTGCAGCCTCGGCGAAGATGGCCGCCGGGCGTGCGTGGAGGCCGGAGCGGCTGGCGATGGTGGCTGTGCGTTCGGACATAACGTTCTCCTTGAAATCAGCTTTTGCATTCAGCTTATGTGTTGCTTGACGGGGCTATAAAACCTAGAGTCCCAGTTCGGCAAGTACCGGCAGTTTAGCGCGGACTGCTTCACGAGCCTCAGTGGCTGTCCGCGCCTGCAAAGCCAGTTGAGCCAATTCTTGCGCCTGGGCCAACGTCACGGTTTTTAGTACGGCACCCACGGACGCCAATGCTCGGGCCGTCATGGACAGGGTGTTAACACCCAGTCCGGTGAGTACGACGGCGAGGGCTGGGTCAGCGGCAGCCTCACCACAGACTCCAACAGTTTTGCCGTTGCCTTCTTCTGTGGCGCCATCAACCGTCAGTTTGACCAACCGTAGAACGGCCGGTTGCCAAGGTGTGTTGAGCTCGGCTAGTGGGGCCAGCTGGCGGTCTGCTGCCATGGCGTACTGGGTGAGGTCATTGGTGCCCAGGGAAGCGAAATTGACCTCGCTGAGAACACTCGCTGAGGTGAGAGCAGCTGAGGGAACCTCAACCATCACGCCTGGGGTTTTGATGCCAGCTGTGGCACACATGGAGGCAAAGTGCGCGGCCTCAGCAGCTGTTGAGATCATCGGTGCCATGACCCACACGTCTGCTTCTGAGTCCTGTGCGGCAATAGCAATCGCCTGCAGCTGACGGTCTAGAACACCAGGGCTGGTGAAGTCCGTGCGGTAGCCGCGGACACCAAGTGCCGGATTGGGCTCGGTGGCGTCCGTGAGGAACGGCAACGGCTTATCGGCGCCAGCGTCAAGGGTACGCAAAACAACTTTTTTGCCCGGGAAAGCATCAAAGACGGCCTTGTAGGCTGCAGCTTGCTCTTCAACGGTGGGCTCAGAATCGCGTTCCAAAAAGCAGAATTCGGTGCGGAACAGTCCCACACCTTGGGCACCCATAGCCGCGGCGGCCACGGCGTCTTTTGCTCCACCCACATTGGCGAGCAGCGGGACCAAGTGGCCGTCCGCCGTCGTACCGTTTGAATCGAATTCACTCAACGTGGCCGCAGTGGTTGTCCACGCTTGAGCAGCGGCGCGGTTATCGTCGCTGGGCTGGTCATTGAGCGTTCCCGCGGCGCCGTCAACATAAACCTCGGTGCCGTCTGCGAGGGCTTCAACACCGTGTGCTGCCACAACAGCGGGCAGACCTAGGGAGCGGGCGATGATGGCGGTGTGGGACTGCGGGCCGCCGCCAGAAGTCACCAGCGCTAGGACAAGCGCCGGGTCCAGGGTTGCCGTGTCCGCCGGGGCCAGATCCTCGGCGAGCAAAATAAACGGGGTATCTGAAGCGGGAATGCCAGGCGCGGGAACTCCCCGAAGTTCAGCCACAATGCGGGCGCGAACGTCCAACACGTCGGTAGCTCGCTCGGCCATGTAGCCGCCTAGGTTGTGGAGCATCTCGGAGACGGACGCGGCTGCTTCCCACACGGCGCGTTCAGGCGAAGTTCCGTTGTTGATGAGCTTGGCCGCACCCTTGATGAGCATGGTGTCTTTGGCCATCAAGGCGGTGGCTTCGAGGACTGCCTTACCGTCTCCGGTAGCTTTCTCGGAGCGTTCCCTGAGCTGGTCATGAACGTTTTGCGCTGCCGCCTTGAGAGCTGCAGTGGCTTCTTCCGGTGTTGTTCCGGCGGATAGTTGTTCGCCGACGGGAGGTTCGCTGACGGGTTTGGGCATCTGGCGAATGGCTGCCACGATGCGTCCCGGACTGACGCCTACGCCTTGGAAGTTCAACACTGAATCCTCTGTTCCTGCTCGGTGCTTGTGGTGCTGCTCGGTACGGAAACGGCTCTGGTTCATCGCTTGTGAGCTACTTCATATAGCAATGCTATAGGTGATAGGGTAGCGCTTATGAGTTTGGATGACCAGCTTCCGCCGAAGATTCGGCTGCTTCGTGCAGCGGCCGAATTGCTGGCAAATTCGGAAGGTTCATCCATTTCTACGCGCCAAATCACCAAACTTGCAGGCGTAACTGCACCCACGCTGTACCACCACTTCGGGGACAAAGAAGGCCTTTTTGACGCAGTTGTTACGGCCGGCTTTGAAGAATATGTTGCGGGCGAGCGGGACTTTGAACCCTCCGGCGAACCCCTTGTGGACGTCCGCCGGATGTGGGACAACCACGTTCAATTCGGGCTCACGCAGCCACACCTCTACTTGGTGATGTTTGGAAATATTCGTCCTGAAAGCCGCCCCTCGATCGTCTCAGACGCGGAATCGCTCCTCGAAGAGATGCTCAGCAAAGCGGCAATCTCCGGACTAATCAACGTGCCTCCGCGCGAGGCGGCTCGAAGCATGCTGGCGGCCAATGTTGGGACAACCCTGATGTTGATCGCCGAGCCGGCGGAGGAGCGAAACCTGGAACTCTCAACGATGACCCGGGATTCGATGATCTTCGCCATCTCCACGGAGAAAGCCCGTGACGCCGTAGCAGAGGATCTCGGGAAGTCCCCCGTGGTGGTTGCGGCAATAGCACTAAACGCGGCCCTGCAGGCTTCGCGTTCGGATCAATTGTCTAGTTCGGAGCTAAAACTCTTCTTAGAGTGGCTGCACCGAATTTCCGGCAGTTCTTAGGACTGCAACGTTATTTATCAACCTGATTCCGCAGAGTTGCGGGACGGACGTGAGGAAGACTGATGGCTACACAAGCCGTGGATAAGCCCCGGACCAGCCTGCGGGTTGGCGTACAAAAATTTGGGACGTTCCTCTCCGGAATGATCATGCCCAACATTGGTGCGTTCATAGCCTGGGGACTAATTACAGCCCTGTTTATTGAGAAGGGCTGGATTCCGGTACCTGCCCTTGGTGGATTCGGAGAAAACTCTGCCGGTGTGGCCAACATCGGTCTCGTTGGCCCGATGATCACCTACTTGTTGCCACTCCTTATTGCTTACACCGGCGGCAAGATGGTCTACGACGTCCGCGGTGGTGTGGTGGGCGCCATTGGCACCATGGGCGTGATTGTGGGCGCTGGTATCCCGATGTTCATCGGTGCCATGATTATGGGCCCGCTTGGCGGCTGGACCATGAAGCAGCTTGACCGCTTGTGGGACGGCAAAATCCGCCCCGGCTTCGAGATGCTGATCAACAACTTCTCAGCCGGTATCTGGGGCGCCGTTCTGGCCATGCTCGGGTTCTTTGGTGTTGCACCGGTGGTCTCCGGGTTCAGTGCCGGTGCGGGCCAGGTGGTGCAGTTCTTGGTCAACAATGGCCTCTTGCCACTGACCAGCATTTTCATCGAGCCCGCCAAGGTGCTCTTCCTCAATAACGCCATCAACCACGGCGTACTGACCCCGCTGGGTGTCCAGCAGTCCTTGGATCAGGGCAAGTCGATCCTCTTCCTCCTCGAAGCCAACCCTGGCCCAGGCTTGGGAATCCTGCTGGCGTTTAGCTTCTTTGGCCGCGGAGCAGCCAAGGCTTCCGCTCCTGGTGCTGCCATCATCCACTTCCTCGGCGGTATTCACGAGATCTACTTCCCGTACGTGCTGATGCGTCCGCTTCTGATTCTGGCCGCAATTGCTGGCGGTATGACGGGCATTGCAACCCTTGCTATTACTCACTCGGGCCTTGTGGCTCCGGCAGCACCCGGCTCGATCATTGCGGTCCTGGCGCAGACCTCACGCGATAGTTACTTTGGCGTGATCCTCTCGGTACTCCTCGCTACTGCCGTTTCCTTCTTGGTGGCTTCGGTCATTCTTCGTACCTCTAAGGACAAGGGCGAGGACGACTTGGGTGCCGCTACGTCGAAGATGGAAGCCATGAAGGGCAAAAAGAGCTCGGTTGCTTCCACCCTCAACGGGGGCGCAGCTGGTGCAGGAGTTGGAACGGCTGTTTTGGCTGGTCCTATCAAAAATATCGTTTTTGCGTGCGACGCCGGTATGGGCTCGAGCGCCATGGGCGCCTCGGTATTGCGCAACAAGATCAAGGCGGCCGGCTTGACCGACGTCAAGGTCACCAACGCGGCCATCGCCAACCTGACTGACACGTACGACGTTGTGGTCACCCACCAAGACCTCACCGAGCGCGCCAAGCCCCGGACCGAGAGCGCACAGCACTTCTCGGTGGATAACTTTATGGGCAGCCCGCGCTACGACGAGATTGTTGATTTGGTGCGCAGCTCCCAGACTGCTCCCGCCGATACGGCTACAACAGCACCAGCCGCCGCTGCGGCGGGTACTGCGGTAGGTGGCGGTGCCGCTGTGGCTAGCGCCGACGTCGCGCCTTCTGCCGGGGCAGTATCTGAGGAAGCGGCTCAAAGTGCCGCGTCCAAGGACATCCTCCGGTCCTCCAGTGTGATCCTTAATGGCACTGCGCGTGACCGTGATGGCGCCATTGACGAGGCTGGAAAGCTCTTGCTGGACCGTGGTGCTGTGGATGTGGGCTACGTTCAGGCCATGCATGAGCGCGAAGAATCCGTCTCCACTTACATGGGCAGTTTCCTCGCAATTCCGCACGGCACCAACGACGCCAAGGATCACATCCTGCACTCGGCCGTGTCCTTCATCCGTTACCCGGAGGGCATCGACTGGAACGGCAAGGAAGTGAAGTTTGTGGTGGGTGTTGCCGGTGTCAACAACGAGCACCTGCACATCCTCTCCTCCATCGCCAAGATCTTCACTAACAAGGCGCAGGTGGCTCAGCTTGAAGCAGCCACCAGCGTTGAAGAGATCTTGGACCTCTTTGAAAAGGTGAATTCATAGTGAAAGCAGTTCATTTTGGTGCTGGAAACATCGGACGCGGTTTTGTGGGGCTCTTGCTCCACGAAGCCGGGTACGAGGTGGTGTTCGCTGATGTTGCAGACGCGCTGATTAGCCAACTTGCCGCAGCTGATTCCTACACGGTTCACGAAGTGGGGGAGAACCCGGCAGACAAAACTGTCACGGGCTTTCGTGCGCTGAACTCTGGCAGCCAAGAGGCCGCCGTTGTGGAAGAAATTGCGACGGCGGATGTGGTCACCACAGCTGTGGGGCCGCACATCCTCAAGTTCGTGGCACCTGTCATCGCCCGCGGCCTGGCAGCCCGGCCCGCCGGACTTGCGCCGCTGCACGTGATGGCTTGTGAGAACGCCATTAACGCAACGGACATCCTCCGCGACGCCATTGTGGCTAACTGGGATGACGCAGCCGGTTCTTTGGATTCGGTGGCAGTCTTTGCCAATACCGCTGTGGACCGGATTGTTCCCAACCAGGCCGCAGGGCAGGGGATGGACGTGACGGTGGAAACCTTTTACGAGTGGGTTATTGATGCCACCCCGTTTAAGGGCGCTCCGCCGGTCATTCCGGGAGCCACTTTTGTGGACGCGCTGGGCCCGTACATCGAGCGCAAACTCTTTACGGTGAACACCGGGCACGCCTCGGCCGCCTACTTTGGTTATGCAGCTGGGATCGAGAAAATATCCGCTGCCATGGCAGATCCGACTGTTGGTGCCAAGGTGCGGGCAGTGCTTGAGGAAACTAAGGCATTGTTGGTGGCAAAACATGGTTTTGATGAGGCGGCACAAGAGGCCTACGTTCAAAAGATTCTTGGCCGTTTCACCAACCCGTACTTGCCGGACACTGTGAACCGTGTGGGCCGTGCGCCGATGCGTAAACTGAGCCGCAACGAACGGTTTATCTCCCCGGCGGCTGAACTAGCCGAACGTGGGACCACGCCGTCGGCCTTGCTTGAGGCGATGGGTGCGGCACTGCGCTTTGACGATCCAGCTGACGCTGAAGCCGTTGAGCTTGGTGGAATCTTGGCTTCGAGCTCAGCGGCGGAAGCTGCCGAGAAGATCACGGGGCTGGAGGCGGATCACCCGCTCTTTGGTGCAGTGGTTGAACTCATTGACGCTGCAATCAAGGAACGGGACGCGGCAAAAGCCTAAGGCCCTGAGCTAAACACCGTTTCTAACGAACCCCCTCTCACCTTTGAATAGAAGGCTGAGAGGGGGTTTCGCGTTAACCAGATCCAGCAACACTTGTTGTTAGGTGCCCTAACTGTTAGGATACCTAACTATGAACGTTGAACAGAAGCACAGCCCCGAGCTGCTCGCCCTTAGCGCGGAATTTCGGGAAGCCCTCAGGCATAGTGTGTTTTTCGCCCGGCGTTTTGACTCCGACGGGGAACTCAGCGTCGCACAACTGAGCATGCTCAACATGGTGGCCAGCGGCCCCGTCCGCGTGGGCGAAATTGCACGCAACCTCGGAGTTAAAGTTCCCAGCGCCACCGAGCAAATCATCCGGCTCGAAAAAGCCGGCCTCGTCCTACGCCAACCCGATCCCGAGGACTCCCGGGCCGTGCGCGTAGCGCTCACTGAGGCCGGCAAACAGACAGCAGCTAGCTCCAACGAACGCCGCAACCACTCCATGGCCGGCGTCTTAGCGGCCCTCACCGCCCAAGACCGGGAAGCGCTCAGCAAAGCACTGCCGGTGATCTCGAAAATCAATAACAACATCCACCAGGACTGAACCGCCTCAGCCCTGGCCATCCAAGCACTAGGAGAATCCTCGATGGAAGGCCAGCTCGCAGAAACCCTGCAGGCAAGCGAAGAAACGCTCGAAGCTGAAAAAGCCTCGTTTCTCAAACAACCCAAGGCCGTGTGGGCCACCGCGCTCGCAGCCGTCTTTGCATTTATGGGCATCGGATTGGTTGACCCCATCCTGCCCGCAATCGCCAAAAACCTGCAGGCCAGTCCCAGCCAGGTTTCCTTGCTCTTCACCAGCTACTTTGCCGTCACGGCAGTCGCCATGCTGATCAGCGGTTTTGTCTCCTCCCGGATCGGCGGCAAAAAAACACTGCTCACTGGCCTAGCCATCATTGTGGTGTTCGCATCCCTCTCTGGAACTTCCGGAAGCGTTGGTGAACTCGTTGGATTCCGTGCCGGTTGGGGCCTAGGAAACGCCCTCTTTGTGGCCACGGCGCTCGCCGTGATTGTTGGTGTGGCAAGCGGCGGCGCAGCTACCGCCATCATCCTTTATGAGGCCGCACTTGGCTTAGGAATCTCGCTCGGTCCACTCCTTGGAGCACTGTTGGGCGGCTGGCAGTGGCGCGCACCATTCTTTGGGACTGCAGTACTGATGGCCGCTGCGTTTATCGCCCTCCTCGTGATGCTCCCCAAAACGGCGCTGCCAGCTAAAAAGGTTCGCCTGCGTGATCCCCTCCTTGCACTGGGGCACAAGGGACTGCGGACCACTGCGGCGTCCGGGCTCTTCTACAACTACGGCTTCTTCACCATTTTGGCTTTCACCCCCTTCATCCTGGGTATGGACGCCTACGGCATTGGAGCTGTGTTTTTTGGCTGGGGAGTCGCCCTGGCGGTGTTTTCCGTGTTCGCAGCTCCGGTCCTCCAGCGTCGATTCGGCTCAGTGACGGTGCTGGCCTTTACGCTGGGACTGCTGATGCTGGACCTAGTGGGACTGGGACTGGCCGCTGGGCACTCGGTGACCGCCGTCGTCGTACTGGTGATTGTGGCTGGCGCACTGCTGGGTATCAACAACACCATCTACACCGAGCTTGCCATGGGCGTTTCTGACTCCCCGCGCCCGGTAGCCTCAGCCGGCTACAACTTTGTTCGGTGGGCAGGTGGTGCCCTGGCTCCGTTCTTCGCCGCAAAATTGGGCGAAAACTTTGGCGCTCAAGTTCCGTTCTTTGTTGCTGCCCTCACCCTGGCCATCTCAGCCTTGGTAGTTATTGGCGGACGCCGTTACCTGAAAGAACACGAACCAGAAGCCGTGTAAATCAGCTTCAAACAAGGTGTGGCACCTACCTCAACGAGGTAGGTGCCACACGTTCTTAATGAGCCGTTCAGACCTTCGCGGAACCCTTCTTTACAAACAACGTCTCGGCTTGCTCAAGAGACATACCGTTGGTCTCCGGCACCTTGAACATCACAAAGAAGAAGGACGCAGCAGCGAACAACGCGTACATTCCGTACGTCAGCGGGAGAGAACCTGCCGCCATCACGGGGAAGCTGAGCGTAATGGCAAAGTTAGCCACCCACTGGGCTGCGGCGGCTAAGCCCAAAGCGCGTGCACGGATCTTGGACGGGAAAATTTCGCCCAACAACACCCACACCAACGGGCCCCACGAAGCGCCGAAACTCACCACAAAAACGTTCGCGGCAACCAACGCCACTGGCCCCCACGCACCCGGCAAAGTAATGTCCGGGGACGTGCCCACGGCTGAGGAAAAAGCTATCGCCATGGTTGCCAAGGAAACTGCCATACCAATCGAACCGGTCAGCAAAATCGGGCGGCGGCCAACCCGGTCCACCAAGGCGATCGCCACGAGGGTCACCAAAATGTTCACAATTGCCGTGACCACGGAGATGGTGAGCGAATCCTTTTCTTGGAATCCAACTGCCTTCCACAAAGTGGTGGAGTAGTAGAAAATCACGTTGATGCCCACAAATTGCTGGAGGACTGAGAGGATGATGCCGATCCACACCACAGGCTGCAAACCCCATGCGGAACCGCGCAGAGCACCCTTCTTCTCCGAAAGTTTGTCCTCGGAAATGGCCGCTTTGATTTCGCGGATGTGGCGGTCCGTATCCTCGTTAGGAGCAATGGATTCAAAGACCTCACGGGCCTTGTCTTCCTTCCCCTGGAAAACCAGGAAACGCGGAGATTCAGGCAGCGTAAAGGCGATCCAGCCGTAAACCACTGCGGGAACCGCGCCAGCAATGAACATCCAACGCCACGCTTCAATGCCGAACCAGAGCGGATTGTGAGCACCACCAGCAGAGGTGGCAAAAAGTGCATCGGAGAGCAGCGCTGCGAAAATACCGGTGGTGATGGCCAACTGCTGCAGGGAGGCCAAACGGCCGCGCACCTGGCGCGGGGAAATCTCGGAAATATACGCGGGGGCAATCACCGAAGCCAAGCCAATACCCAAGCCACCCACCAAGCGCCAGATAATCAGATCCCACACACCGAAGGCAAAACCGGCACCGAGGGCGCTGATCAAAAATAGTGCTGCGCCAAGCTTCATCGCAGGAATTCGGCCGTACTTGTCAGCGATTCGACCGGCCAAGTACGCACCCACGGCGCAACCTAAGAGAGCCACAGCCACAGCGAACCCGGTGACGGCCTCGGAGAGCGCGAACTGATCCTTGATGGCGTCAACCGCGCCATTAACCACGGAAGAATCGAAACCGAAGAGGAATCCTCCCACGGCTCCTGCTACTGCAAGCCAAATGACCCTCGGTGGGATCTTAGTGTTGGCCTGCGGGGCATCGCTACCCGGGCCTTGGTGCTGCTTTTCCGTGGACATCTTTGCTCCTACTCGGATTATTAAGGGCGTCGAGTTGGCATCCTTGGCTTCCCGGCACATTTCCATCCAGTCTTGCACCGGGACCGGTGCGGTGCCAGTTAAGCAGGGAACGCGCCGTCGTTCTGGGCCCTAAATGTGCTTAAGGCGACATTACGACGGCGCGTTCCCGGCTTGGTTGCTTGGCTCCGCTTATGCGGGGGCTCTTCTAGTGGACAGGCAGGGCGTCCGCGTCTGCTGGTGCGGCTCCGCTACTCGGATCAGTGAGTTTGCGGTTGGGCAAAGCGAAGCTGATCAAGAACGCAATGCCGGTGAGAATTGCTGCGGTGAGCATCACGCCGTCGATCGCTTGGGCGAAGCCATCCGTGATGGGCTGGGTCAGCTGCGCGTTAGCGCCATGCAGCCAACTTGTGTCGTTGAGCGAATCGTTGGAAGCGCCCTTTTTGAAGAACTCAAAGAGCTTGGCATTGGCCGGGTCAGAGGCGATCGCCGGATCCTTGAGGAGCTTGAGGTAATCCGGATTGGCCATGGCATTTTTGAGGCCGCTGGCAACTTTGTCTGCCGCGAGGCTAAAGAGCATTGAGATGAACACTGCGGTGCCCACTGCGCCACCCATAGAACGGAAGAACGCGGCGGTGGAGGTTCCAACGCCCATGTCCTTGGCCGGTACGGATACCTGCATAGCCAAGGTCAGCGGCTGCATGCAGAAGCCCAGTCCAACACCAAAGAATACGGCGATGAGGCCGGGGACCCACAGCTCCGTGTCCCAGTGCAGCGAGAAGCTCATCACAAGCGCCGCGGCCGTGAGAATGGCCGTTCCAACGATCGGGAAAACGCGGTACGTGCCGGAGGCGGAGATGGTCCGGCCTGCCGTGATCGAGCCAAACAGGATACCCACGGTGAAAGTGATCATCATCAGGCCAGCTTCTGTGGGGGTGAGCCCCTTAACCAGCTGGAGATACATTGGCAGCATGGCGATGGCACCGAACATACCCACACCGATGATGAAGTTCAGTAGTGAGGACAAGCCAAAGGTGATGTTGCTGAAGAGTCGCAGGGGGATCAGCGCATAGTCACCGGCACGACGTTCGGCGAATAGGAACGCGATGATACCGATGACTCCGAGGCCGTAGCAGAGCCACGAGTTCCCTGAAGTCCAACCCCATGAGCGGCCCTGTTCGGCGACGAGGAGCAAGGGGACGATCGCCAAGGTGATGGCCGCGGCGCCCCAGTAGTCGATCTTTTGTTTGACGTGCCGTGTGGGCAAGTGCAAGAACATAAACACAACAGTCAGCGCTGCGAGACCGATGGGGAGGTTCACAAAAAACACCCAGCGCCAGCCGTCAAAGCCAAGAATGTTCGAGCTTCCGGCGAAGGCGCCACCGATCACGGGGCCCAGTACGGAGGAGATGCCGAAGACGGACATAAAGTAGCCCTGGAATTTGGCGCGGTCCTTCAGAGCAACGATGTCGCCGATGATGGTCAGGGCCAAGGCCATCAGACCACCTGCACCGAGGCCTTGGATGCCGCGGGCGATAGCGAGTTCCGTCATCGAGTGCACAGAACCCGCGTAGAGGGAGCCGGCCAAGAAGATGATGATGGCGATCAGGTAGAGCGGGCGGCGTCCGAAGATGTCGCTGAGCTTGCCGTACAACGGGGTGCTGACCGTGGAGGTAATGAGGTACGCCGTGGTGGCCCATGCCTGCAATGAAAGGCCGTCAAGGTCGTTGGCGATGGTGTAAATCGAGGTCGAGACGATGGTCTGGTCCAAGGAGGACAAGAACATTCCGAGCATCAGGCCGATCATGACCAGTACGGTTTGCCGCTGGCTCAGAGTCTCGCCGGCCGCGACGGTGCCGCGGCGTTTGGGCAGGGTGGTAGACATGGAATTTCTCCAGGAAGTGGGGGGCTAAGCATTAATAGTTGCTTTCAGTAACTATCTTATCCCGGACTTTGTTCCCGGAGTGTTAAATATTTTCGCCGAGTGGGTAGATAACGTCCCTTTGAAGGGCCTCAAAGCGACGTTATCTACCCACTCGGCGAAAGGGGAGGAAGTTAGAGGTCGGTGAGGATGCCGTCGGGGTCGCAGAAGATCATGGCTCCGGGACGGAAGGTCACGCCGTCGATCTCTATCTCGACATCAGCCTCGCCAGCGCCGGTTTTGCTGCTCTTACGCGGATTGCTGCCCAGCGCCTTAACGCCCAGTGGCAACTCGCCAATCGCTTCACGGTCACGGACCGCACCGTTAATAACGACGCCGGCCCACCCGTTCTCCACGGCGCTCGCCGCGATCATGTCCCCCATCAAAGCCGTGCGTAGCGAACCGCCGCCGTCCACCACCAGTACGGCTCCGCGCCCGGGGCTAGCCAAAACGGACTTCACTAAGGCGTTGTCCTCGAAGCAGCGAACCGTGCGAACGGGCCCGCTGAAATGAGAATGGCCGCCGATGGACTGGAACTGCAAGGCAACAGAGTCCAGTTCGTCACCGCGCTCGTCAAAGAGGTCGGCTGTGTTGATGCGGTTCTCTGCGGTGGTCTCGCTCATGGGTCTCCTTTGATCCGAACTTCTGGCTGGCTGTGCGCCTGGAGCCAGAATAGCTGTTTGCGAGCATGCGGTTGCCTCACGGCTCCGCATGACAAGCCATCCACGGCGGTGAAAGGTATGCTGTGCCCCAGACCAGCCAGTAGCGCCGCAAAGGAACAGTGGACCCCATGATGCAGCCCAACCTGCCCAGCGCAGGCGCCGCTTTCGAAGAGCCTCAGATCAGGGTACGCCCGGCGTGGATCACTGGCGTGATCCTAGTCAATCTTGGAATTAATGCAGCGTTCTATGGGCCGCTTCAGGTCCTCATGGGCCTTCAGGCTGAGCATTTTGACCCCGGCCAGAAGGAAGCCATCCTCGCCCTGGTCACCGGTTGTGGTGCAGCGGTTTCACTGGTGGCAAACCCCATTTTTGGTGCCTTTTCTGACCGCACTACATCCCGGTTTGGCAGGCGAGTCCCGTGGGTTGTGCTCGGTGCTGTTCTTGGAGCTGCAGCGTTGTTTGCGCTCGCCGGAGCTCCCAATGTTGCAGTGATGACCATCCTGTGGTGCCTGGTCCAAGCCGGTTGCAACGCAATGTATGCGGCCATCACCGCCGCCATCCCGGATCGCGTCCCCGTGCCGCAACGAGGCAAAGTCGGCGGTCTTGCGGCGATGGGTCAGACGGTAGGTATCCTGCTCGGCGCGGTGATTGCCGCCGTCGTTAGTGGAAACATCGCTATGGGTTACATTTTCTGTGCCATTGCGCTGCTCGCCGGCGTGGTTCTTTACCTCTTTAAGAGCGACGACGCCGCTCTAGATCCCGCTGCTCTGGAACCGCAGGATTGGGGTGCTTTTTTTGCGGGATTTGTGCGGCCATTCCGCCACGCGGATTTCACCTGGGCGTGGATTACCCGGCTCCTGGTAAACGTCGGTAACCACATGATCACCCTATACTTGCTGTTTTTCCTCAAGGACGGGGTCAAAGTCCAGGATCACACAGGCCTCACCCCGGAATTTGGGGTGCTGGTTCTGACCGGCCTGTACGCGGTGTTTGTGATCATCACTAGCGTGCTTGCCGGGCCGATCAGTGACAGGCTTGGCCGCCGGAAGCCTTTGGTGATCGCGTCGTCGGCCATTATTGCTTTGGCCTCGTTGATCTTGGCGTTTGCACCAACCTGGATTGGCGCGATTATTGGTGCGAGCGTTTTGGGGATCGGATTCGGTGCGTACTTGGCGGTGGATTTTGCCCTGATCACCCAGATCCTCCCGGACGCTTCAGCTCGGGGAAAGGACCTAGGCGTTATCAACATTGCCAACTCCTTGCCGCAGGTTATTGCCCCGGCACTCGCATGGCCCTTTGTGACTTTCTGGGGTGGGTACGTTTCCCTGTACATTGCCGCCGCAGTGATTGGGCTGTTGGGCGCCGTGTTTGTGGTCAAAATCAAGGGCGCCCGGTAGCGCCGACCAGATTAGACTGACGAAATGGACGCTTATCTCATCACCACCATCCTGTGCGGCGCGGCCATTCTGGTTGGAGTGGCGGGGGTAATCATCCCCGTGTTGCCGGGAAGCATTCTGATCGGTTTGAGCTTGCTGGCTTGGGCACTCTTCGCCGGGGCAGGAACCCTGGGTTGGGTGATTTTTGGGATCGGACTGTTTTTTGTGATTGCCGGAATGACTGCAAGCGCGGTGCTCACAGGGCGGAAACTCAAACAACACTCAGTGCCCAGCCGTTCGATAGTCGCTGGGCTTGTCGCCGGAATTATTGGCATGTTTGTGATCCCTGTGGTGGGCCTCTTTGTGGGGTTCGCGGCGGGGTTGTTGTTGAGTGAGCTCGCCAGAACACGCGACTTTGCAGTGGCCTGGCGCTCCAGCTGGGCGACGCTGAAGGCCACCGGCGTAGGCATGTTGGTGGAGTTTGCGTGCGCTTCCCTCGCGGCCAGCGCATGGGTGGTTGGTGTGTGGATTCACGCACTGAACTGAAGTGTTTGCTCAGCCCGGCCGCGTCCCAGATAGCATCGTGAGATGAGTTCAGATCAGAGCCGGGAAGCCTCGGCATTCCACGATCCCCGCGATCTGACCCCTTTCCGTGGAGTCCAGATCCATGTCCCCTTACTGAGTGTGCCGGGCGCCTTGGGCGAGCGGATTGCCAACGCTTCACGCCGCTACCGGATCCGTCCGCTATCGCCCGGAGTTGCACCGCGCCTGAAACCGCTAACGCCCCGGCCGGTGAAACATATCCATGCCGCAATCTTCTCCGGCGCCGAGCCCGAACGGCTTATCACTTTGGCGCGCACCTACCCCGGCTGGGCGGGCCTTTGCTACGTGATGGCAGGCCTGCAGGCCTACCAAATGCGGCAATTTCCGCAGGCAGCGGAGCTATTGCGCCGGGGCATTAATACGGTGAACGACGACGACGCGGGCCGTTACATCGCAGAGAACCTGCTGCAGCTGCTCACCCAGGTTGAATTAGGCGATGGCGTGAGTGTGCGGGTCTTGTTCTCCGAAGAAGCCGTGATGCTTGCCTTGGCGCACAGCTTGGACGAAATTGGTGAACCCGAAGCGGCGCTAGAGGTGCTTGAACCTCTGCCCGCATCCTTAGCGAAGGTTCTCGCCATAAGCCAAATCGCTGCGAGCCTAGAACGGCATGATTTAGTGATTGGCCTCAGCGACGGTCTACGCAATGTGGACGATCTTGCTGCGGCCATCTTGTTGTTACGGGCACGTTCCCTGCGCGCAGTGGGTCGTTTGAAGGACACTGAAGCCGCAATTGCCGAGATCCTTCGCCGCAAGCGCACCTCTTTGTTGCTTCGGAACGCTGCCATGACGGAGCGGGCCCTACTGGTGCTGGACGCTGGCTGGAAGGCGTTGCCCCGCCGTCGTCCCCGTCCCATTGACCGAAAACTGCGGCCTGGCGGTAAAGCTGAGCAGCAAGAGTGGATGCGCGCGTACCGGAACAAATCCGGCAAGTGAAGCCCCGGCTGGTGCGGCGCGAAAGAATAATTAACAAAACGCTAGCGGGGTTCATTGCAGGACGCTAATATTTTACACAGGTTGTCACATGGTTGAATCAAATGTCATGCACGGTGGAGTGTGGGGCATTAAGTTCCGGTGTAGAGACCAGAGCCACTGTGGTGTGGGGGTGCGAACGGCCACCAGAACTACAGATCCGAAAAACGACGGCGGTCACCCCTTGGGAGTGGAGGTGACCGCCGTCGTTTGTCTAAGAACTCTTAGTCCCTTCGCAGAGCTCGTTCCATGTCGCGGCGGTCCTTCTTTGTGGGCCGGCCTGTGCCGCGATCGCGCTGGGGGATACCCAGAGACGGTATAGCCGGACGTGCCGGAGTGTGATCTGTGAAGCAATGCGAAGCCGCCTCAGCACCTACGCGTTTGGAAATAAGCTGACGGACCTCCAAAATGCGTTCGAATCCAGACTGACGAATTCGCACAGTGTCCCCAACAATCACAATTTGTGAGGCTTTGACAGGGTTGTTGTTAATACGCACGTGCCCGGCACGGCATGCTGTGGTTGCTGCCGATCGGGTTTTATAGGCACGGACTCCCCACAACCAAGCATCAATTCGGACTGCCGCTGACTGGCTAGCACTCACGGCTTCGAGTCCTGTTCTGCGGCTGGCGTGACGTATCCGGCCACTGCACGGCGTGCGATCCCTGGCTTGTTGGCCCGGTTAGGCAGGGTAGGCAAAGAATCGGCAATGGAAACGCGGGAGCCGGTCTCCAAAGCTGAGATATTTTTAGCCGCTGCGGTACCGGTTCCCTTAACAATCTTTTGGATTGCATCGGTGGGCTCGGGGCCCAGCTTGGCGCGCGGATTCTCAACTCGGGCCAAGCGGGGAATTACACCTGAATCTACAGCTTTGGCCAGTGCACGAGCGTCAGCTTCCCACACGGCTTTGGACCAACGCGGGTTGAGCTGGGGTTTTTCAGATGCCGGCTTTAGAGCTCTGGGTTCTTTTGGCTCTTTGGGTTTTCGAGCCGGCAGCTTGAGGGCTTTGGGAAGACTAATGGCCGGCATATGCAACCGGGGAGGCTCTTCCTCAACCCAGAGAGTGGACGGTGCGGCTTCGCCAGCGTCCGGTGCCTCGGCGGGCTCGGTGAAAGATTCGTCACGGTGCATTCTGCGACGTTTCCCGAGCGTAGCCACGCTGTAAAGTCCGCGCCCCAGCCCTACCACCACCATGGCCAAGAATCCGAACAAAGCGATGCCAAGTAAGAGAAGGAGAGCGACGCCGAGAGTCCCAAAAAAGGTCAGATTGAGTATCGCCGTTACGTCCGTCACGCGATGCCTCCTGTCCGCCATTGCCAGTCCAATATCTCCATCCACCCTAGCGAATGAGCCTTGGAAGAATGTCAGCCACGGCGTTCGAGTGGGAAACCGTGGCTGAGCCGTTATTACCTTGTCAATTGCTGGGAGAACTCGGCGGACACAGAACTGGTTTGTGGCACTGCGTTAACCTTGGTTGAGACGAAATTGTGGTGCGGATACGTATCCGGCCGCGCCGAGGCACAATAGCGAGGCACAACAGGAGGGCCGGATGAGCGAGTCAGTACGCCCGCGTCCAGTTTTTGCCTCCGCGCAATCTTCGTCCGAAGCTATTGGTGCCCGGCTGCGCGAGCTTGAAGTTCTTACCAAGGGCCCAGCCTGGGCATTGACCCGTTCGGCGCCCTGGGTGATCGCCGTGCTTCAAGCTTCATTTACTCGCACCCGGCCGCAACTGCCCCTGGAGCAATTTCACGCAGACGTTGACGCGTTTTTGGAACAGCTTCGCCGCGATGACCCCAGCCTAGGCGGCTCGGCTACCGGCAAAACCTTCGCTGATGAGTGGACTCGCAAACGCTTCCTGACCCGCCGGAACCATTCCGGGCAGATTGTTTACGAGGCAACCGAATCGGCGGCGCGTGTGTTGGCATTTTTGGACAGCCTCTCCTCCGAGCGCTCCACCCTCAACGGTTCCCGCTTGGGCACGCTCCTAGGCGACGTTGAAAAGCTCGCGAACGAGACCAACCCCGATCAAAGCGCGCGTCTAGAAGCACTCGAGGAAGAAATTCTTGAGCGCCGCCAACTGATCGACGACATCACCTCCGGCGAGTTCGACGGCCTCCTCGATGAGGACGAGGCAGTTGAGGCTGCCGGAAACATTCTGGACCTAGCCGCAAGTCTGCCCGCCGACTTCAAAAAAATGCGTGACCGGATCGAAAAGCTCGTTGGGGATTTGCGCAACCAAATCATCGAAGAATCATTGAGCAAGGGCGCCACCATGGCCCAAGTCCTTGAGGCAGACAAACGGCTGCGGCAAAGCCCCGAAGGCCGCACCTTCCGCTCCTTCGCAGCCTTCCTCGAGGACCCCAACCAGCAACTGCGATTCCGCTCAGCCATTGGCGAAGTTCTCAGCCGAGAATTTGCCGATGACCTCAGTATTGAAGACCGCGAGACTCTCAAAAACCTTGTGGCAGAACTGCGTCACCAACACCGGCAAATCCAGCGGATCTACGGCAAACTTTCCGAGAGCCTGAACACCTATGTGCAGAGCGAGGACTTCCGGCAGTCCGTGCGCTTGCGTGAAGTGTTGCGTGAAGCCGAGCGTGCCATCCGTTCGGTGCCCTACGAGCGCGAGAGCCCAGCTTTTACCCGCGCACCTGAGCTTTTTACCCCCGACTTTGAGTCCTTGGCCATGGTTAAACTCTTTGATCCGGACGACTTTGTTCCGCCGCCACGCCTCGCTGAGCCGATTTCGTTTAGCGAGGGGGACCGCACCCGCTCGCCGAGAACCGCCAAGGCAAAGGACGACGTCGTCCGTTCAGTTTTGGCGGGGGCGCAGACACTTGGTGGCGCGTGGGCCGAACTTCCTGCGGGGGAGCGCCACATCAACACGATTCGTGCCCTGTTGTCCGCGGCACTGCACTCCGGGGCTGGCTTTGATAGGAGTCAATGGGAGCGCATTGAATTTGAACAGATTGACGGCAGCACGCGTGAAGCATATTTGCCCCTGGTATCCCTGAGTGAGGACGTTGATGACTGAGGAAAACGCACCATCCCCCAGTGGGCACACCCAGCGGGATCCGTTTGCGGTGCGGCCACGGGACACGTTTGTGGACGGGGCTGCCCTGTTCCCGGCGGACACGGGTGTTCTGCCAATGAAGGTGCGCCAAGCTCTGGTCCGTCTACTCAAAGGCCCGTACATTGACGGTGGCCGGGACGAGAAGCTGTGGACCACGCTCTTGGACAACCAGATCATCTTGCGTAGCCGCCTCTCGGAGCTGTTCTTGACCCTGCAGTTAGACCATGAGCGCAAGATTGCAGTGCTGCGCCCGGTTGATCCGGAACTCATTGGTGGCAGCAGTCGGTCAAGTATTCTGCGCCAACAACGTGCCCTTAGCCGAGTGGAAACCATTGTGCTTTTGCGCCTTCGTCTCCTGTTGGACCGGCATGTTCAGGCCCAGACGGAACCCACCATCACGCTCGAGGAAATTGCTGAGATCGTGGCGCACTTCCAACCTGCCGGCCAACAAGACGCACTCCGCGATCACGATGCTGTGAACCGCGCCATCACCAAATTGCAAGCCCGTCAGCTACTGCTTCCCACGGCGATCGACGGCGTCTACGCCATCAGCAACGCGCTCCCGCTGGCCCTGCCTTTCGAGAACATCGGCGACATCCCCGCACAAATCCAATCCCTGGCCAACGCCACCGCCGACCCCACCGGCACCGAACCGCTCCTGGACCTCGACGGGGAAGGGGCCAGCGACGACGACTCTGACGACGGCGAAGCGGAACCGAGAAGCGGAACCGGGGACATGCGACAGCCTGCGTCTAAGCGAGAAACGAGCGAGCATGCAGAGCATGTGGCCGGTACCGCAGTAACCGAAGACGCGACAGCAGAGGACGAGTCATGAGCATCGCCACCATGTTGCCCCTCGGCGACCTGACGAATCCCGGCCAGATGCGTTTGGCTCTGGTTCAGGTGGTCAACTGGGGCACGTTCCACGGTGCCCACACCATGCACGTGGACCGCAACGGAACCCTGCTGACCGGCAACTCCGGTGTGGGTAAGTCCACGCTTTTTGACGCTATGCTCCGCGTTTTTGATGCCCGTCCCCGCTCAAACGAGGCGGCAGCGCAACGCTCCGGCGGCGTGGTTGAAGACAAGCGCACCACATTCACGTACATGCGTGGCAAGGTGGGCGACCGTGCTGTGGGGGAGGGCTCGGCGAGTGCTTATCAGCGGCCGGGGGCCACATGGTCTGCGATCGGGCTGAGTTTCGACAACGCCGCGGGAACGAGTGTGACCATCTCGGCACTCTTTGACCTACCCAAAAACGGTACTGAATCCGCCGTCGGACGTTTTTATCTGATTGATAACCACCCGCTGGATCTGGACGCGATCGAATCCATCGCCGAGAAGCGCTTTACCCGCTCTGCATTGGAGCAGATTTTCCCCAACGCGCAGGTTTTTGACGTCCACAAAACCTTCGCGGAGCGCTTCCGGCGCCTCTTGGGTATCAGCTCAGATCAAGCTTTGCCTTTGCTGCGGGTGATCCAGGCCGGAAAGGGCTTGGGTGGAAGCGTTAATACCTTTTTCCGCGATCAGGTGCTGGACGCCCCGGCCACACTGACAGCTGCCGATGACGTGGTGGAAGAGTTCAGCAACTTGATGTCCATCCGGCAACGGCTTGAGGACGTACGTCAGCAGCGCGATCAGTTGGCTCCGGTGCCTGAGCTGAACGTTGAATACGCCAAACTTTTGCTGGATGCTCACCGGCTCCGTGAACTTTCAGACACCGAATTTGATGCTTATAAGCAGTCTCTTGCGGTGAAAGTCCACGAAGGTACCCTCGCAAAGTTCAAGGAGCTGGCTGCAGCCAAGGCCAAGGAGTTGAGCGCGGAGCGTCAGCGCCGCGACGCCCTCGCCAAGGAGTTGCGCGAACAGGAATCGGACTACAACAACCGGGGCGGTAACGCGATCTCGGCAATTGAAGCATCGGTAGAAAATGCTCGCGTTGGTCTGCGCCTTCGCGAGCAAGTGGAGCAGTCCGCACAGCAATCCTTGCGCGACGCTGCCCTTGAGCTGGAGTGGAACGCCGAAGCTTGGGCACAGGCTCACCGCGAGGCTGCGGAGACGGCTGCCCAGCTTGAAGGCAACTCGGAGTCGTTGCGCGAGCTGCGTTTTGAGGCCTTCGATTCGCACGCCACCAAAAAGCGTGAACTCGCTGAGGCGCAACAAGAACTTGCCACCCTCCGTGGGGCCAAATCACTGCTCCCCACGGCCAGCCTGCAAAACCGTGCAGCACTAGCCGAAGCCCTAGACATTGACGCCAATGACTTGCCCTTTGGCGGTGAGCTGATGGACTTGGCGCCTGGGGAGGAGAAATGGCGCCCCGCCGCGGAGCGGGCCTTGCGTTCGCTCGCCACCACCTTGCTGGTGCCCGGTGACAAGTTTGACGCCGTTACCACCTTCCTGAACAACCACACCATTCGTGGGGCTCTCCGCGCGGTTGACACCTCAAAGCCACTCGCCGGCGCTGCCTTGGCATTGGAGGACGTCCGCGAGAATGATCTGCTGGCGAAGCTGGACATTGTTGAAGGCGGCGTGCACCCCGAGGAGGCCGGAAGGTGGCTGCGGGAACGTATTGCTGTGGACTTCGCCTACCCCTGCGTGGAGGACCCTAAAGAACTAGCGCAGCTGGACAAGGGACTTTCCCTAGGAGGTGTGGTCAAACGCAACCGCCACACTGTAGAGAAAGACGACCGTTTCGCCTCCCGCCAGGACTACGTTCTGGGCTTTGATAACAGCATTAAGGTGCAACTACTTGAAGAACGGGTCAAGGAACTCGAAACCGAGCTCGCCGCTGCAGCAACACTGGCCCAAAGCCGCGAAGATTCGCATCAAGGTATGGCCCGTCAGCTCGATGCGCTCAAAAAGATCGCGCAAGACTCCCGGCCCTGGGAACAAGTTTCCACAGAGGCTGCCCAAAGCGAACTCGCCAGGATTCAACAACGGCTCACGGACGCTCTGGCTGCCCAAGAAAACCTTGAACCATTGCGGACGGCCATCGAACAATTCCGCACCAAGCACCAGGCCAGCACCGAGGCTGCGGCAGTTCTGCAGAGCGAGTACAAAACGCTGGACCACCAGCTCAGCGCAACCGATTCCCTCCTGGAAGCTGCACGTCAGCGCCTGAACCAAGCTCCGCCGTCGGAAGTTACGGTTGCCGCCTTGGAACCGTACTTCACCGACTTCGGCGACGTCACCGAGATTCACGAACTGGATAACTTGGCTAACAAGGTCAAAACCCGGCTGCTCAACGAACTTTACGAAGTGCAAGCGCGCGCCCAAGCCACGGCTGACTCGCTGACCCGCATTTTTGAGTCTTTTGTCCGCGAGTGGGGCAGTGGAATCTCGGCGGACTACGGTACCTCGATTGGGGCGGCAGCGGATTTTGAGGCCCGCTACCACTCGATTGTTCGGGATGGGCTGCCAGCGCAAGAGGCCGAGTTCCGCGAATTCTTTAATCAGCGCACTCACGAGTCTTTCAGCACCCTGTTGCACCTTCTAGATGAGGAACGACGCAGTATCAGCAGCCGCATTTTGCCGCTCAACGGCATCCTCTCCGAAGTGAATTTCCATGAGGGAAGCCACCTTGAGCTGGACATTAAACCAACCCTGCCGGTAGCTGCACGGCAGTTTAAAGAAGCCATCACCAATGCGCTGAAGCCTCGCCATGCGCGGGCCGCTAGTACTGAAAATGCGGAGCCTGAAGAAGCGGAACTAACTGCGCGGTACAAGTCCCTTGAGGCGATTGTTAAGCGTCTGGGTTCTGCTGCCCCCGAGGACCGGCGCTGGCGGGCCGAAGTGCTAGATGTCCGCGGGCACTTGTTTATTCAGTGCAAAGAACACCGTAGTGTCACCGGCCCGGATGGTGGTGTGCGAGATGAAGTCTACGTTCACGCTGACACCGGCTCCATGTCAGGTGGTGAGCGTCAACGGTTCACGGCTTTTATTATGGCCGCGGCTCTGAGCTACCAATTGGGCATTGCCGATCAAGGATTCACTAGCTACGGCACTGTGATGATGGATGAGGCGTTTGTGTTGGCCTCGGAGGAATTCGCCGGCGCCGGTATCAAGGCCCTGCACGAGTTTGGGTTCCAGCTGTTGCTAGCCGCCCCGGAGAACGTGATCGATTTGTCCCGCCATTTGGGTTCGGTGACGGAGATTTTGCGGGATAAGCGCACCAACCGTTCAGGCGTCTTGACCTTGCCTGCTGGCGGCCGTGCCGCACCGGGTCAGCCTCAAAGTGAGGCCAACCCGGTGGACATTGTGCTGCGCTAGCGGTCCAAGTTACCGGTTTTGGACGCGTTCCAAAAACAGTTCGGTGCGTTGGATCAGCGCAGCGGTTCTTTCCAGTACCACAGCGTCCGGGTCCGGATTGATCGCGCTCACGGCCGGTGGTTTGCGGACGTTTGAGCTGCACTGGAAGTCGGCGCAAATGAGTGTGCCGATCGTATTACCGTTGCGCCCGGATTGACCTGCACGCTTGGCTACCCAGAGAAGGACTTCTTCCTTGGAGGCAACGTCGCGGCAGAGTTCGCACAGCACGCGCCGGTTTTTCTTGGCTCCACCTTCGGGGGCACGGAGCATAATTCCGTGTAGGCCTTTGGGGCTTGGCAGGATCAAGTACCCTCGCAGGGGCATTTTTGGATCGCGCCAGCCCAGGAAGTCCATGTTTTCCCAGTCGAGGGTTTCCAGATTCTTGGGCAGGTTGAGTTTGCTCGCTTCTGAGCGGCTCGCGTTGAGCAGGGATGAGCGTATTTGGGGTGCCGTTAGTGGCTGCATAACAATGGACCTTTGACAGAAGAAAATGCACTGTTGCCGGAGGCTTTTAGTGCGATGGAACGGTGTTTCAGCCGTTCGCCGGGCAGGCCGCAATGGCCGCCCCGCTTCCTGCGGAGGCCAAGAGCTGCGCCTTGCGCGTCATGCTCGCCTCGTTTCTTCCGTCTTATCCAAAGCCTGTTTGTTGATGGTCCTGTTGAAGTCAGGCCACCCTCTATGGTGTCAAAGATCTTCTTCAAGTGTCTACCTCTGCAGGCATTCTCACCCGGGTGACACTCCTCTCACCCGCCCCAAATGCATTACGCAAGTAAAACATTGCGTAATTTATGGGAACATAGCGTAGCCTTACCTAAGTTCCCATCGATCACTCTCAAGGAGTCCCGTGGCTTCCCGCATTTCAGAGCCTTCTCGCAGGTCAGTCCTCAAATCCGCTGGCGGAGCAACCGCAGCCCTTGCCGCCGTCGTCCTTTCTCTGAGCGCCTGCTCAACCGGACCCGCAGCCTCAGCCACTGCCGGAACAACCGAAAAATCAGCTGCCTTCCCGGTGACCATCAAGCACGCTTTTGGCGAGACCACCATCAAAGCTCAGCCCACACGCGTCGCCACGGTGTCCTGGGTTAATGACGACATCGCCATAGCGCTCGGTGTGATCCCCGTGGGTATGCCCAAAAACGAGTGGGGCAACAATGCCAAGGGCTCCACCCCGTGGAAGGACGCTGCCCTCGAAAAAGCCGGCGCGGCCCTTGGCACTGACAAGGCGCCCGTTCAGTACTCCGAAGCGGACGGCATCAACTTCACCGAGATTGCCAAGCTCACCCCGGACGTTATCCTCGCCGCCTACTCGGGCCTGAGCAAAGAGGACTACACCAAGCTCAGCCAGATCGCCCCCGTAGTTGCTTACCCGGAGATCGCCTACGGCACCCCGTGGCAAGACGCTACGGCCATGATCGGCAAGGCCCTTGGTAAGGACGCTGAAGCCACCCAACTGGTCAAAGAAACCGAAGCACTTGTGGCTGAACAGGCCGCCAAGTACCCCCAGATCAAGGACAAAACCTTCATCTACGGCAACCTCGAGCCAGCCAAGGGCGACGGCGTCAACGTCTACAGCGCTAATGACAACCGCCCGCGCTTCCTCAGTTCAATCGGAATGACGCTCGCCCCCGTGGTGGCTCAGAAATCCAAGGGTTCCAAGGAGTTCTTTTTCCCCTGGTCCGCTGAAAAAGCCAATGAGCTCGACTCAGACGTCTTTGTGACCTGGGTTCCGGACACCACCACTGCTGAGGCCATCACAAAAGATCCCCTTTTGAGCCAGATCCCGGCCGTAGCCAGCGGCGCGCTCGTTGCAGACACGTCCAACACGCTCACCTTGGCAATCTCTGCCTCCTCACCTCTGAGCCTGCCGTGGGCCCTGGATACTTTCTTGCCGCAGTTGGGCAAGGCAGCCGACGCAGTAAAGTAGATTCGCCACAGTGAAAAACAGTACGACGGCGGTACTCGCGAATACGCAGCTCAGTGCACCCGCCATTGGGGTGCCAGAGACGCGTGCTTCAGGTTCTCGCGCTTTTGGTAACCGGCCCGCGTGGCTGGCTACCGCCGTCGTACTGCTTTTTCTGATTTCCCTCGCCTCACTTGCAGTGGGCGCCCGTGCTCTGAGTTTTGAGACAGTTGTTGCGGCGCTGACGCGTTTTGACCCTTCCAATGGTGATCACGCGGTGGTTATTGCCCGCATTCCACGGACAGTTCTGGGGCTGCTGGCCGGTGCGGCGCTGGGCCTGTCTGGTGCTGCGATGCAAGGTGTGGCACGGAACCCCTTGGCTGATCCGGGCATCATGGGGGTCAATGCTGGCGCTGCGATCGCCGTGGTGAGTGGCATTTATCTGTTCGGGATCACGGCGCTGAATGGGTACATCTGGTTCGCGTTCATCGGCGCTGCAGTGGCCGCCACCGTGGTGTATCTCGTGGCATCAATCGGGCAAGACGGTCCAACGCCGGTCAAACTCGCGCTGGCTGGTGCTGCTCTCAGTGCAGGGCTGTATTCGTTGATGAATGTCATATTGGTCTCAAGTCAAGACACTTTGGACCGCTTCCGCTTCTGGCAAGTGGGTAGCGTTGCGGGGCGTGACTGGGCAGTGATTTTGCCTGCCGTCCCCTTCCTTATTTTGGGTGCCGTGATTCTTCTGTGCACCGGCCGGATTCTCAACAGCCTGGCCCTCGGGGATGATGTTTCCCGTGGTTTGGGTCAGCGTGTTGGTCTAGTTCGCGGGGTGGCCGCCTTGGGTGTTGTCCTTTTGTGCGGTGGAGCCACGGCGATTGCTGGCCCTATTGGTTTTGTGGGTTTGGTGATTCCGCATGCTGTCCGGAGCGTTACCGGCCCGGATTACCGCTGGATTCTGCCGTTTTCTATGGTTTTGGCGCCGGTGCTTTTGGTGGGTGCGGACATTATTGGCCGGGTGGTTTTATTGCCCGCAGAAGTTCCGGCCGGTATTCTCACGGCGATCATCGGGGCGCCAGTGTTTGTGGCCCTGGTTCGCCGGAGTAAAGGAACCGGGCTGTGAAAACCCGTGCCTCGGTAGCTGTTCTCGCGGGGCTGTTGCTGGTTCTTTTTGCCGTGTACGTCCTGCTGGGAAGCTACACCGTGACCATCCCAGACTTCGTCAAAATTGTTGCAGCACGGCTCACCGGAGGAGACCCCATCCCGGGCGCAAGCTTCATCGTGATGGAAAACAAACTCCCGCGCGCCGTGCTGGGCGCCATGGTTGGTTTGGCATTCGGACTCTCCGGCGCGCTCTTCCAAACCATGCTCCGCAACCCGCTCGCGAGCCCCGACGTTATAGGCATCAGCAGCGGTGCAAGCGCTGCGGCAGTGGTGGCAATCGTGATCTTTGGGCTCTCCGGCGCCGGGGTTGCTCTCTTCGCTCTGCTGGGTGCCCTAGCCGTCGCGGTTTTGATTTACTCGATCGCCGGCGGCAAGCGCGGCAAGCGCAGTGGAAGCAGCAGTGCCAGCGGCGTGAGCACCAAGTTCATTCTGGGCGGTGTGGGTGTGGCGGCGGCAATGCAAGCTGTGGTCAATTTCCTGATGACCAGAGCTGACGTCCGCACCGCCTCCGAAGTACTGATTTGGCTCAACGGTTCGCTTAATTCTTCCTCGTGGGAGCGGATTAGCATCTTGGGAATGGCCCTGATTATTCTGCTTCCCGCTGCCGCCATCCTTGCTAAACCGCTGCGTATGTTGGAACTTGGCGATGACGCCGCCGCGGCACTGGGCGTCCGGGTTCCGGCGAGCCGATTCGCTGTGGTGATTACCGCCGTCGGACTTGCCGCTGTGGCCACCGCCGCCACCGGACCGGTGTCCTTTGTAGCGTTCCTCGCCGGGCCTATCGCGCGGCGCATCACCGGGAGTAACTCCCTAGCAGCCGCGGCCCTGACCGGCGCGCTGCTAGTTCTGGCGGCAGATTTCTTTGCCTACAACATTGCCCCGTTACTGCTTCACGGCACCGCATTACCAGTAGGCGTAGTGACCGGCGCGCTCGGTGCACCCTTCCTCCTGTGGCTCCTAGCCGCCCCGCAGCTGAAACGAAAGGACGCATGATGGCTCAGCTTTCGGCCTCCAACATCACCCTTCAATACGACGCGCGGAAGGTGGTGGACTCGCTTTCACTGCAGATCCCGGACGGCAAAGTCACCATGATCGTCGGCGCCAATGCTTGCGGAAAATCGACCCTTTTGCGTGGACTTTCACGGCTGCTGAGGCCCGCCGGTGGGGCCGTGACTTTGGATGGGAAAAGCATCCACTCGCGCCCGGCCAAAGAAGTGGCGCGGACTCTAGGTCTTCTCCCGCAGCACCCCTTGGCGCCTGAGGGAATCACGGTTCGGGAGTTGGTCAGCCGGGGCCGTTACCCGCACCAAGGTTTCTTCCGCAACGCCTCAGAGTACGACGACGCTGCGGTGCGCCGGGCGTTGGAACTGACGGATTCGTTAGAGCTGGCTGAGCGGAATGTTGATGAACTCTCCGGCGGTCAGCGTCAACGCGTCTGGATTGCCATGGCCTTGGCTCAAGAAACTGAGGTGCTGTTACTTGATGAGCCCACTACCTACTTGGATTTGGCGCATCAAGTGGAGGTTTTGGATCTTGTGACTGAACTGAACCAGAGCCGCGGCACCACGGTGGTGATTGTGCTTCACGATCTGAACCTTGCCGCGCGATACGCGGACCACATGATTGCGCTCAAAGGAGGCGCGATTGTTGCCGAGGGGCGGCCAAATGACGTGGTGACTGAGCACATGGTTTCGAACGTTTTTGGCCTGCAATCGCGCGTGATCCCGGACCCGGTTTCTGGAACACCGTTGATCATCCCGATTGGCCGCCACAATGTTGGCCCGCGCCTGGCAGCCGATTCCTTGAACGTCGCGGAACTGGAGTACACAGCATGAGCACCGATACGCAGAAAACCACCATCGCCGCCGTCGAACCTATGGTCCTGGCCTTTAATGTCACAGTCTCAGCCATTCAAAAGGTGGGGGCAAACTTCCTGCGCATCACTTTTGGTGGCTACGAACTCCGCGACTTTGGCGTTCACGGACCGTGCCTTGATCTGCGGATCAAGTTGATGATTCCCAGCAAAACGCCCAGCGGTGGCCGGGCGCCGCTGCCGTCCTTTAATACCGCCGAACTCAACACTGCGAACGCCAGCTGGTATCAACAATGGTTGGCCATGGACCCGGAAATACGTGGGGATATGCGCACCTACACGGTCCGCGAAGCCCGGCTAGACGGCGTGTACCCGGAAATTGATGTGGACTTTGTGATTCACGTTGACGCCGAAGGGCATTCCGGGCCGGCAGCAGCGTGGGCGCTCGAGGCCCAACCGGGTGATCGGATGGTCATTATTGGTCCCAACAATCACGCAGGGCACTGTATTACTGCCGAGACGTATAGCGGCATCGAATTCCGCCCCGGAATGGCCCAGCGCGTTCTTCTTGCCGGGGATGAAACAGCCGTGCCAGCCATCAGTGCCATCCTCGAATCCCTCCCTGTTCACATTCAGGGCGAAGCGTTCCTTGAAGTTCCCGAAGCCGCAGATTTCCAAGACATCAGTACTCAGGCGGCTGTTCAGATCACATGGCTGGCCCGTGGTGCGGCGCTTGGCCGTTCGCGCCCGCACGGAGAACTACTCCAAGAAGCTGTGCGCTCGGCAATTCAGTTGCCAGGCTGGGTGGCGCTCAAGGAAGCCCACGCAGCCGGCCCGGAGCCCGAGGACGTCAACGTAGATCAAGACATTCTGTGGGAAACACCTCAACGACTCAACGCCGCCACAGTTCAGAGCTCACGCAACCCGAACGTTCCCTCCGGTGCGCTTCCGTTTTACGCATGGCTCGCTGGAGAGGCCGGGGTCATCAAGGAACTGCGGCGGTACTTGGTGCGTGACGTTGGTATAGATAGGAAGCAAGTGGCGTTTATGGGCTACTGGCGGGCGGGTAAAGCCGAACTGTAGTTCCGGCCCTCCGGCCCCGGGCGGCGGGCACCGCCTGTTAATCTCGCCTTTTCCTACCCGTTGTGTGGGCGGGTTAGCGTGGCCGTGTGCGGGAAGTTTTGAGTGGCGACCAGCAGGGACGACGGCGGTATGTCGCCATCGGTGATTCGTTCACGGAGGGTGTGGGGGACCATAGCCCGATTTTGCCCAACGGGGTGCGTGGTTGGGCGGATCGCGTTGCTGAACGTTTGGCCAAGGCGGAACCGGGCTGGGAGTACGCCAACCTTGCGGTCCGGAGCAAACGTTTGCGCCACATCATTGATGAGCAACTTGAGCCAGCGCTCGCCATGAACCCCACGCTTATCACGCTGTACGCCGGTGGGAATGACATCCTGGATTTCGGCACGGACATGGAAGACTTGCTGGCTGATTACGAGTCCATGATTGCCAAATTGGCAGCTTCCGGGGCTCATCTGGTGTTGTTCACCGGCTATGACGTGAAGGTTTCCCCGGTCCTTGAACCGCTCAAAAAGCGCAACACTCTTTACAACCAGCGGGTCCGCGATCTGGCCTACAAGTACAAGGCCACGCTGGTGGACTATTGGTGCTTCGATGCCTATTACGATCGCCGAATGTGGGACACGGACCGGCTCCACATGTCCAAGGCCGGGCACAAATATCTTGCCGCGCAGGTGCTGAACCATTTGGGTGTTAAGCACAAGATCAAACTCAAGGATTGGGATCCGGCCCCACGCCGAACCCTGCGCGAGTGGGAAGTTGCTCAGCGTCGTTGGGTTCACGACTGGGTGCTGCCCTTGTTCCGCCGCAAAATTCAGGGCGTCACGCTGGGGGACTCACTCGCCCCACGATGGCCTGAGCCGGTAAAGGTACCTCGCAAAGGTGGACTGCGCCGGCTTGTTGAAGACCGATTAGCTCAAGAGGACACTTTGTCCGGCACCGTGAGAGAAGGTCAGCGATCGTGACAGTAGGCAGCCAAGTACCCATCCGATTTGTGGCCATGGGTGATTCCTTCACGGAAGGTTTGGGGGACCGGGACCTGCGCTTACCTAACAACGTGCGCGGATGGGCGGACCGAGTGGCTGAGGAGCTGGCCCGCCATGATCCGGCTACGCGCTACGCTAATTTGGCCATCCGTGGCCGGCGGTTGGACCCCATTATTCAGGAGCAGCTGGAGCCCGCCCTGGCCATGGAGCCGAATCTGGTGAGCTTTTACGCCGGTGGCAATGACTTGTTGATGACGCGTTTGGATTTGCCGCGTTTGCTGGACCGTTTTGAGTCCGCAGTGGCACGAATCAGTGCCACTGGCGCGCGGGTGTTGCTGTTTACCGGATACAACGTTCCGCTGTCGCCGCTGCTTGAACCGCTCACGTTCCGCAACGCGATTTACAACCGCCGAATCCGCCATGTTGCCAAGGAATACGGCGCCGAGTTGGTGGATTATTGGTGTTTTGAAAAGTTCCAAGACCGCCGGATGTGGTCAAGCGACCGGCTGCACATGGCCACTCTGGGGCACGTATATATGGCCAAAAAGGTCCTCGAGGTTTTGGGGGCCCCGCATTCGATTCCGTCTCCCCACCTTCCGCCATTGGCTGCGCGCACGGCGAGGGAAATAGTGAACGACGACGTCACTTGGCTCCGGCGCGACTTCACACCATGGTTGGGGCGAAGGTTCCGCGGGGCCAGTAGCGGTGACGGGTTCAGCGCACGTTGGCCCGAGTTGTTGCCCGTGGTTCTTCCTGAACTGTTGGGAGCGAATCGGGCGGCTCGGCGGGAGGAGCAATTGGCGTAATACTAAGGGTGGTTCGGCTTAAGATGTAGCTATGACTGAACCGCGCTGGTTGAATGCTGACGAACGCCGGGCCTGGTTGGCGGTGTTGAGCATCACCACATTGCTCCCTGCCACGCTGGATACACAACTCCAGAACGCTCGGAAACTTTCCCTTTTTGACTACAACGTTCTTGCGATGCTCTCTGAAGCTCCCGGGCAGTACTTGCCCATGAGCGAGTTGGCCGCCAGAACTAGCGCATCGTTGTCCCGGCTCTCCCACGTTGTTACCAAGTTGCAGACTCGTGGCTGGGTAGAGCGCCAACCGCACCCCAGCGATGCACGCGTGACCACAGCACATCTCACTGAAGAAGGCTTTGCCACGCTGGTGGAGCTTGCTCCGGGGCACGTTGCTACGGTGCGGGGCCTGTTGTTGGACGGCTTGGACGCGGATGACGTGTCCGATCTAGCCCGTATTGGGGACAAAATTGTGGCCGCACTGGATGCGGATCATTGGATTCTGCGCGACCCTAGCTCGGCGTAGTCCTCGCCGCGGCAGCGGCCAAGCTGCTGCAGGAACACCGGACCGCACTAATACACAGCAGTGGACGTCGAAATCAGTATGGAGTACCAAGTGACACCTGAGTCAGTAGAGCAGTTCAGCACGCGATATGTAGCTCTAGGGGATTCGTTCACCGAAGGCTTGGGGGACCCAGATGAGCAGCGCCCCAATGGCGTACGCGGCTGGGCGGATCGGGTGGCAGAGCAGCTGGCGCTCGCAGATTCATGCCTCGGTTACGCGAACTTGGCCATCCGTGGCAAAAAGCTGCGCCAAGTTTTAGCCGAGCAGTTGGATGTTGCGCTTGGCCTTGAGCCCACTGTTGTAACACTCTATGCCGGTGCCAATGACATTCTCCGGCCCAGCGTGGACATCGACGCTTTGATGCTCGAATACAACAAGGCTGTTGCCGCATTGCGTAGCCAAGGTGCCTCAGTTTTGGTGTTTACCGGCTTTGACTCCGGTGCCTCCAAAGTTTTTGGTGCCACCCGCGGACGCACCGCAATTTATAACGAATTTGTGCGTGGAATCGCTGCTGATCACGGCGCAACGGTGGTTGACTACTGGCGTTTTGCCGAATACCAGGACTGGCGTTTGTGGGGCGAAGACCGGATGCACATGTCCACTCCCGGCCACATCAACATGGCTCGCCGGGTGTTGTCCGTCATGGGTCACGATCTGCCCGAGGACTCCGGTGTTGAGGTTCCTGAGCTACCTGAACTACCTCAGCTGAGTGTGGCCGAGCAATTGCGTGCTAACGCTAAGTGGGCCAAAGAATTCGCGGCCCCGTGGGTGGTTAGACGTGTGACCGGCCGTTCTTCAGGCGATGGGTTGAGCCCTAAGTATGCGGATCTTGTCTCGCCGCTTGAGCTCGGCTCTCTCTAGGGCACCAAAGAGCTGGCGATGGCCCTGATTAGGCTCTGAAACCCGGAGTCGCAAGGATTTGGCCGTCGCGCTGAATCGCCAAAATGTCTACGTCCCACGTGTCAGCTGCGTGCCGGAGAGACGCATGCCCGCCGGCAACCACCGCCGTGGCCAGCACGTCTGCGGTGATGATGTCCGCAGCCGCAACGGAAACCTGAACAAACTCTTGAGAACCCTCCCGCGGTTTCGGCGCTTCCCAATGGTCGTGGACTTGCGAGTAGTCCCAGCGCTGCCAGATATGGTCGCCGCGTTCGGCCGAACCAGAAGTTGCCAGGGCGGCTGTCCGTCCCGGGCTCAGCGGATGGGCGGCGATCAGGGCGCCGGGATTGGCAGGATCAACAATCCCTGCCTGCCACACCTCGTTTCTACGCGGTTCAGGAGAACCGGACACCAGCACATCACCACCGGCATTGAGGCACCAATCCACCACCCCTAGCGCATGCAGGCTCTGGGCTGCGCTGCTAATCGCATAAGCCTTCACCACCCCACTGAGGTCCACAACGCCGTCGTTCCTTACCGGGTCAAACGCGCCATTGGTGCGGTTTCGCCAGTCGATAGCCGCAGCATACTGCTCGCGCATCACCGCGGAAGCGTTGGTCAGGTGCAGTTCTCCGCGAGCCAGCTGCGACGCCTCGGAATCAGGACGGTAGAGACTAAAGCGTTCGTCAATCTCGTCAAAAACCTGTTCGACGACGGCGGTTGCGGCTTCGAGTTCATCGGCGGCTTGCTCGGCACTGATGTGGGGACGCGGTGGTGCGCTGAGACTGATCACCGTGCCCATGCATTGGAAGGTCCGGCTGCGGAAGGAATCAGCAGTTTTGGCTGGGGTGTAGTTCATGGCCTAGAAGTGGGCTTCGTCGAGGGCGGCCTGCAGGGACGTTAGGTAGGCGTCGGAGGTGATCGTGGCTCCGCCGATTGTCTGAACGTTCGCTGACTGGGCTTGGAGGACTTCGCTGCGCAGCATCGGAGCGGCCTGGTTGCTGATTTGGACTGAGCGCATCTCGGCGTCGGTCAATTGCAGGGCAGTGACATCGGTGATTTTCCCGGAGGCCACCGTGACCTGAACCTGAACTGTGCCAAAGCGCGTCTGAACGGCTGTGCCTTGGAAGGTGCCGTCAGTACTTGATGCGCTGGCTGTTGCTGATGGTGTTGTTGCTGTGTCTGACGGGGTGGTGGCCGTGCTCGATCCACTGCTGGTGGATCCCGTACTGGGGGTGGTTTCAGTGGTGGATTCAGGTGTTGTTACTCCCGTGGCATTGGGGCTAAGCCCTGTAGCGAGGGATGTGGTGTGTTGGGCGGCAACGGCTTGATTGCCCAGTTGCCAGCCACCGAAGAGTACGATCGCCGAAGCGATGGCGGAAGAGACTTTCGCTCGGGTATTCACCAGTCGAACCTTTCAAAGTGAATTTGGTCTTCTGAAACGCCAGCGGCAGTTGCCTCGGCGATCACTGCTTCGGCCCAGCGGTTGGGCCCGCAAATGTAGACGTCCGAATCGGCTAGGTCGGGGGCGTAATCGGACAGCCCGTAGCCGGCGTTGGCAGCTTCGGCCGGCAGCCATTCTTTGCCCGGTGCGTGGGAACGCTTACCGGTCAGGTGGAACACTCTGGCGTCCCGGCGTCGGGCTAGTTCGAGGATTTCGTCGCTGAGGTACAGGCCGGACTGGTCTGTGGCACGCAGCAGAACGGTGGCCCCACCGCGTGGGAATGGTGTTGATTCCAGGAGTGCGCGGAGCGGTGTGATTCCAATACCAGCGCCGATCAGTACAACTCTTTCTTGGGTCCGTGCTGCTGTTCCAAACATTCCGTAGGGTCCTTCCACCGCAACTTTCGTCCCGGGTTTTAGTGAGGCAAGGCGGGCACTGCCGGCACCTAGGTTGCGTACTGTGATCCGCAAGTGGTTAGCGGCTGGCTCCGCGGAGAGGCTGTACGGGTGGGCTTGCAAAAACATTCCAGGGGTCAAAAAGCGCCAGATAAAGAACCTGCCACCATTGCCGGCGAGTTCGTTGAGGTGCTGTCCGCCCAGGATGACGTTGACAGCGTCCAAGCCTTGGGGCTCTACGGCTACCACTGTGAGTTGGTGACGCAAGCTGGCGCGGATGGGGATGATCACCCGGAAAATCAGGAGTGCCACGGCAGTAGCTACGTAGAGGAAAACCCAGTACCAGCGCTGCCAAGTGCCTTCGGCGAACACGGCGCCAACACTGAATTCGTGGGGGATAGCGGTGGCAACTGCTGCGTAGCTTAGGAGGTGGATAGCGTGCCAAAACTCGTAAGGGAAACGTTTCCGCACGGCAACGAGGGACGTAACCACCACCAGAATGAACAGTGCTACGGACAAGAAGGCCAGCCACATATCCGGCACTTGCACCCAGAGGGAGACTGCTTCGCTAATCGGGTTGATGCCTTCTGCCATTCCATAGGAAGTGGACAAAAGAAGTCCGTGACCTAGTAAGAGGTAGAGCGCAGGCTTGCCGAGTTTGCGGTGTAACGCCATGGCTTTGTCGTGGCCCATGGTCCGGTCCAGGACGGGGATTCGGGCCGCCAAAATCAGCATCAGCACTACTAGATCGGTGCCGATGAGGCCTGTCACAATTCCAGCAGCCGTCAGGGCGTTGGCCACGGAATTCACCTTGGACAGTCCGCCGTCGGCCAGCCACAGCGCCACTGAGAACGCGATAGAGGCCCAGCCGGCCACGATGATCGCGTCGCGGCTTAAGAGACGACGCCGGAGTCTGGACTGAAGTGCGGGTGCTGGCGCCGTGATGGCATCTAGTGAGTGTGTGGTCATGAAATAAGGATCGGACGCCCAGCTATCATTCAGCTGTGAAACGGCTTGGGCTCGCGTGTGAAGTTCAGCGGGTGTGCTAGGGGTGATTGGTCTTAATCCGCGTGTATCGGTAGACTTGACAGGCGCAAGGTGGCGCGGAGTGTGTTTGATTGCTCCGGTTATTGGAGTTTGCAGGTTTCCTGCGGCATCAAGAAGCCGGTAGTTAGGGGCTCAAGTTGAGCACATTCCCGTATTTGCCCGGCATCCCAGACCTCTTAAATCTCCCAAGGTTCTAGAAATCTGTGGCCCATAGTCTCCGCCGCAACGAGGAGCTTTGACCGTTCTATCGGTTCTCAAAAAGTTTGCGGAAAACATCGGAATGACTCTGGGGCCGTTGGTGAACGCTAGCAAGCGCGCGGAGGGCAGCAGCCTGTTCTCCGTTACCCATTATTTTTTCGAGGAGAGTCAAATGGCAGCACATTGCCAAGTGACCGGAGCCGAGCCGGGCTTTGGACACAGCATTTCGCACTCGCACCGACGTAACAAGCGTCGGTTCGATCCGAACATTCAGAAGAAGCGCTACTGGGTTCCTTCCCTGCGCCGCAACGTGACGCTGCAGGTTTCTGCACGCGGCATCAAGACCATCGACGTACGCGGTATTGACGCTGTCGTTGCTCAGATCCTGGCTCGAGGTGTAAAGCTCTAATGGCAAAGGATAAGGACGTACGTCCCATCATTAAGCTGAAGTCCACCGCGGGCACCGGTTACACCTACGTAACCCGCAAAAACCGTCGTAACGACCCAGACCGTTTGGTTCTGAAGAAGTACGATCCCAAGATCCGCCAGCACGTTGAATTCCGAGAGGAGCGCTAAACCACATGGCTAAGAAGTCCAAGATTGCTCGTAACGAGCAGCGCAAAGTCATTGTCGAGCGCTACGCTGCAAAGCGCCTCGAACTGAAGAAGACCCTGGTTAACCCGAACGCTACCGACGAGGCACGCGAAGAGGCTCGCTTGGGCCTGCAGAAGCTGCCTCGCAACGCGTCACCGGTACGTCTGCGTAACCGCGACATCATCGATGGCCGCCCGCGCGGTACCTTCCAGAAGTTCGGTATCTCCCGTGTTCGCTTCCGCGACATGGCTCACCGTGGCGAACTTCCGGGTATCACCAAGTCCTCTTGGTAATTCCGTAGTTTAGAAAAGGCCGGCAACCAATTGGTTGCCGGCCTTTTTTGTACCCACTGTTGTATTGATATTCATCGTTCAGATTCATCATTTCGCTGGAAAATATTGCTAGTTCCCAGCGTTTGCGGGGCCAAATGCCATTGTGATGTAGCTAACGCGCTTTTGG
>NZ_JBNPEN010000014.1:0-1806 GCF_050490295.1 Pseudarthrobacter sp. J1763 | reverse complement strand
TAGGGTTACGGCGGTCATAGCGTGGGGGAAACGCCCGGTCCCATTCCGAACCCGGAAGCTAAGGCCCACAGCGCCGATGGTACTGCACCTGGGAGGGTGTGGGAGAGTAGGACACCGCCGGACAACCATTCATAGTAAAGCCCCGCACCCACACAGGTACGGGGCTTTACTACTTTAACAACCACACCCCAACCCAACCCGGCCCACAGGACCCCAACCCACTCGACGCAGGTTGCGTGCGTGGGTATTATCCTTTTATTGACCGCGAGACTTTTGTCATCATTGAATTTTGCTAGGAGGTGAGACCCGTGAAAGCAGTATCCGTAATGGGCCTCCCTCGCAGTTCATGGTCCTGCGGTCGGGTTATCTAGAACTCGCGCCGTCTGGGAATGCCCGCACATCGCGAAAGGCCATTCCCATGAACACAAATTCATCTTCAGTTACTGGTTCCCACCCCGCAGAGACGCCAACGGCCGTTCAGCCGCATTCCACTCAGTCTCATCCCATTCAGTCGCGTCAGCGGGCACTAGTTCTGGGCGGGGGTGGATCCACTGGGAACGCGTGGCTCATTGGCGTTGTAGCAGGTCTCGTTGACGCGGGCTGCAGAGTCAAGGATTTTGACCTCATCGTAGGAACTTCTGCAGGTGCAACCGCAGCTGCGCAGATCACCAGCGGAGCCACACCGGCGGAGCTGTTCGAGGCCATCATGAATGAGCGCGCACCCTCTCTTCCAGAGCGGGAACTAGGCGGAGTCTCGCCGCAGCGTAGTAGTATGCCACCGGTGGCGGCGTCCGAGGCGCCGCGTCGTATGGTGAACGGCCAGCTTGGTGCGACTGGCGAAGTCATCGCTGCATCAGTGGACATCACTGACATGCGTCGGCGTATCGGCGCCTGGGCACTTAGCCGGGAAGCGTCGTCGGACGTTGCTTTCCAAGAGCGTTGGCGCGCGACCGTTGCCTCTAGATTCGTTGGGGATGTCTGGCCGGAACAACGAGTGTTCGTCACCGCCGTCGACGCCGTGAGTGGTGACCCACTGACCTTCGACTCGGAGAGCGGCGTGAACCTGGTAGATGCCGTGGCGGCCAGCTGCTCGAGTGGTTTTGCATATCAGATTGGTGAAAATCACTATGTCGACGGCGGCTACCGGACGAACGCCGATAACGCAGACGTGGTGAAGGGATACAAAGAGGTTTTGGTGCTCTCACCTTTTGGTGGCAGGTCCCGAACGCCCAGCGAGTGGGGGGTGGATCTGGCTTCCCAAGTCTCTGAGCTGCGGTCCGCTGGCAGCAAAGTGGCAACCATATTTCCTGAAGGGGAGGCCGCGAACTATTTTGGGGTCAATGCCATGGATCTGTCACTGCGTCCCTTGGCGGCACAGGCCGGTTTCGCGCAAGGCAGGGCCGCTGGCCAATATGTGGCCGACGCCTGAATCCTGCGGAGTGATGCACGCCATAAGATCACTTTTCTTCCATTCAGGTAGAAAGTGGGGACATATACCCCGAAATTCCGCATGTTGATGCGGAAGTGGCGCAGCGCCTACCGGATTTGTGTTGGGTGTTGGTGGGGTGTATTGTTTTTTGAGTCGCCGCGAGGGGAACAGCGTTGAGCTGGGACCGCGGGTGGCCACCCCCCTTTCTTTTAGGCCATGGTTTGGTCGTCTTTTTGGGCGTCTGAGTGTGGTTGTGGGTTGTGTTTGCTGCTGGTGTGAGTCCTGGAATATGGATTTGCGGTTTGGTGGTGAATCGGGTAAGTTTGAAAAGTTGCTCCGGAGCGAGTTCTGATCCTGTTGAGGGGTTGGGGTGGTGC
>NZ_JBNPEN010000013.1:0-69374 GCF_050490295.1 Pseudarthrobacter sp. J1763 | reverse complement strand
GGTTCGGCATGCTCCGGCGCCTCTGCCGGTTCGGCATGCTCCGGCGCCTCCGGTGCCTCTGCCGGTTCGGCAATCACTGGTACGTCCGGTGCGTGTGCCAACTCCGGTGCGGTTGAAGATGACGCCGGCGCCGGCGGGACCTCAGCCGAAGATACGGGCGCGCTGGACGGAGTGGGCGTCGATGCGGGAACAACCGACGATGTGGCCGTGGAGGAAGCCGACGGATCAGCGGCGGGGGCGGCCGGCGACACAGTGGACGTCGCATCGGTCGGCGCAACGGTGGCGGTGGCGGCCACTGCTGCACCGGTGCCACCAGCGGCAACGACGGATGCTACAACAACGGCTTTTCCTGTGGTGCCCAGCGCACCCAGCCAGGGGATGATTCCTGCCATGACAGGGGAGTCCTTTCAATACAGAACATGAGACCGGCTGACCTCATGGACAGCCGAGCGCAACGGTACTTGACAGATGGGGGATCCTGCTCGCCAGTTCCTGGAAACTACGTCAATCCTTGGCGTTTCCTGCGCCGTCCACGCGGAGACAAAAACTCGCTAAGGCATGCCGGCACAATGCCATTGGTGCCAGGCCTGGCTGTGCCGTGGCCGGCACTTGGTCAGTTTCCTTCGGGTGTGAAGAGTCTGCCGAGTTCTTCGTTGACTTTGACCGGGTCGAAGTGTGCGGGATCGAAAGTTTCCTCTCCGCCGGATCGTTGCGCGGTTCCTTGGGCCCATTCGTGCAGGCCCTGGAGGTGCTCGCGGTCTGATTCATCGACGGCATCAGGGTTGGCCAGAGTGGCGATGAGGTCTTCATAGCCGCCGATTCCACCGGAGTCCTCCAGGGGGCAGCGTCGTTTACCGCGGATCACCCGGGCATGGGCGTCGTCACCGGTTTTCCTGACGGTTTCGATCCAGTCGATGCGGTGGAGCCAGCTATCGCCGAAGTCGTATGCGTAGAACAGCGGGGTTGAGCCTTCGTTGAGGACTTTCCCGAGCTGGACGGTCTCTTCAGGCAGGTACCAGCCCTCCTCGTCTTCTGCCCTGACGTAGGCAGGCGCCCAAGACCTGGCCTGTGTCCGTCCGCGGCCCGGGGTGTTCGGGTTGCGGTCGGTAAAGGAATGCAGGTGGGAGTTTTCCCAGCCAATGATCACCTGCAGAACGTCGTGGAATTCGTCCAGGTAAAGGCTGGAATCGACTTCGAATAGCCGCCAGATCTTTGGTTTACTCCCGACGAGGTGGACTCTGGCGCGCAGAAGCTTGCCTTTGGTTCTTGGCGTGGATCTCTCATTCGTGGCCATAGGGGGTCCTTTCCATCACAGAGCAGCGGCCTGGGCCAAGCGGTTGTCACCGGGGGTACGGTGTTCGGGTTCGGCAGAGATCTGGCCCAGGTTCAGGTGGGTGTTCATGTCCAGGGTGAAGCGTCCGTAGGGGTTGATATGGGTCCAGAACAACGGTGTGAGGCCCCTGCGGTCTTCCGGTTCGAGCAGTCCGGTGAACTCCTTGACCTCGAGCACGGTTTGCAGCAGCAGGGTGTTGACCAGGACCAGGGAGGATTGGAGCAGGTGCAGGGCGAGCATGGACACTTCGGTCGTTTCACGGTCAGGGCCCGTGAGGTCACGGTTTTTACCGTAGAAGACGACGTCGTTTCCGCTGTTCCAGTTCTCCACTACCTGCAAACCGGAATTGATTTCGCGTCGCAGGTCTTCGCTGGCGAGGTAGTCGGCGGCGAAGATCGTCCGCACGGCCCGGCCCAGTTCCTCCAGGGCCTGGTACGTGGGGTGTTTGGGCCCGCCCCGGGTGAAACGGCGCAGGATCGTCTCCGACTCTGCCGTGCCGAGTTTGAGGGCCGTGGCGTATTTGACCATCTGATCGTATTGCTGGGCGATGATCTCCCAATTGATCGGCCTGGACAACACGTCATTGATCTCGGCGTAGGCTTCTTCATTGCTGGCCCGGTAGAGGCGGATCGAGCCGATGTTCTTCAACCTCGGCAACAGCTTGAACCCCAGGAGTTCGGTGAACGCGAACCCCACGATCGAGGCCCCGTGGGTATCGACGTAGTTTGCTTCGATCTCGGCGTCGGTGTCGTGGCGCAGAACGCCTTCGATCATCGCCGCGACCTCGGAGGAGGAACAGTTCTTCAGCTGGGAATAGATGCAGGTCGATTTCTTTTCCACGTGCCAGTAGATCATCACGCCGGGACCACCGTAGCGGTTGTGCCATTCGGTCATCAGGTTTGATTCCCAGGAGCCGAACTTTTTCGAATCCGACGCACAGGCGTTCCCTTCACCCCACCAGTGAGGGTTCCTGGCCTCGAACGTGGCGTTGACGACCTTCACGATCGCCTGGCGCAGATTGTCCTTCGTGATGAATGTCCGGCGTACGTGGCGTAGCTCCCGCTCGCTCTCTCCGTGACCGCCGGCATCAGTGACCGCTTTGATGCCCATGTTCGTCCCAAGCCCGAACAGGCACAACAGCAAACGCCTGCGCAGGGTCTCACGGTCAAGGACCTCACGGGAGGCCACGGAAACAAACTCCCCGGTAAACCCGGTCAGGAAGTCCGCTTCCTTGAGGACTTCTAGCAAGTCCAGGGTGCCCCACCGGGCCAGGACCTCGGCCTTGAGTTTGCCCAGATTCACCGGCTCGTCGAGTTTTTCCAGCTTGGGGACCTTTATCCACGGCGCCCCACGGCGTCTGGTGATCTTCACTCCACCGGTGGTATCGGCCGGCAGCCCCTTATCCAGGTGCTCCAGTGACCTCCTCATTCTGGACTGAAGATCAAGAATGAACCTGGCCGGGTCCAACGGTTTCTGCAGGGCCTCGTAGTGGAGCTCACGGGAAGCGTCGAAGTCCTGGGGAAGGTCCTCTTCCGGGTCCCGCCATTTCCCCGCCCCGTCAACGAAAACCTCGCGGCGGCGCAAAGCGTCCCGTAAGGACACGAGCAGGCACAGCTCGTACGGGATCCGCTCGATCCTGCCCTTCTCGTCCCGGACAGCGCCCTCCCAGGACCTGGGCACCACACCCGCAACCGGGACTACCTCTCCGGGCGCGAAGAACTGGCTCTTACTTCCAGCATCCGCGTACCGTTCCAGCAACGCGATGGCATCCATGATGGGCCGGAACGCCGTGTTATGGCACCGGAACCGCAGCACGGACAGCAGCGCCGGTAACATCCGCCGGTAATGATTCGAGTACGAACCCCGCAACACGGTCCTCACCTTGCCCTGGAACACGCTCTCGTTGGCTTTTGCCTCCTGGACCAGTTGCCGCAGGGTTTTCTCACTCACCACCGGGAACACGGCCTCCCGGACCGTCTCATCCGGGCAGGCGACTGCCCTCTCGGCCAGTTTGAACAGCAAAGCCGTCTTGCCGCGCACCCTTTGCAGATCCTCGGTCAGTTCCTTCTCGACCTTCCTCACCGCGCCGGTATTGATCTTCAACACCAGCACGAGCAGCAAATCGACCAGGCTGTCAGCTATCTCTGCCGTCCGTTGATGACACAACGCCGCCAACAGCGTCAACCGCACCGGCGCCGGCGCGTCCTGGAAATCCGATGGATACATCCGTGCCGCCCGCGCCCGCCAGGCACTCACGACCTTCTCCGACACCCCGGCAAACAAGCCAGCCGGTAAATCAAGAGCCTGGGCTGCTGAAAGCTTCTCCACCTCCGCCAGCAACGACTCCAAACCAGCCGGGCCCGGATCAGCCTTCAACACCGACAACAGGGAACCGGCTGCACCATCAGCGACCAAGGCCTTCAGCCCAGCCGCACCGTCCGGGCCTAGAACCTTGCCCACATGAGCACACAGGCGCTGCTCAAACAACGCCCGGCCAGCACCAACAATCCTGCCCGCACGTCCCGGCGGCTCAATCCGCTCCTGACGACACCGGGACAGCGAAGCCTCCACAAGCGCAGACTCTCGAACCTCAGACGGGCACACCCTCTCCGCCAACCACCCAGCCAGCCGGGCCTCATCAGCGGTCGTGAACTCACGGAAACCAAAATGGGACCGGATCTCGGCCCGGTGGTACTTGATTGAGCGCCCGCCCCAGTAGGGAGCCAGCGCATCGGGAGGAACAGAAATCTGCGCCGCAATATAGTCCACCGCTCCCAGTGGAAGGTCAGAAGGCCCACCCGGGAACCTGGCATGTTGCTGAAAAAACTTCAGCAACACAGCAAACCCTGCCCGAGTCGCTCCTGACTTCCGCGCCATCAACGCCACATCTTCATCAACCAGCGTCCACGAATCAAGAAGCTCGCTCGTCAGCTCAAGGCCCATACCAGAACTCAACCACACCTAGATTGCCCCTGAAGACACCTTCAGGACTACCGGGCCTTGTTGATTTCCCTGCTGTCGTGCTGCAGTGGTTCTTCGCCGATTACATCATGGATGTTCGGCGTGACCGCTGGATCACCGGGGCGCTCGAAGATGGCCCAGAGCTGGAGATCGTCACCGTGACGGGAGGCAAAAGTGACGCCGTCGAAGTCTGTCGTCTCGTAGAGCCAAGCCGCGACAGCCTGGGTCAGGCGCCGGGGCCGGGCGTCCTTCAGCGCCGCAGCGTCAAAGTCGGCCAGGCCTTGGCTCAGGGCCAGGCCGATGAAGTGTGGGTGCAGGGCCGCGAGGCTGCCGGAGGCGGTCACCGCGCAGTACCGCCCCGACAGTTCAGCGGACGCGGCGGCTCGCACTTCGAGCCACTCCCCGGGGCAATGGTGGGGTGCAGGACCTTATCCTCGTCATCCTCGACGATCTCGTCCAGTTCCATGCTCAGCCGTGCGTCCTTGCGGAAATGCGCCAGGACCTCCAACAGGCACGCCAGCAGGGAGGAGCCGGCGTAGATGGTGCGGAAGTTGCCGTGAAGGTCATCCCAGCGGCCCGGGAACCGTCCGTCGGTGGCCCATTCCCAGCCGCTCCAGGCCCAGGGCTCGGGGCGGAAGCCGACGCGCCAGACTCTGCCGGCGGCCTCGGCCGCGGTCAGTTGCGCAGAAACCACCGGTCAGCCTGCGGCCGCGAACGCCCGGGCGGCGGCCAGCACCTGCGGGCCGGCTTCGTCCAGCTGGCCTTCGCGGAGCAGACGCGCCGGCGGGACATCATCGAGCTGCGGGTTCATGCCCTGGAACCAGGCCTGCACCACCGCCCGGGAATCACGCTCCGCAAGCAGGGCCGCCACGTGGTAAGCGGTCCTCAACCGCTGCATCACCTCGGCGGACGGTTTCCGGTCCCCGTCGGCCCACAGCCGGACGGCCCGGGTTTCCTTCACGGACCCGATGTACGCGACCAGCTTCGCTCCCAGCAGGTCCCTCAGATCCCGGACCAGCACGTCGTCGGCCAGCCGGATGGAATCCTGGTGCGCCTTCAGCCCGCCGCGGGCGCCTGTCACTGCAGTCATAGTTCATGGTCCCACGAAAAGGCCCGTTGAATCAAGGTATAAAACACATCCTAGATCACACTCTAAATCACCGATATCCGTGATTACGTCAACCTGACGTGACGAAGATGCGATACCGCCGCTGAAGGGTTTTGTTCGGGCTCCGTTCTATCCCGCGGAAGCGGCGGGTCGACGCCGCCGCGGGTGTCCCGGTTCCCGCGCGTGGTGTTCAGCGCTGATGCCCCGGTAGGCTCAGGCGCGGCCCTTGAGGATCAGGTTCCAATACATGAACGGCAGCCCGTAGCGCTTGAGCAGCCACATGTCGCTGCGTTCCCTTGTGGTGTCGATAAAGGGGATGCTGGGGGCGGGCTGGAGGGTGTAGTCGAATTCGGCCAGCAGCATTTTTCCTCGTGCGGTGGTCAGCGGACATGAAGCGTATCCGCTGTACTGTGCCGATGGCTGTGATCCTTTCATGGCTGCCAGCAGGTTCTTCACCAGAACTGGCGCCTGTTTGCGGATTGCGGCGCCGGTCTTCGAATTCGGGGTCGACCCGGCGTCGCCCAGGGCGAAGATTTCCGGGTAGCGCTTGTGCTGCATGGTGTGCTTGTCAACGTCAACGTAGCCGGCGGGGTTGGCCGGATCTGCCAGCGGTGTGCGCTTGAGCCAGTCAGGGGCCGACTGCGGCGGCACGACATGGAGCAGGTCGTAGTGAAGTGATTCCTGGGTACCAGCCGCGTTGTCCGTGACCACTACCGTGCCTGCGGTGGGGTCCACTTCGGTCATTTCGCTGTTGAAGCGGACTTCGATGCCGTACTTGTCGACCACCCGTTCAAGTTCATCGGCGAAGACCTTGACTCCGAACATGCCCGGTGTCGGCAGAACCATGACCACCCGGATGTCGTCCAGCACCCCCTGCTTGCGCCAGTAGTCGGCTGCCAGATAGGCAATTTTCTGCGGGGCGCCTGCACACTTGATGGGACCGGAGGGCTGGGTGAATACGGCCGTCCCGGACTTCAGGTTGCGGATCATGTCCCAGGTCTTGGGCGCCAGGTCGTAGCGGTAATTGCTGGACACCGCCGGGGATTCCATGGCTTCGGCCATCCCGGGGATCTTGTCCCAGTCCAACTGGATTCCGGGACAAACCACCAGATAGTCGTAGGTGACGGAACCGCCGGAGGAGAGTGCGACACTGCGGCGCCCAGGGTCAATGTCCGCCGCGGCGTCCTTGATCCAGGCAACACCCTGGGGCATGACGGACGCCTGCGGACGGACCGTTTCCTCTTGGCTGGCGACTCCTCCGCCGACCAGGGTCCACAGCGGCTGGTAGTAGTGTTGCTCGCTCGGCTCGATCAGACCGACGTCGGTCCGCCCTGCATTCCGGAGCCGGGCGGCAACGCTCAGCCCCGCGTTGCCGCCGCCGATAATCAGGATCTCGTGGTGCATGGACATTGGCGAGGCGCCTCTCTGGAAACCCGGCGTCGCTTCAGCACCGACGCCGGACATATCGGGTTGTGACCGGGCCGAGAAACCTGCGTAGCCGGCAGTGGGGGCGTCTTCGCCTCCACTAACGGGACCACGCCGTCCCGGTGTGGTCCCAACCTGTGACACTCACCACAATATACCCCCCCGGGGTATCGTGGCCATCCCCCGCAGTTTCCCGCACCACACCGGTTGCCAAGAGCCTTGGCCGACCTGCCGGCCCCGCCGGTCTTCACTGTCGACTACGACGCGTTCGCCCGGAAGTGCAAAGCCAGGACTTCGGGGCTTCACCCCACCTGTCAACCGATTTAGCTGCAGGGGCGGAGGCCTAGAAGCTGAGTACGGTGAAGCCTTCCTGGGCGTAGGCTTCGACCTCGGCCCCGGCGGCGATGAGCTCGACGGGGCGGGACGCGAATTCGTCGGCTAGGCCGAACTGTTCCACCTGGCCGGCGCAGGCCGTCGGCTTGACCCCGGAATCAATGAGATCCGCGAGGTGCTGGTCGGCCGCTCCGCTGCCGGCCAGCCGCACGCCGGGTCCGAAAAATAGGACGCGGACGTCCGCGCCGCGGTTCATTTTCAGGCGGCTCGCCATGAGAAGCCCGGGAAGTCCGCGGTCTGGGGAATCGGTCAGGATCATGAATGCGATCTTGGCGGGGCTGGTGGATGTCATGGTTCCTCCTTCAAAGGGGGCTGTTCTGCCGGGCGGCAGGCTGTTTTTCTCACTGTAACGCTGTCGGTGGAAGTGCACTGGCCTAACCGCTGGACTGCTTGCCGTCCCCGAAGGATCTGACTGTCAAGCCCTGCCTGGGAGTGGCGCACCCGTCGGCGACGGTCGGTGCTGCTGGAGAGGCGGGCCAGCCGGTGGGCGGTTCGACGGTTCCCTAGCGGCGTGAGGGTGTGGCTCCGGCCCCCGAAAAATTAGTTGCCCGGAGCCACATCCTAAAAGTCATACTAGAACCCCGCCTCTGCGTTTGGCCCGTATGACTTCATGATTTCTCCCCCAAGCGACTGGTGCCGTTAGCGACTTTCATGCCGGGCGCTATGAATCATTCCGAGGGTGTCACTGACCTGCCGCTGCGGCGGGGGCGACACGTAACTGTTGGCTGGCCTATGCGAGGGACAGGAAGAGTTTTTCCAGGTCCTTGGTATCCATACTGGAGTCCCCGCGGACCAGGCACTGTTCGAGGCCGCTGGAGATTATGGCGAAGCCCGCCCGGTCGAGCGCCTTGGACACGGCGGCGAGCTGGGTGACGATGTCTTTGCAGTCCCTGCCCTCTTCCAGCATGCGGGTGACGGCGGCGAGTTGCCCCTGGGCCCGCTTGAGCCGGTTGACAACGGGGGTAAGTTCCTTCGAATCAAGTTCCATATCAGGCTCCAAGCCGGTCGTTGGATTTATTGCCAACCCTATACCCCGGAGGGTATAACGGCTAGTGCTGACCAGCCGTGCTTTTAGTCTCAGCGCAGAGCTTGCAACATACCCCCGGGGGTATTATCGTTGTGTTAGACCAACGGAGGATCCCCCTCCCGGACGCCGACGAAAGAGAGCCCCATGCTTATCGAGCGCATCTATGACGAAGACCTCGCCCAGGCCAGCTATTTCATTGGCTGCCAGGCCAAGGGTGAGGCCCTGGTGGTCGATCCCCGCCGTGACATCGCCGTGTACAAGAACCTGGCCGCGGCCAACGGGATGACCATCGTCGCCGTGACCGAGACCCACATCCATGCGGACTTCCTCTCCGGCACCCGTGAGCTGGCGGCTGCTACCGGCGCTACCGCCTACGTCTCCGGTGAGGGCGGGGCGGACTGGCAGTACGGCTTCGAGGCCGAGCGCCTCAACGACGGCGACACCATCGCCCTGGGCAACATCACCGTCAAGGCCCTCCACACCCCCGGACACACCCCGGAGCACCTCTCCTTCCTCATCACCGACGGCGCGTTCGCCGACCGGCCCGGCTACCTGCTCTCGGGTGACTTCGTGTTCTCCGGCGACCTCGGCCGCCCGGACCTGCTGGATGAGGCCGCCGGCGGCGTCGACACCCGCTTCGAGGGCGCCAAGCAGCTCTTCGCCAGCCTCCGGGACAAGTTCCTGACCCTCCCGGACCACGTCCAGGTCCACCCGGGCCACGGCGCCGGCAGCGCCTGCGGCAAGGCCCTCGGCGCCATCCCGTCCTCCACCGTCGGCTACGAACGCCTCTACGCCTGGTGGGGCCCCTACCTGGCCGCGAACGACGAGCAGGGCTTCATCGACGAACTCCTCGACGGCCAGCCCGACGCCCACGCCTACTTCGCCCGGATGAAGCGCGAAAACCGCGAAGGGCCCGCCGTCATGGGCGAGCGTGCACCCCTGACCGAGCTGGCTACCGCCGACGTCGCCAAGGATCTGGCCGCGGACAAGGTCGTCTTCGTGGACACCCGCGCCAACGCCCAGGTCCACGAAGGCACCGTCACCGGCTCGGTCAACGTCCCGGCCGGCAAGTCCACCGCCAGCTTCGGCGCCTGGGTCGTCGACCCCGAAAAGGACAAGAACCCGCTGGTCCTGCTCGCCCCGAACCAGTCCGCCGCGCAGGAGATGTGGGACCACCTGGTCCGCGTCGGCATCGACAAGGTCGCCGGCTACGTCACCGGGCTCGAGGGCCTGCCTATCTCCGTCCCGAAGCTGATCCAGCCCGAGGAGCTCGACGGCTTCGACGCCGCCATGGTGTTGGACGTCCGTAACAAGACCGAGCATGCGGCCAGCCACATCCCCGGCTCCTACCAGCTCAGCGGCGGCCGCGTCATGTGGCACCTGGACGAACTCCCCGCCCAGGGAACCATCGTCTCCTACTGCCAGAGCGGAGTCCGGAACTCCGTCGCGGCCAGCGCCCTGCGCCGCGCCGGCTACGACGTCGTCGAACTCGACGGCAGCTACGCCGCCTGGGCAGCGCAGCAGCAGAAGACCGCCGTCAACGCCGGCTAACAACTGAAGAAGCGAAAAGGGCGGCGGCCCGGGGAAACCCGGGCCGCCGCCCCTTTGCCGTACAGGGGAGAATCGCCGGCGCCCCGCGGCCATAGCTGTGTCCGGGGACGGTGTGCGATGACTGCGTTCAGCCGGCCCCTCCGGTGTGCAGCCGGAGCTTCCGGAAGGCCGGGACCTTGAGGCGGTCGGCGACGAATCCGCCGGTGAGGGTTGCCGCTGCGATAAGCAACAGCAGGGCGCCTGGAACCGGTGCCATCAGGACCCCACAGAGTGCCAGTGCAGAGGCTCCGGCGGCGTCCAGCGCCGACGCGGTCAGCAACAGCGTGGAGGGCCGGTCCTTCCACGCCGGGAGCGCCGTGCGCACGACGTAGCTCGTGACCTGGCTGCTGAAGACCAGCGTCAGGAAGATAACGGTGCGGACTGGTCGATGCCGCCGCCGGGCCAAAGCTGCCCGGATGCCCAGAGCAGGGCCAGCGACGAGCCGAGCATCGGCACGGCGACCACGAGGGCGCCGGCGATGGTCCGGCCAACGTGCCACGTGTCGGGCCGTTGCGAGGAGCGGGCGTTGTCCGTGGTGAGCATCATGCTCACGACGTCGTTGGCCAGCAGCAGCAGCGCCATCAGCAGCGGTGTGAACACGAGCTGGCCGAAGGAGAACACCCCGGCGGTCAGCAACAACGGCACCTCCAGTTTTTTCACACTGACATTCAGTGCGTACGTCAGCGACCGTTGGTGGATCCTCCTGCTTTCCTCGACCAACCCCACAATGTCGTTCAGTCCCCCGCGGACCAGGACCACCCCGGCCGCGGACTTTGCCACATCGGTTGCGGTCTCCATGGCGATGCCCACCTCGGCCTGGCGCAGCGCCGGAGCGTCGTTGACGCCGTCCCCTGTCATGCCCACGACATGGCCCGCTTGCTGGAGCAGCTGAACGATCCGGTGCTTGTCCTGGGGAAGGACCTGGGCAATAACGGACGGTCCTCCTTCCCCGCCGGTCAACGCTGCGAGGTCGTCCGCCTGGACGACACCGCCGGTGAGCCCTACGTCCGCGGCAACGGCGGCGGCTGTGCCCGCGCTGTCCCCGGTGACCATGATGACCCGGATTCCGAGTCCGGTGAGGCGGGCCAGGAGGCCTGCGGCTTCGGGCCGTACCCGGTCGGCGAGGGCGATGAGCCCGAGCAGGCGCCAGGTCCCGTCGTTGACAGCGACGGCGAGCACGCGTGCGCCGCCGGCGGCCAGGGCCGCCAGGTCCGCTGGGGGCGCCGCTTCGGCCATGGCCGCGATGACGTGGGGGGCACCCTTGGCGACCCGGACGGTCCTGCCGTCCCTGGACACCGTTGCTTCGGAACGTTTGGTTGCGGGGTCGAACGGGGTGAAGCTCAGCCTGTCCCCCGCCCCGGCAGATTCACCGGCGGCCGCGAGGATCGCCAGGTCAAGGGGATCCTGCGTGGCGGCGTCGGAAGCGGCCGCCGCCCAACGCAGGAGCTCGTCCCGACTCACATCCCCGATGGGGGCGACGGCGGCGACCGCGAGCCTGTTTTCGGTCAGCGTGCCCGTCTTGTCGATGCACAGCACGCTCATCGACGCGGCGTCCTGCAGGGCCGTGAGCCGGGTCGTCAGGATTCCGAGCGAGGCCAGGTGCCTGGCGCCCAGGGCGCCGGCCAGGGCGAAGGCTGCGGGCATGGCTACCGGCACCGAGGCCAGCAGCAGTATCACCGCGTAGGAGATCACATCCGCGGTGGTGGACCCGGCGGCAGCCAGCCCGGCGGTGCCCGCCACGGCCAGGACCAGGTCCACGGCGATGAACACCCGCACGATCCGCAGCACCACGTGTTCGAGGTGGGCGGCGGGCGCGGAACTGCCCACCAGCTCGGCGGTTTTGCCGAAGTAGGTGGCGGCGCCGGTCGCGGTCACGGTGCCGCTGGCCTCCCCACGCATCACGGTGGCACCGGAGTAGACGGTGGACTCCGGCCCCCGGGCAACCGGCATCGACTCCCCGGTGAGTGTGGACTGGTCCACCATCACGGTGCCGTCGTGGACGACGACGTCGGCGGGCACGAAATCGCCGACCCGGAGGTGGATAGCATCCCCGGGAACCAGGCGCGACGCCGGGATCATGGTCCATGCCCCGTCCCGTAACGCCCGGGCATTGATCTCCAGCCGGGTGCGCAGCAGATCGACGGCAGCCTCCGCGCGGCGCTCCTGGATAATGCCCAGCGCCGTGTTCAGGCTCAGGACCGCCAGGATGATGAGCGCGTCCAGCCATTTGCCCAGCACAGACTCAAGAACAATGGTCGCCTCCAGCATCCAAGGTACCGGCGCCCAAAGTTTCCGCAGCAGCCGTGCCGGGAGTCCCGTGTGCTTCAGTGGAACGGCGTTGGGGCCAACGGTCTCCAGCAGCCGGGTCGCCTCCGCGGTAGAGAGCCCCTCGGGGCCGGCCGCGCCCTTCTTGCCCTTGAACCGGACCGGCGCCCGAACGCACGACCAGGACCGGACAGCTTGCCTTATGTACGGCGTGGCTTGAAACAGAGCCCAGCAACATGCCGGCGAAACCTCCGTGTCCACGCGATCCGACCACAAGGAGACCGGCGCCGGCGGCGGCCCGGAGCAGCACATCTGCAGGATGCCCTTCGGTCACTTCGCCGGTGACGTGGACCCCGGCCGCGGAAGCTTCCTTTACCGCGGCGTCGTGGATCGTCCGGGCGGTCTCGCCGAAAGCCTCGCGGTCTTCTTCACGTCCTGCGGCATCGCCGATCACGGGGTAGTGCCACGCCGTGAGGATGTGAACCTGGCCGGCCCTGAGCCGGGCCTCATCCAGGGCCCAGTCGAGCGCTTTCATCGAAGAATCCGACCCGTCCACCCCGACCACAATTCGAAACGTTTCTGCGGCTGCCATCGCGCCTCCGTACCTGCGGTTTCCGGGCGCGGCCTCGTGCCCGGGGTTCCACAATCCTTGAGGCCCCCGGGGTAATCAAGGGTCCTTGTACCGTGAAGAGCACTCACAGGGCAGTGCACAGGGCGGCTACGCGTTGCGCAATCCCGGCTCCTGCTCCGCGGAAACCGCCGGGAGCGGGAAGCCCTCCAGCCAGGCTAGGGCCTCCTTGCGTGAGGTGAAATACGCATGCGGGCAAAAGCCGTGGCGGCCCAATGCCGCCGCCACAACGGTGTCCACCACACTGGACCCCAGCAGGGCCACCGCGGACACGGCCTCCGCACGTTCGTAGGCGCCCCTCGCCCCGGCGCCCATGGTCACACCGGCGATGGTGACCAGCAGCGGCAACGCCCTGCCACCGCCGAGGGCCTGCATCGCTTCAATGGACGCGGCCGCGTCCCCGGCGTCGATATGCGACCCTGGCGTCCAAGCCAGATGAAAGCGGGATCCGTAAAATCGGAGCCGCCCTTTTCCGCCTGCAATCACGATCTCTTTCATACATCCCCCAGGCTCCAAAGGTAGTCCCGCTGCCAACGCGAACGGAACCGTTTTCGTACGTTGTTTTGACGCCGGCGGTCCCCTTTGTGGGGAGCGCTGCCTGAACGCCCACCTCAGTGGCGACGACGGGGCCGGCGCGGCGCCCCTGCACAACTGCGGTCTCTCGACGGGCGCAGGCACCCGGGACGGTCACCATGGTGAAATGGCTATACCCCCGGGGGTATACTGGTGGAATAAGACTACCTATCTGAAGGAGCCAGCAGATGTGCCGTGCGGTGACGTGCAAGAAATGCCAGAAGACGACATGGGCCGGGTGTGGCCAGCATGTTGACCAGGTCATGCGCGGGGTTCCCAGTTCCCAGCGCTGCCAGGGCCACGAGCAGGAGAGTTCAGCCGGTAAGGGCTTTTTCGCGAAGCTCTTTGGACGCTAAGCACCTTTGGGCCTGAGGCTCTCCGAAGACCCGGAAGAACTGCGTTGAGAAGACGCCGACAACGAAAAGCGCCGGAGGCATCTGCCTCCGGCGCTTTTCGCATCCCGGTGATGCGCTCCCTCAGGAGAGCAATGCCTGCCCGCCCACGTAGGCGGCGACGGCCAGGACCAGGACACCGAAGCTGCGCTTGAGGATCTTGTCCGGGATTCTGGTGCCGAGCCGGCCCGCGATCAGGGAGGCAACCATCGCTGCCCCCGCGAAGGCTGCGGTGACGGCCCAGTCGATCTGCAGGTCACCAAGGTGGGCGGCGAAACCGGCGATCGAGTTGATCACGATGATCACCAGTGAGGTACCGACGGTCACCGCCATCGGCAGGCCCAGGACAAGAGTCAGGGCCGGGACGATGAGGAAGCCGCCGCCGACGCCGAGCAGGCCGGTCAGGAAGCCCACGACGGCACCGGTGGCGATCGCCGTGGGCAGGCAGCTGCGCCAGTGGACTCCCCCGCCGGGAAGGGCGCAGGACCCGCCGGCAGTTTTGGTGGGGAGCATCATGCGGATCCCGGCTATGACCATGATGGCGGCGAAGGCCAGCAGCAGCGCCTTCGGGTCGAGCAGCCGGTTCACATACGCGCCGAGGTAGGCGGTCGCGGTGCCGGCAGCGCCGATGATGATAGCCAGGCGCCAGTTCACCCCGCCGCGCAGCCGCGGCAGGACCGCGACGGCGGACGAGGCTCCAACGACGACGAGCGAGGTCGGGATCGCCGCAGCCAGCGGGAGCCCGACGCCGTAGACCAGAGCGGGGACGGCGAGAATGGACCCGCCGCCGCCGACCAGGCCCAGCAGGCCGCCGACGATCAGCCCGAACGCCGCCGCGGTGATGATCATGCCTTCGAGCCCAGGTTCTGCAGCGCCTGGTGGGCGGTGGGCTCGTTCGCGGACCGGTTCCACGGCATCTTGGAGAGCATCTGGCCCATTGCGCAGCTGTTGGTCGCTGCGGAGAAGGTCAGGCCCGCGCCGATCCCGCCGGCCAGCAGGCCAAGCTTGGGCGAGAGCAGCTTGCTGCCCACGACACCGGCGAGCACCAGTGAACCGGCCGTCATCCGGACCTGGCGTTCCAGGGCCCAGGTGTTCTTACCCTTGACGACGTTGCCGCCGGCCGCGGCGTAGGCGGGAACCCCGCCGGCCAGCACGCTGGCGCTGCCCAGGCCGACGGCGTCGAGGTGCTTGCGGGCCTGTTCGGCGCGGTTCCCGGACTGGCAGACCAGCACCACGCGGGTGCCCATCTTGGCGGCGAATTCCTCGGCATGCTCACTCAGCAGGGGCAACGGCACGTGGTACGAGCCCTTGATGTGCATCGAATCAAACTCGGCACCGCCGCGGACGTCAATCACCATCAGGTCATCGTGGTTGTCCTCCCAGGATTTCAAAGTGGCGGCGTCAATGGACTGGGGCGCGGACTGGACCGAAGTGGTCTTGTTTGAGGAAGTCATAATCTCTTTCGGTATAGCTTGGGCAGTTCTGGGGGCACCCCTGCGGATGCGGGGGCCGCCGTCCACCTTCCTGGGCCCGCGCGCGCGCGGTCAGGGCAGGTGGAAGCCCGGGCGGCGCACTGGGGGGAGGCGCCGCCCGGGCAGTCTTAGGGGTTCTAGCCGGCGGGCAGCCCTTTGGCGGACCAGTCGAGCATGCCGCCGGTCATCGTGTAGGCGGTGAACCCGGCCGCGGCCAGCTGGTCAGCAGCGGCGGCGCTGCGGCGGCCGCTGCGGCAGACGGCGATGACGGGACGGGCCTTGTTCAGTTCGCCCATCCGGGCAGGCAGGTCGCCGAGCGGGATGTGCCGGGCGCCGGCAATCATCCCGGCGGCGACCTCGTCGGCTTCGCGGACGTCCACGACCTGCGCGTCGGTGCCGTTCTGGAGGTGTGCGTTGAGTTCGGTGGGGGTGATGTCCATGGGGTGAGCCTTTCGGGGAACGTGGGGTCGACGGTGTGGCAGGGGAACGTCCGGAAGTAGTACCGGGGCGGTTCAGGTCAGGCGTAGGAAGAGGGCCCGGATTTCCTGAAGACTTGGCTGTCGGCCCGGTGCGTTGCCTCGGCCTTCACCCTCGGCGGGGATGGCGGCCGGGACCGTCAGGCAGTCCCGCATGGCAGCGGAGATCAGTTCGAAGCCGGCTTTGTCCAGGGCTCCGCGGACCGCCGCGAGCTGCGTTACGGCGTTCCGGCAGTCAGCGCCGGACTCTACGGCGTCGATCAACGCATTCAGCTGTCCCCTGGCCCGCTTGAGCCGATTGACCGTCCGCCGGTTCCCGGCCCCCGCCGGGGACTCGGGCGGGCGCGGGGTGAGTGTGGAGGACATGCTCAGTTGCCGTTCGCCCGATAGGTGACCGGGTGGCCGTTGCGGTACCACTCGGTGATGCCGCCCATGACGTTGACCGCATCGTATCCTTCGGCGACCAGGTGTGCCGTGGCCCGGGAACTGCGTCCCCCGGACGCGCACATGACGTAGACGGTCTTACCCGCGGGGACATCGCCCATGGACTGCTGGAACCGGGACAGCGGGACGTTTCTGGTCCCCGGGACCGATGCCTCCGCGTATTCATCCTCTTCCCGGACATCAATGATGGAAACCCCGGGTCCGAGTGCAGCCAGATCGTCCACTGAAATGCTCTTCATGCTCGTGTTCCTCTCATCAGGTCCGGACGCCCGGCGGGTCATCGCTCCTTCAATAATGATACCCCCAGGGGTATTTACGCAAGTTCACAGACCACTTGCAGAAATACCCCCGGGGGTATAGATTGCTGCTATGGCAACCATCGACATCTCTGAAAAAACCTTCAATGACACCATCACCGGCAACGACATCGTGCTGGTTGATTTCTGGGCAGCCTGGTGCGGCCCCTGCCGCATGTTCGCCCCGACGTTCAGCAAGGCCTCGGAATCCCACCCGGAAATCGTTTTCGCAAAAGTGGACACCGAGGCCGAGCCGGCACTTTCCGCTGCCGCCCGCATTACCTCCATCCCCACCCTGATGGCTTTCCGCGAGGGAATCCTGGTCTTCTCCCAGCCCGGCGCCATGAACGCCAGCGGCCTGGACCAACTCATCACCGGCATCAAGGAACTCGACATGGGCGAAATCCGGGCCAAGATGGCTGAAGCGCCGGTCTCCTAACCGTCCGCCGCCGGAGTCCCCGCCGGCCTCTTCGTCGGCCTGCCGCCACGCTGTTCAACGCCCGGCGGCAGGGGCATCAACGTCCTCCCCGCCGAAACGGGCAGGACGTTGGTGCCTGCCCTGCTTCTACTTACAGGTGCAGCGCTGCTCGGCGGGAACGTTGGCCATAACGGCGTCCACATGCTCGCCGCAACCGGACCAGGTCGTTTTTCCGCACTTAGCGCACTTCACGGGACTGCACATTTTGGCTCCTTAGAGTAGTTGACTGAATCTCAGACGATACCCATGGGGGTATTGTTTGCCAAGCCCCGGTGCTGTCGGAGTGGTACCCGGATTTCGGACGTACCTTGAAGGAAGCGCCCGGGACCGGGTTGCGGACGCGCACCACGAAGGATCATTCATGCAGAAAGAAGACACGCTGTCCGGCGCAGCGCCCGGGGGCGCCGCAGCACCGGACGCCCTTGGCCGCAGGGGGAATCCGCACGCGCGCCTGCAGCGCCGCGTCGTCCGGATCCTTGTCGGCGGCCAGATTCTCGGCGGAATCGGGATGGGGGCAACCCTGTCCCTGGGCTCGCTTTTGGCCGCCCAGCTCTCGGGATCCAATGCCTGGTCCGGTATGGCCGCGACAATGAGCACCCTCGGTGCGGCCCTGGCCGCGGTCCCCCTGGCCAGGCTGGCACAACGCCGCGGCCGCCGCATCTCGCTGTCCACCGGTGCGCTGATAGCCGGAGCCGGCGCCGTAACAGCCATCGCCTCCGCTGCCCTTGGCATTTTTCCGCTGCTTTTGTCGGGCCTGATGCTGCTGGGAGCGGGTTCGGCCGTGAACCTGCAGGCCCGCTTCGCCGCGACCGACCTTTCCCGGCCCGGGTCCCGCGGCCGCGACCTCTCGATCGTGGTGTGGTCCACGACGATCGGCGCCGTCCTGGGCCCGAACCTGTTCGGTCCCGGGGAATCCGTCGGCGCCGCCCTCGGTCTGCCGCCGCTGACAGGTGCTTTCGCCTTTTCCGTCGCCGCCCAGCTCGCGGCAGCCGCCGTCTACGCTGCCGGACTGCAACCGGACCCGCTCCTGACCGCAACAGCCTCCCGGGTGCATGACGCTGCCGCGCCCCGCCCGCAGGGTGGTCTGAGAATCCTGCGCAGCAACCCCCGCGCCCGGTATGCCGTGGCGGCGGTCGCCCTCAGCCACGCCACGATGGTGGCGCTGATGTCCATGACCCCCGTCCACCTGCGTGACCACGGAGCCAGCCTGACTGTCGTTGGGCTGACGATAAGCCTGCACATTGCCGGCATGTACGCCCTCTCCCCCGTCTTCGGGTGGATGTCGGACAAGGCGGGACGGCTGCCCACCATCCTTACCGGCCAGGCCATGCTGGTGGCCTCACTGGTACTGGCGGGAGTAGCCGCGGATACCCGTGCGGCCGTGACGGCAAGCCTGATCCTCCTGGGCCTTGGCTGGTCGGCCTCGGTGGTCGCAGGCTCCGCCCTGGTCGCTGAGTCCGCACAGCCCCAGGACCGGCCTGCCCTTCAGGGCGTGTCGGACCTGAGCATGAATGCCTCCGGCGCCATTGGCGGCGCATTGGCCGGCCCGGTACTGGCCGCCACCGGGTATTCGGGGCTGGGGTTCGCCTCCCTGGCCCTCGTCGCCGTCGTCATTATCTGGACCGCTTTGCAACCACGCCACACCACCCGGGAATCGGAGCAGCCATGACAGTCAACAACCGGAACGCCGAAGGATTACGCGCAGACAGCCCCGGGGCGCCGGCGGCCAGGGCAGGCTGGCTCCCGTTGCCCGCCATACTCCTCAAATGGTCCCGGAAACGGGTGGTCACAGCCGTCGTCGTTGCGGCAGCCTCCGCCGCCTTCCTCCTGGCCGCAACCGGCATCGCGGCCGACCCGGCAGCGGGCTGGACAGGCTACGTATCGGTGGCCGCCGCGGCGATCCTCGCCGGCCTGCTGGCCGGCAGCTACGTGGACGCACCCATCGGCGCGGCCGCCACATTCTGCGATCTGCGGTGGCCCGTCGCGGGCCTCTTCGGCACGATCTGGGCGAATTCACCCCGGGAAGCCCAGCCCCCGGTCCAGATCGCCGTCGGCATCCTGGCCCTGGCCGTGATGGCCTGGGCCCTGCATGCACGCCTTCAACTCGAGCACCGGGCCACGCTGGCCCAGGGCGCAGAGAATGCCGAACTCGAGGTCTGCACAGATTGCCGCCCGCTGTTTCCGGCCAAACCCTAGCCGCCGCTGAACTGCAACCGCCGGGGCCGACGCCGCTCAGAGCCGGACGTAGGCCCACCCCTGCCATTGGCGACGTGCAAGGTGGGCGATGGCGGCAGGGACGACACTGACGCCGGGAAGAAGCTCTTCCGCTTCGATGCCCGCGGACCTCAGGCTGTTGCCGCAAGCCAGGACCCGGATCCCGGCTGCTATGGCCTCGGTGACCGCCCCGCCCGACTCTGAGCCGGCCCCAAGCAGGGCAACTCCCGGTCCCTGAATAACGGCCTCAACCGGGACTTCCGCACCAAGGGCTTCGACGGCATTCCGGCTGCTCCGCAGCACGCCTTCCAGCGACCCGCTCTGCATCGGCCCGGCCCCGTGAACCACGAGTCCGTACCGGCGCTCCCCCGCCGGCAGCTCAGAAGCCGGGCCGGCGTGCCCGACGCTCCCCTGGTCGGGGCTCCGGGGCGAATAGGCTGCTGTCTCGGACATGCACTTCTCCTTCAGCTCGGTAGGTCCGCCCGCAGGTCCGGACCTACCGTGCATGCTAGCCAACCCGCGGAGGAAATGTACAAACATTCCGAATAGACCAGGGAACGAAAGCGGCCGCGCGGGGTTTGCCCGGCGCCGGATCTCTTGTAGCCTCGGTCAGGACATTAAATGTATAAACATTTCGCCGTTCCGGCTTCGTATCGAGCGTTTCGGCTTCCGTGAGGATCCTGCATGCCTACCGTGACCAAACCCCAACCAGTCCGCCCCAAACCGCGCCGCCGCACCGCCTTGGTTATTGTCTCCGCGGTGGGCATTGCCGTGGCGCTGTTGTTCGTGGGGTTGTTCTCCTACCAGGGCGCAACGGCACAGAAGGCGGCTGAAAAGACCGCACCCGCCGCACAACGGTCCCCGGACACTCAGGGCCCGGGCGGCGGGAAACTGGATATGTCCCGCCGGAAGGCCGGGGATCCGACGGCCAAGGGAAGTCCAACAGCGCCGGTTGTCCTGGTGGAGTACGCCGACTACCGCTGTCCGTTCTGCGGTCTCTTTTCCCGCGACACCCTTCCTTCGCTCGTCAAAAAGTATGTAGACAGCGGGCAGCTGAGGGTGGAATGGCGTGACCTGCCGGTATTCGGTGCTGAATCGTCCGCCGCCGCGGTCGCCGGGCGTGCTGCCGCGGAACAGGGCAGGTTCTGGCAGTTCAACGAGGCCGTCTATGCCATTGCTCCGGAACGCGGTCACGCCGCGCTGCCGCGGGAGCGCCTGATCCAGCTCGCCGGTACCGCCGGCGTCCCTGACCTGAAAAAGTTCGAAGCGGACCTTGATTCGGCCGAGCTGAAAAACGCGGTGGCCAAGGATGCGCAGGAAGCAGCCGGCCTGGGCGCAACCGGCACACCGACCTTCCTCGTCAATGACACCCCGATCATGGGGGCGCAGCCGCTGGCCACCTTTGAGAAGGCCATCGACGACGCCCTGAAATCGGCCCGGAACCGCTGATGGACATCGGATATGCCGGTGCCTTCCTCGGCGGCGTCCTCACCCTGCTCAGCCCATGCTCTGCCCTGCTGCTGCCGGCATTCTTCGCCTACGCCTTCGCAACAACGACACGGCTTGTCGCACGCACAGGCCTGTTCTACCTCGGCCTCCTGTCCACGCTCGTGCCGCTGGGCGTCTTTGCCGGGGTCCTTGGATCCCTGGTCACCGAGCACAGGACCGTGCTGGTCGGCGTCTCCGCGGCCATAGTGATCATCCTGGGCGTGGTCCAGATCAGCGGCATCGGGCTCCCGTCCGCCCTCGCCCCCACGGTCCGGGCCGGGACCACGAGGGTGTCCGTCTTTGCCCTGGGGACGGTCTACGGTGTCGCGGGAGTATGCACCGGGCCCATTCTGGGTTCCATCCTGACGGTCGCCGCCGTAGGCAGCAACGCCGTCTATGGCGGCATGCTGCTCTCGGTCTACGCCCTCGGCATGGCCGCGCCCCTGTTTATTCTGGCTCTCGTGTGGGACAAACTGGGCATCTCCGGCCGGCGCTGGCTGCGGCCGCGTCCCCTCAGGCTCGGAACCTGGTCCAACTCCTGGCTGATGATCATCGCCGGCACCATTTCCATCGCCATCGGGGTGCTCCTGCTGGTCAGTGACGGCACCGCGGGACTGGGCGGTGTACTCACCGTCCAGGAACAATTCACAACGGAATCCCTCATGGCTGGTGCTGCCGCCGGCATTCCGAACCTCATGGTCGCCGGAGCCGCGACCGTTGCCCTCGCCGTCGGTGTGGGATTCTATTTCAAAAACCGGCACGCCGAGCCCGCAAAAGACAGGACGCCCGATGACGCGCAGTAACACCCTGATATCCGCACTGGCCCAGTGGCCCGGGCGGCGCTGGGCGGCGGCATCCGCCGCCGCCGTCCTCACCTACCTCGTAGTGGCCATACCCACAGACCTGATCAACACGCCCTTCTTCAGCCGGGAAGTCCCGCCCACCTGGTGGTCCTACCCCGCCCTCGGGCTCACAGCCGTCCTCACCGGGCTCCTGCTGGCCACCTACATCTCCCGCGAACCCGCAGCGCAGGCCGACAGTGAGGAACCGGACACCAAGGGCCGCTTCGGCGCGGCCGGAACCATCGTCTCCTTCTTCGCCGTGGGCTGCCCCGTGTGCAACAAACTGGTCCTGCTGGCCCTGGGCACCTCCGGCGCCATGCAGTACTTCGAACCCGTTCAGCCCCTGCTCGCGACCCTGTCCATCGCACTGCTGCTGTGGGCCTTCCTCAAGCGTGCCACCTCCGAGGACCGCTGCCCGGTCCCCCGGATGCGGTCCGCGGCCGCAGGTTCAACATCCCGCAGCGGACACTGACCGTCCCGCCCTACCTTGGCGGGGCGGCCTTACAGCCAAACGCGGTCGCGATCGACACCCGGTCGCCAAGAACGTAGCTGTGCCGGATTTCGACGTCGCGGGCCCGATGGCAGCCGATACGCTCGATCAGCAGCAGCGGGGCGCCCACCGCACAACCGAGCAGGACAGCCTGCGCCGGGCTGGCCGGCACCGCGGTTAATTGCTCGGTGCCTCCGTCCAGCACGACGCCGCAGCGCCGGTCGAGCTCGCCGTACAACGAGGCATTTTGGAAGTCGGCGTCGAGGAGCTTCTCCGCCGTCGACCCCGGTAGCCAGACCTCGTCCAGGCCGATCGGTTCGCCGTCGGCGAGGCGGACGCGGGAGAGGTGGAAAAGCTCCGCGTCCGTCGGCAGGGAGAGTTTGGCCGCCACAGCCGGGGCGGTGACCAAGTGCTGTTCCAACACCACGCTGCTGTGCTCCATCCCCGACTCCCGGATCGACGCCAACACGCTGTAGATCGGCCCGAAGGCTGTGCTCTTTCCGGCGACCACCGTCGGCTTCTTCCCAGGATGGGCAGTGATGTGCCCGGCATCGCGCAGCGGCTTCAGGGCCGCCCGGATCGTGCCCCGGCTGACGCCATACCGTCGCGCCAGTTCCAGTTCCCCGGGAAATTGCGTCGCGAACTTCCCGGCGAGGACGTCTTCAAGGAGCTCGGAACTAACGCTTTTCCACAGAGGGCCGCCCTTGGCACGCGCTAAGGCCTCCGGACGGGACGCCGCCTCGGGGTCCTGATGATCGATCACGCCGCCTCCGTCCGGGGTTAGTCCTGAACTGCCGGACAACTCCCGGCCATACGACGTTACTCCATCGCCGCCCCCTCACACCCGGCCCGTCCAGGTTGATGCAGCGCTGCGCTCCCATCGGCGACTCCGGAACCGGCAAAATCCCACCTGCTCATTGGCTTCGGCACCGCTGCGGCCGAGAAAGGCCACCGGATCAGATACACCGTCCGTCGCCACCCGGCCCGTCAATTGATGGTGGCTGATTGATTCGATAGCTACGCCGGGTAGATGGTTGTATCATCGAACGAGTTGGTTGTATGGTGCAACCATGCAAGAAGATAGCGAGTCGGACGCGGTCGTGCTGCAGGCGCGGATCATTGCTTTCGTGCGCGCGTTCGGGTTGTATCAACCGGACCAAACCCCCTGCGGCCAACCCCTATCTGTTTCCGAGGCCCATGCGGTGACCGAGTTGGACCGTGACGGTCCACTCACTCAGGTCGAGCTCGCGGGGCGGCTACGACTGACCAAGAGTACGGTCAGCCGCCTGGTCGACCAGTTAACAGCCCGCGGCTGGGTGCAGCGCCGCAAGCGCGATGGTGACGGACGCCTGGTGTGGCTGGAATTGACCGACGCTGGACGCCACGCCGCTGGTGAGCTGTCCACCGCCCGCGCTGCACGCTTCTCCAGCCTGCTGGAGGCCATCCCGGCCGGCCGCCGCCAAACCGTAGTAGACGCCCTGACCCTCCTCGTGAAAGCCGCAGATGAACAACTTGACCAGCACTGACGCCAGTCGCCCACCTCGCAAGCAGCGGCGCCGCTGGTGGCTCGCGGGCGCCGCCGCGTTGATCCTGGCGGCCGGTGGCATCGGCTACGCCATGGCCACCGGGCATCAGGCCGCCAACGGAGAGGCGCAGACGATGGTTGCCCACGCCGCCCAGGTCATGCCGTTCGACTTGAACGCCACCACGCACACCTTCACGAAAACCACGACCGGAGGGGTCGAACAGATCGTCGCCAACAGCTCCGGCGACCAGCACAACATCACCCTGATCCAGCAGCATCTAAGCAAGGAAGCCGACCAGTTCGCGCAGGGAAACTACAGCGATCCAGCGAACATCCACGGCACCGCCATGCCCGGCCTGCGGGAACTGCAAGCCGGCGCGTCCCGGATGCAGAGCCACTACGAGCAGCTACCCACCGGTGCAAAGATCACCTTCGCTTCCAGCGATGCCGCCCTCGTCACCGCCCTGCATGCGTGGTTCGACGCGCAGACCATGGACCACTCAATGCCGGGCATGGGCGGCGGAAACTAGCGGGCATTCATCGGTGAGACGCCATGCGGAACGCGGACCGGTACCGAAACCGTCGCTGTGATTTCACCCGCCGCCCTGTGTCGGCGCATCGCATAAGGGGAACATCACACCCGACCCTGCTTGTCAAACATACCCCCTAGGGGTATGTTTGGCGTGTTGTCAGTAAAGTCGTTTTGTCCAGGCTTCGCGGCATTCGCCGGGCCGTCACGGCCCTCCAACCCCAGCACCCCATTACTCCTTCTCGAAAAAGGACCAGGCTGACATGTGCGGAACAGACACCAGGACCGGACTTCCTCTCGAAGCGCCGGAGGAGTCCGGCTGCGGCTGCTGCTCGACCGGGGCCCGGACAACGACGCCGCCAGCGGCAGACGTCTCCGTTTACTCGCTTGAGGGACTCACCTGCGGGCACTGCGTCCAGACCGTCGAAAGGGCGGTCGCCTCCGTGGATGGGGTGGAACCGGCGGCCGTCGAGTCCGTCGCCGGGGGAACATCCCGCCTGGCGGTAGCCGGGACCGCCAGCGCAGACGCGGTTAGGGACGCCGTGACCGGCGCCGGATACAGCTTCACGCCCAGCCCGTAACCCCGGCGGCGCACCCGTCGCGGGCAGGCCCCGGGGCCGCCGGAACCGGCAAAATTCCTAAGGAGCACAGCAATGGACCAAGACCACCACAACGGACCTTCCGCCCGGCAGGACGCGCCAGGCGCTCCGCACGGCGGGTCCGCGGTCGCGCATGCACCTGACGCCCACGCCGGCCATGGCCATGGCATGGACGACGAGCACATGGTGCATAACCATGGCCAGCATGCCGGACATAGCGTTGCAATGTTCAAGAAGAGGTTCTGGGTCACGCTGGCCCTGTCTGTGCCGGTGGTTTACTTCAGCCCGATGTTCGCGGATCTGCTCGGCTACATGCCCCCGGTTTTCCCCGGCTCGGTCTGGATCCCGCCGGTGCTGGGAACCGTGATCTTCTTCTATGGCGGGCAGCCTTTCCTCAAGGGCGGCCTGGATGAACTGAAGAGCAGGAAACCGGCGATGATGCTGCTGATCGCCATGGCCATCAGCGTCGCCTTCATCGCCTCCTGGGTCACGAGCCTTGGGATCGGCGGTTTTGACCTCGACTTCTGGTGGGAGCTGGCCCTGTTGGTGGCGATCATGCTGCTGGGGCACTGGATCGAGATGCGTGCCCTCGGCTCAGCGCGGGGCGCTCTCGACGCCCTCGCCGCCCTGCTGCCGGACGAAGCGGACCGGATCACCGCCGCGGGCACGGAAACCGTCAAAGTCAGCGAACTCGTGGCAGGTGACACCGTCCTGGTCCGCTCCGGAGCCAGGATGCCCGCCGACGGCGTGGTGGTCGACGGCCAGGCCGAGTTCGACGAGTCGATGATCACCGGCGAATCCAGGACCGTCCTCCGCTCACCCGGGGACAAGGTCGTCGCCGGGACCGTGGCCACGGACAACACGGTCCGCGTCCGGGTCACCGCCGTCGGGGATGACACCGCCCTGGCCGGGATCCAGCGGCTGGTGGCCGAGGCGCAAGCCTCGTCGTCCAAGGCCCAGGCCTTGGCCGACCGCGCGGCAGCGTTCCTGTTTTATTTCGCCGCCGGCGCCGGCGTCATCACGTTCATCGTCTGGTCCCTGCTGGGCAGCGTTCCCGACGCCGTCACGCGCACCGTCACCGTGCTCGTGATCGCCTGCCCGCATGCCCTGGGCCTGGCCATCCCGCTGGTCATTGCGATTTCCACCGAGCAGGCCGCCCGGGCCGGGGTCCTGATCAAGAACCGGATGGCACTGGAACGGATGCGGACCGTTGACGTCGTCCTCTTCGACAAGACCGGGACGCTCACCAAGGGCGAACCCGCCCTCAGGGACGTCGCGACCGCCGAGGGCGTGGAGCGGAACACTCTCCTGGCGCTGGCCGCAGCCGTTGAAGCAGACAGCGAGCACCCGGTGGCACGGGCCATCGTCCGGGCCGCACAAGAACAGGACCTGAAGATTCCAGCGGCTTCCGGATTTTCGTCCATGACCGGCCGCGGCGTCCGCGCCACGGTCGACGGCAGAACCATCCAGGTCGGCGGCCCGGCCCTGCTCCGGGACCTCGAAACGGAAGAACCGCCCGCACTGGCCGCCACCACCAAGGCGTGGATCGACCGCGGCGCGGCCGTGCTGCACATCATTGACGGGCAAAGGATTCTCGGGGCCGTGATCCTCGAGGACGCCGTCCGCGCCGAATCCCGGCAAGCCGTCAAGGCCCTGCAGGGCCGCGGCATCAAGGTTGCCATGATCACCGGCGACGCCCAACAGGTCGCCCGCGCTGTCGCCGAAGAACTCAACATCGATGAGGTGTTCGCCGAAGTCCTCCCGGCCGATAAGGACAAGAAAGTCGCCGAACTCCAGGCCCGCGGGCTCAAGGTCGCCATGGTCGGGGACGGCGTCAACGACTCCCCTGCGCTGGCCCGGGCCGAAGTCGGCATCGCGATCGGCGCCGGCACCGACGTCGCGATGGAATCCGCCGGCGTCGTCCTTGCCAGCAACGACCCCCGGGCCGTCCTGTCGATGCTGGACCTTTCCCGGGCCAGCTACCGGAAAATGTGGCAGAACCTCATCTGGGCCACCGGCTACAACATCATCTCCGTCCCGCTGGCCGCCGGCGTGCTGGCCTTCGCGGGAGTCGTACTCTCCCCTGCCGCGGGAGCGGTCCTGATGTCCGTCTCCACCATTGTCGTCGCCCTGAACGCGCAGCTGCTGCGACGGCTGCAACTCAATCCCGCCCAGGTCCGCTGAACCCGGCGGCGGCCCGGGCCTGTCCCGGGCCGGTAATCTTGAAGGCAACCAGACCGCATGGAAGGAGGAACACCATGACCGCCATCTCAGCCCGGCGCGCCACGGCGCTTCTCCTCCGGAGTGCCCTTCTTGCGGGATTGCTGGCGATCGTCGCCGGCATTTTGGGCATGCACATCATGACCGGCACGCACGCCATGCCGGCGGCGGCCACCGGTCATGAAACCGGGGCATCGCATGCCATGCCGGCGCCTGAGCACCCCGGCGACGTCGCCGACAGCACCAACCTCCGGGGCATCTCCACAGCCCCGGGTATCCCGCACGCACCAGCACCATCATGCGCCGATACCGGCGGGTGCACGGTGATGTCCACCATGGGCGGGATCTGCGTCCCTTCTCCCGGTACCACGACACTGGCAGCTCCGCCACCGGGCACCACGGCCCTGACATACGGTGGCGGCCCCATCACCGGTGGCCCCGCAGTCGGGTACGAGTTCATTCCGCGAAGTCCTTCTCCGGGCCAACTTTCCATCAGCCGGACGTAAACGGCCAGGCTGCGCCGTGTTCTGCCCGGCGCACCCCGCTTACCCGATACGAACCTGCCGGCCGTTCAGGCCGGTCATGGGCGTGTTGTCCGCAGTCGTGCAATAAAGCCGATTTGATGATTTAAAGGACCTGAACTCCATGAAGAAAACTCTGACCATCTCTGTCCTTGGCCTTGCCTCCGTCATAGCCCTCGCGGGCTGCGCGGGAACCTCCGGAAATACACCCGCCAGCTCCATGCCGGGCACGGGCCAAAACGGGATGGGGATGTCCTCAAGCGCAGCCCCGGCCGCCTCGGACCACAACGCGGCGGACACCATGTTCACCCAAGGCATGATCCCGCACCACGCCCAGGCCGTGGAGATGAGCGACATGATGCTCAAGAAACAGGGCATGGATGCCCGGATCACCGCTCTCGCAACCAAGATCAAGGCCGCGCAGGCACCCGAAATGGAGAAGATGACGGGCTGGCTCAAGCGGTGGAACGAGCCCGCCCAGATGGCCGGCGGCGACATGTCCGGGATGACATCCGGAACGATGAGCAGCGACGACATGGCGAAACTGGATGCTGCGCAGGGCACCGAAGCGGCCAAGCTCTACCTGAGCCAGATGATCGCCCACCATCAGGGGGCAGTGACGATGGCCAAGACCGAGGAAGCGACCGGTAAAAGCGCCGATACGGTCGCCCTGAGTAAAAGCATCGCCACATCCCAGGCAGCGGAAATCCAGGAAATGAAGAACCTGCTGGCTGCCCTCTAGCCGGCATTCCCGCGGCACCGGCCCCCGGGCGGGGACCGGTGCCGCGGAACCATTCCCCTCCCTCAACCTGGAGTCACCCATGCCCTTCCCCACCACGACCACGGCCACCGCCGCGGCCGGTCTGCTCCTGGCCCTCTCGGCCTGCACACCGGCCTCCTCTACCCCGGCCTCTGCCCCGGCCTCCCCGTCGACAAACGACGCGGCGGCCGGCCTGCCGGGCGCCCACATCCATGGCCTCAGCGTTAACGGCGCAACCGGTCAGGTGCTTCTGGCCACCCACGAGGGCCTCTTTGACGTGTCCAAGAAACCGGCCGTCAAAATTGGCCCCGCCAACGACCTGATGGGCTTCACCGCCGCCAGGGACCAAGGCGTGTTCTACGCCTCGGGACACCCGGGCAAGGACTCGTCGTTGCCAAGCCCGCTGGGTTTGATCAGGACCAGCGACGGCGGCAAAACCTGGGAACAGCTCTCCCGGCAGAACGAATCCGACTTCCATGCCCTCGCCGCCACCAAGTCCGGGATTGTGGCTTTCGACGGGACCCTGCGCACCAGCACCGACGGCGCCACTTGGAAATCCGTCGCCGCAGGCTTTACCCCGGCAGCCCTTGCGGGGAATCCCTACAGCGACACCGTCCTTGCCACCACCCGGGACGGTGTGCAGCGTTCGACCGACGGCGGCGCGACCTGGGCGCTGGACAAGGCCGCCCCGGTGATCCAGTACGCCGCCTTTGCCAGCGCCAGGGAAGCCGTCGGCGCCGCACCCGACGGGACCGTGTACTACTCCTCGGACGCCGGCTCCACCTGGAAACAGACCGGTAAAATCCCCGGCGAGGTCCAGGCCGTCGCCGCCACGGAAGGCACGGACCGGAACCCCTGGCTCTGGGCCGCCACCTCCACCGGGCTGGTGGTGTCCACCGACGGCGGGGCCACGTTCCGGCCCTCAGACGCGGACTGAACCGATGGACATCGGCGGCTTCTTCGCATCCACGGTGACCTCCGGGGCCCTGATCATCGCCATCCCCCTGGCCATGGCGGCAGGCCTGGTGTCGTTCCTTTCACCCTGCATCCTGCCCCTGGTACCGGGCTACCTCGGGTACGTGTCCGGGCTGACCGACCCGACCCAGCCGCATAACCGCCGCCGCGTTCTGGCCGGGGTCGGACTCTTCGTGCTCGGCTTCGCCGCCGTGTTCACCCTCTACGGGGCCGCCTTCGGCGCGATCGGGTCCTGGCTGCTGCGCTTCCAGGATGTCCTGATGCGCGGCCTGGGCGTTGTCGTGATCCTGATGGGCGCGTCCCTGCTCGGCCTCATCCCCTGGCTTCAGCAGACCCGCAAGCTCACCCTCGGCCGCAGGACAGGCCTGGCGGGGGCGCCCCTGCTGGGCATCGTCTTCGGACTCGGCTGGACCCCCTGTATGGGTCCGACGCTGAGCGCTGTCCTGTCCCTGAGCGTCACCACCGCCAGCGCCGGCCGCGGAGCGCTGCTGGCCTTCGCCTACTGCCTGGGCCTGGGCATCCCGTTCGCCCTGACCGCCTTGGGTCTGAACTGGGTCAGCACCGCGCTGGCCTTCGTCCGCCGGCACATCCGGGTCATCAACATCGCCGGAGCCTCCATGCTGATCATCCTGGGCGTGCTCATGGTCAGCGGACTCTGGGTGCAGTGGATCTATCAGCTCCAGAACCTCTCCGGGACCTTTCTCACACCCATCTAACACCTCGGCCCGTCACAGGCCCCACCGCGAAGGACTTCACATGAACAACCACACCGATCACCACCTCGGCCGGCGCCGCTTTCTGGGCCTGTCAGTAGCAACGGCCGCAGCGGCGGCCCTCGCCGCGTGCACCAACACGCAGGGCGCCACAGGCCTCCCGGAGAGGATCCTGCCAACCGACGCGCTCGTCGCCGACTACGAAGCCCGCCGGGTATTCAGCGGAAAAACCGTTGCCCAGAACCTGACCGCCGCATCCGTCCAGGCAACTGTCGCAGGGAAGCCAGTCACCACATGGGGCTACAACGGCGCTCTGACCGCGCCGACGCTCCGGGCCAAGGCCGGGGACCGGCTCCAGGTATCACTGGCCAATAATCTGAAGGACGTAACTAGCATCCACTGGCACGGCCTGGCCCTGCGGAACGATCAGGACGGCGTTCCGGACGTCACCCAGGACCCAATCGCCGCCGGTGCCAAATTCACGTATGATTTCCGCCTCGCCCATCCCGGCACTTATTGGTACCACTCCCACGTTGAAATGCAGCGCGAACGCGCCCTCTACGGGGCGCTGATCATTGAGGACCCGGCGGAGAAACTCATCTACGACCGGGACTGGGTCATCGTCCTGGATGACTGGATGGACGGCATCACCGGGACCCCGGACGACGTCCTGAAAGAACTCTCTGCCGGGATGTCCATGTCCGGCATGGACATGGGTTCCTCCCCCTCCCCCTCAGGCGGCTCGATGGGCACGGGAATGAAGCATATGCTGATGGGTTCCCGCAGCGACTTCCTCGGCGGCGACGCCGGCGACGTCAGTTACCCGTACCACCTGTTCAACTCAAAAGCCCCGGACCAGGCCGAGATCCTGGCCGCCAAGACGGGTCAGGTCATCCGGCTGCGGATCATCAACGCCGCCGGAGACACCGCCTACCGCGTCGGCATCCCCGGCCAGAAACTCACCATCACCCACACCGACGGATTCCCCGTCCAACACCAGGACGTGGACGCCGTCGTACTCGGAATGGGCGAACGCATCGACGCCCTCCTCACCGTCAAAGACGGCTTCACCCCCGTCATGGCGCTGCCCGAAGGTAAAACCGGGCAGGCACTGGGCTTCATCAGCACCGGCACCGGCAAACAATCCCTCCCCGCGACCCTGCCCGACACCCTGGACGGGATCGTCGTGGACGGCGGCCAGCTCAAAGCCGACCCCGCCGTCAACCTCAAGGACAAGACCCCGGACCGTACCCACGAAGTGCACCTCACCGGCGGGATGGCCAAATACGACTGGGGCATCAACGGCCACCGCTTCGACATGACCAAGCCGTTCGAGAACACCTTCGACATCAAGGCCGGCGAACGCGTCGAAGTGAAATTCATCAACGACACCGACATGTGGCACCCCATGCACCTGCACGGACACACATTCCAGATAGGCGCCGGGGGCGCCCGCAAAGACACCGTCATCGTCCGCGCCAAACAAACCGTCACAGTGATCTTCGACGCCGACAACCCGGGCCAGTGGCTCACCCACTGCCACAACGCCTACCATGCCGAACGCGGCATGATGGGCGTCTTCTCCTACATCAAATAAGGGACACCGACCATGAACACCCCTGTCGCGGCAGAACTGTTCTTCCCCTCCCCGGCCGTCAGCGCCTTCCAGCTCGGGCCGCTCACCATACGCTTCTACGCCCTCGCCATCCTGGCCGGCATCGTCCTCGGCGTCTGGCTCACCGCCCGCCGCCTCCGGTCCCGGGGCGGCACAACCGCCCAGACCCTGGACATCGTGGCCTGGGCGGTGCCCTTCGGCATCGTCGGCGGCAGGCTCTACCACGTCATCACCGACAACCAGCTCTATTTCTCACCCGGCAAAGACCCTTGGGGGGCGCTGCGGATCTGGGAGGGCGGCCTCGGGATCTGGGGAGCCGTCGCCCTCGGACTTATCGGCGCCGGCATCGGCGCCCACCGCGCCGGGGTCCCCTTCGCCGCGTTCGCCGACGCGGCCGCCCCCGGGCTGCTCCTGGCCCAGGCCCTGGGCCGCTGGGGCAACTGGTTCAACAACGAACTCTACGGCGAACCCACGGACCTGCCCTGGAAACTCCAGATCCACGCCATGAACCAGGCCACCGGCCAGGCCCTGACCGGCCCCGACGGAACCCCGGTGGTCCTCGGCTACTTCCAGCCCACCTTCCTCTACGAATCGCTCTGGTGTCTGGCCGCAGCATCGCTGCTGATGTTCCTGGACCGCAAGTACACACTCGGCGCTGGGTCAGTGTTCGCCCTCTACATCGTGCTCTACACCGCCGGGCGCTTCGTCTTCGAACTGATGCGCTCGGACCCCGCCAACCTGATCCTGGGCCTGCGGGTCAACACCTGGGTCTCCGGCCTGCTCTTCCTCGCCGGAATGGCCCTCTTCCAGCGGCTCAGGACCCGTCCCCGCTCCGCCGTCCCACCCGCACCCGTCCAGAAGCAGGACACTGAAGTGCCCGGCAAAGGAATCCCCGCATGAACAACACCAGCAAACGCCCCTCCGAACATCAAGCCATCGTCGCTGCACTCCGCGGCCGGCAACAGGCCAAAAGGCGCCGGTTCAACATCCTCGTCTACGGCGGCTTCGGCCTGGTCCTGGCCGCCATCATCACCGCCGTCGCCTTCGTTGTTGCCGGTTCCATCCAGCAACGAAACGCCGCCGCCGAAGCGGCCAAAAAACCCATCGACGGGATCCAGACCTTCGCCGGCCTGTCCCGCAACCACGTCCAGAACGCCGTCGCCTACCCCCAGGAACCCGGCGTCGGAGGAGACCACTCCCCCGTCTGGACGAACTGCGGCATCTACACCGAACCGGTCAACGAAGAACGCGCCGTCCATTCCCTGGAACACGGCGCCGTATGGATCACCTACAACCCCGGCCTGCCGGCATCCGAGATCACCAGACTCACCACTCTGGCCAAAGACAAGCCCTACCTCCTGCTCAGCCCGGACAAGAACCAAACCAGCCCCATCACCGCCACCGCCTGGGGCGCCCAGCTGGCAGTCCAGGATGCCGGAGACCCGCGCATCCCCGCCTTCATCGGCGCCTACGCCCAATCACCGAAAGCCCCGGAACCCGGCGCGCCCTGCACCGGGGGAACCGACGGCTAGGCGCATCTGACCCGCTCGATGGACAGTCATGGAACACGCGAAACCGACCGCTGACGCAGACCGAAACCACCGCCGCAGTCGTCCCTTCCCGGCCGAGAGCACCGCCAAACGCCGCGGGATCCACCGGCCGTGGCCGCTAACCCCCGGCCGTGGCGGCGAACTGTGACGTTCTACCTCCGGATCAGCCTCCGAGCCACTGACCCTCACCTCGGGAACCCGAGGGATGTCCCGGACCGTGCCAGGATGGCCCAAGCCGTTGCTGGTGCGTCTGACGGGACGGGCCGGGCCAGGTCAGGCGGCTCCGCGTCCCGGCCCGCGGCTGCTGCGGGACCACTAATGTCTTGGGCGCGCTCTGGATGCGGGGATACCCAGAGTATTGCTCTCGCCCCGGGCCTGGATAGAGCGCCGGGGGGAACCCGCTCTGGGAGCGGCGGCATGGCCGGGCGCAGCAGTCATGTATGCGCGCGGACCCGATGAGGGCGCCGTCCGGGGCGAGGGTCCGGCGATACACCCCCGGGGGTATGTTGGCGTAGTCTTGATGCAGACGGTTGCGGAGCAGGGCCGGTGGAAGGAGTCACCCCATGATGGGTGGTGGGTACGGGTCCGGTATAGACGTGTCCTGGTTGTTCTGGTTACTTCCGGTCGCGGTCGTCGTTCTACTGTCGGCTCTCGCGGCCCGGGCATTGTCCGGTAGCGCCCGCCGACGAGGAAGGGGACTACACCCGGGGCAGCACCGTAACGCCGCCGCGGGCAGGAGCAACGCACGCCGCATCCTTGATCAGCGATACGCCGGCGGCGAGCTGGGCACGCAGGAATACCGGGACCGGTTGTCGGTGCTTACCGGCCAGGCGACCCAGCCGGAAGAACCGGGGGTAAATACACGCGACGACCGCCGGAACAATCAGCCAGTGGCATTGAGCCTTCCGGAGCTGAAGAAACGGGCTGCATCGCTGCTGATAGCAGCCGATGACGCAGTGCGCTCCAACGAGCAGGAAGCAGGATTCGTACAAGCCCAGTTCGGGGACGATTCCGTTGCGCCCTTTGTGAGGGCCCTCGCCGATGCCAGATCGGATCTGAGTGAGTCCTTCAAACTACAGCAGAAGCTGGAAGATCCGATCCCGGGCACCGAGGAGCAACAGCGGGCATCGTATATTGAGATCATCAATCGTTGCGAGGCGGCCCGCCAGGTTCTGGCCGAACAGAAAGTCTCCTTCGACTCCCTGCGCGAACTCGAAAAGAACGCACCGCAGGCACTCGAGCTGCTCCGGTCCGGACAAGCCAAGGCGGCGGCCAAGATAGCGGATGCGGAGCGCCACATGGCCGAGCTGTGCCTACGGTACTCCGATGCGGCGGTGGGTCCGGTCTCGGACAACATCGCCCAGGCCCGGGAGCGGCTGAAATTTCTGGACACCGCAACGCAGACTGCACAGCAGAAGCTCTCCGAGGCCGATCCGGGCGCCGCCGCCGTCGCTGTCCGTGCGGGCGAAGAAAGCCTGCATCAGACCAACGTGCTGGTTGACGCCATCGGCAAGGTCCGGCAGGACCTTGACTCCGCCCGGACTAATCTCGACCGCGCGGTAGAGGACGCCGCCCAGGACCTCGCCCAGGCCAAGGCCACCATGGCGGCCGGGCAGCACACCGACCTCGCGGGCCCCGTCGCGGGCGTCGAGGCGGTCCTGAACCAGGTGCAACAGCAGCTGCAGTCAGGCAGGATCGACCCGATCGCCGCGTTGCAGCGCATGGAAGCGGCGCGCCAGGGACTGGATCAGGCCCTCTCCGGGGTGCGGAACCAGCAGGATCAGGCGCGGCGGGCCGGGGAGGCTCTCCAGCAGGCCATCATGCACGCACAGGCCCGGATCTCGGTCGCCTCGGACTACATTGCCGCACGGCGCGGCGGCGTGGGAACCGGAGCCAGGATGCGCCTGGCCGAAGCGCAACGCACCCTGGATACCGCGCTCTCCCTCCAGCAGATGAATCCTGGATCTTCCCTGACCCACGCGCAGCAGGCCGGAGCTCTGGCATCCCGGGCGGCAGAGCTCGCCCACTCTGATGTGCAAGGTTTCGGCGGTCTGGACAACCGCGGCTACGGCGGGGGCATGTTCGGGAGCCGAGGGTTCGGCGGGGGCCTCGGCGGGGCCGTGCTGGGCGGGATTCTGATCGATTCGATCCTGCACGGCGGCGACGCAGTCCGGGACGGCGACTCCGGCGGCAGCGGAAGCGGCAGCGGAAGCGGCAGCTTCTGATCCGGGGGGGGCTTCGCCCCAGACCCCGGGGCATGGAAGAGCGCGGGGGTCAGGCGATCTGTTCCGTGGGCATGGCCAGGGTGACCCAGTCGTGCAGTCCTCCCCGGTAGTAGGCCAGTCCGGATGCCGGATACCCGGTTTCCAGCAGCGCCCGGATGGCCGTCGGTGACTGCGGGCATTGCGGGCCGTTACAGAAGAAAATGCTCAGCCTCGAAGGCTCGAGTTGATCGCTGAATCCAATGATCCGGTCGTGCGGGATGTTCACCGCGCCTGGAATCGTAACCCCAGCCCTGGAGTCAGGTACGCGGCAGTCGATCAAGACGGCGCCGACGCTGATCTGCTCGAGGAGTTCGAGCTCGCCGAGGGTGACCACCCCGGGTGCGCACTGCAGTGGCTGCAGCTCACCCCAAGTGGTGTCCACCGCTACCAGATCCGGTTCGCCCTCCACCTCCCGGGGCACGCTGACCGGAGCCTGAGGACGCATTCTCGACATTCGCTTCATTACCGCCGGTTCGACTCCCATGGTCCCACCATAACGCCGCCGGACGCGCGGCCGCGGTGACATGCCACCCCGGTGCCGCGGTGGCGGCCGCGCTACACGCCCGATTCGCCGTCCGGACCATGCTGTGTCCTCCCCGTCACGGGCGCCGAGAGCTGAATTCTCGGCTGAAGCCCCGAGCGTCAAACGCGCGGCCGCGACCCGCCATATACCCCCACGGGTATTTGGGTGTAGCCTCATAGATATCACTGCAGGCCGGGCAGCACCGGTTTCGCGGGAAAAGGAGACGGGTAATGATGGGTGGATACGGATCGGGCATGGGTTGGGCCTGGATGTTCTGGCTGCTGCTGATCGTCGGGTTCCTGCTGCTCGCCGGCGCGGGAATATGGTTCTTCTCGGCCGGCAGGCGCCGCGGCTCCCCCACAGGCTCCCCGGACGCCAGAGGCACCGGGCCTGCGGACCGTGGAGACACGCCCCGGGAGATCCTGGATGAACGCTTTGCCAGGGGCGAGCTGACAGCGGAGGAATACCACGAGCGGCTCAGGATCCTCAAGGGCGATAGCTGATGCGGTCTGTCCGCCGCCGCACTGCCCTCATGCTCGGGGGCGCCGGAACCGCAGCCGCGCTGACGGGCGCGGCAGGCCTGTTGTGGGGCCCCGGAGCCGGGTACCAGCCGTCCGGCGGCCAGGACCTCAGTGAACCCGAGGTCCTCCGCAGCAGCAACGGGACGCTGCAGGTGCGCCTGAGAGCGTCACAGGGTCAAGCAAGGATCGCCGGTACGAATGCCACCGTGTTGACCTACAACGGGTCGGTGCCCGGCCCGACGATGTTCCTGCGGCCCGGTGATCGGGTGAACGTGACCTTGGAGAACGGCCTGCGGGATCCGACCAACGTGCACGTCCACGGCCTGCACGTCTCCCCGCAGGGCAACAGCGATAACGTGCTCCTATCCGTTGATCCCGGGACGTCCTTCGAGTATGAATACCGGCTTCCCGCGGACCATCCTCCGGGCGTGTACTGGTACCACCCCCACCACCATGGCATGGTCGCTGACCAGGTCTTTGGCGGACTGTACGGTGCCATCATCGTCGAGGACCCGCACCCTGTCCCGGTCTCACGGGACCGGGTCATGGTCATCTCGGACATATCGCTGAACAGCGACGGAAGCGTCGCTGCCGTGTCGGCGATGGAGAAAATGATGGGCCGGGAAGGCAGCCTGGTTCTGGTCAACGGCCAGCTAAACCCGCAACTATCAGCCAAACCGGCAGAACGCGAGCGGTGGAGGATCATCAACGCCTGCACCGCCCGGTACCTGAAACTGCGCATGGACGGCCAGCGCCTTCAGCTGCTTGGACTCGACTCCGGCCGCTATCAGAACCCCCGGGACGTTGAGGAGGTGTTGCTGGCTCCAGGCAACCGGGCCGACCTCCTCGTCACCGCAGCCCCCGGCTCGGCGGTGCTGCGCACCCTGCCGGTGGACAGGGGAACCGCAGGATCCATGATGGGCTCCGGTACCGGAGGCCAGCGGGCCCAGGCAGACAGTAACGGGACCGTCCTGGCCACCTATGCCGTCAGCGGCGAACCGGCCCCGTCCGCGGAGCCGCTCCCGGCCCAGCCTGCACCCCGGGACCTGCGGTCAGCAACGGTCACGGCACGGCGGGAACTGACCTTCGCGATGGGAATGGGCATGGGGTCGGGAATGAGCTTCACCTTTAACGGCAAACCGTTCGACCCTGCCCGGATTGACACCACCGTCCCGGCCGGGTCCGTCGAGGAGTGGTTGCTGACTAACACGAGCCCAATGGACCACCCCTTCCATCTGCACGTATGGCCCATGCAGATCATCGAAACGGCCGGGGGTCCCGTGGCCGACCCCGAGTGGCAGGATGTGGTCAACGTCCCGGCCCGCAGCAGCGTACGCGTCCGGATCGCGTTCGATGATTTCACCGGCAAGACCGTCTACCACTGCCATATCCTCGACCACGAGGACAGCGGCATGATGGGCCTCATCGAATCCCGCTGACACCGCGAGACGGCGTCATTAACTCACAGTAAAACCCAACGAAGGAGACTAGCTATGAGCTACGCACACACCATCACCGTCGCCCTGCCGTACGAGGAAGCGGTGCGCCGGACCAGGGAGGCGCTCCTGGGCCAGGGCTTCGGGGTCCTCTCCGAAATCGATGTCCGCTCAACCTTTGAGGCCAAGCTCGGGGAGGAAAGCGGACAGGCCCTGGGCGACTACCTCATCCTGGGCGTCTGCAACCCCGCCCTGGCCCAGCGCGCTCTCACCGCGGAACCGGACATGGGACTGCTCCTTCCCTGCAACGTCGTCATCCGGCGCGGCCGCGACGCCGACGCGACCATCATCCAAACGATCGACCCGCAGACAATGGTCAAGCTCAGTGACGCCCCTGCCGTCGCCCTGGTCGCCGGCGAAGCCGACGACCGGCTCCGGGCCGCGCTGAAAGAGCTCCAAACTGCCTGAGACCCGGCCGCCCTCCGGGCCGGAGGCCCACGGGACGCGAAACAGGCCCGCTGCCTGACTTTTGTGTCCGCGTGCGCTCGGAGCATGGCCGGCTGCCGCCGGCCCCCTGAAGCAGACTGTATACACCCGCCGGGCCTTTGGGCACTGTTCCGGGAAGCGGGACCGACGTAGTTTCGTCAGAGGAGGTCTGATCATGATGTATGGGTGGGACGGGAATGGCTGGGGTATCGGCGCGTGGGTAGCCATGGCCGTGTTGATGCTGATTTTCTGGGGCGGAGTAGTCACTGTCGTTGTGCTCCTGCTCCGGCGTCCCCATCCCGGTGAGGGACCGGGCGCACAGCGGCCGCCGCACCACGACGCCGAGCGAATCCTTACTGAGCGCTTCGCCCGCGGGGAAATCGACGAGCAGGAGTTCACTGCCCGGCGCACGGCGCTCAGGCGCCAGGATTGAACTCGTTGAGCCGCCGCGCGCAGATCATCCTCGCAATCACATCCGTGATTCTTCTGACCGCACTGTCCCTCGTGGCGGTCGGCGTCGTGGGAGGTGTTGTGAACCCCGGGGGCGCCGGTTTTCTGTCCCGGACCCGGTGCGTGGCACCGAATCTTCCTGGACCGGTCGTCTCCGTTTCACTGACCAACATGGGCGGACCCATGTTGCGCCCGCGCAACGGCATGATGGGCGGCGCCATGCGAATGACGGCAGACCGAAACACTGTGGCGCACGGCCCGGTGTCCTTCCTGGTCACCAACGCCGGCACCATCAGCCACGAACTCGTCATCCTTCCCCTTCCCGAGAGCCAGATACCCGGCACCCGCCCGATCGGCGCGGACGCCAAAATCGATGAGGCGGGCAGTCTCGGGGAAGCTTCCAACACCTGCGCCGACGGCGCCGGGCAAGGAATCCTTCCCGGCGCGTCAGGCTGGGTCACCGTCACGTTGCCGCCAGGGCGCTATGAGCTCGTTTGCAACCTCCCCGGCCACTACGCAGCCGGCATGTACACCCAACTCACCGTCACCTAGTCCCTTCGCGAAGTCTCCGCCCCGCGACATTGACGCCCGCAAGCAGACGGCAGTTTCGGGGCGGCCCATCATGGGACCGCCCATGTCGGTCGCGGCAACGTTGACGACGCTTCCGGCCAGGCCGGGAACCGCGCAGCCGTCATTGTTGGTAGAGCCGACGCCCGCACGCGGGACGGCCAGGACCGCGACGGCGGCGAGAGAAAGGGCCGTGAGGGCCAGTGTGGCGAGGATCCCGATCAGCAGCTGGCTTCGGGAACGCGGTGTCATCATTGCGCCTGAGGGCTGTCCGGCGCGCGGTGAATTCAGTTTCGTCGATTTTCCCCCGGGCGAATCGTTCGTTGAGGATTCGTTCAGCCTCGTCGTGGGCCGGGGCGTAGGGGCCCGAGGGCCACGGTGGTTCCGAACCCCGGCTGCGCCGGAGCAGCAGGATCACAACGGTAACAACGCCGCCCCAGAAGATCAGCATCATCAGTGCCATCAGCGCCCACCCCAGACTCCCCAGCCGCCGTTCCATCCATACATCATGTGAAGACCTCCATCATTGTGATGAGTCTTCTTGGTACCGGGTCCCTGTGAACGACGATTGTGCCTTCATCGTGGCGGCAGGGCAGTGATGTGTCTAAGCGGCCGCTTCCACGGGCAGGCCGCCGAGGCGCCATTCGAGCATTCCCTCGTTCAGCCGTCTGGCCCTCCGGCCGGTGGAGCGCAGCAGGTCTACCGCCTCGTAGGCCAGGACGCAATAGGCGCCGCGGCAGTAGGCGACGATCTCCCGGTCCCCGGGCAACTCGGAGAGCCTGTCGCGGAGCTCCTCGAGCGGGATGGAGAGGGCTCCGGGGATGTGGGCGGCGTGATACTCCTCGTCGGGGCGCACGTCCAGGACGGTCACGGTTCCCGCGCCCGCACGCACGAGCAGGTCTTCACGGGCGACTTCCTCCTCTTCGACCCGCGCGCCATCCAGCCCCAGGTAGGCGACGCGTTTGGCTTCGACGTCCGCCACGTGCTCCTGCGCGACGGAACGGAGCAGGCTGTAGAGCCGGAGGATGTCCGGGCCGGCGAGGTCGTAGTGGATCCGGTTGCCGTCCCGCCGGGTGGTGACCAGTCCCGCCTGGCGCAGGGCCTGCAGGTGGGCCGAGGCCGTGCTAAGCCCCAGTCCGGCGGCCGCGGCGAGGGTTTCCACGCTGCGCTCTCCCTGGGTGAGCAGGTCCAGCAGCTCCAAGCGCTTGCCGTTGCCCATGGCCTTGCCCACCCTGGCGAACTCTTCGAAGAGTTCCGATTTCCTGACCTTGTCGCCCACTTGCTCCTCCAAAGATCCATGTAATACTGGAACAAATACTATTCCATGTTTATCTGGAATACCACTCTGCCGCCGGAATTCACCTCCGGCGTGGAAGGACTGAGAGTCATGGGCCCCTTGAATCTGATCCCCGCCGTAGACGAGGGACTAGGCAAGTCCACCCACCTCCTGGACCTTGGTGAGGGCCGAGCCCCCGTCATGGACCCGGAACGCGATCTGCGACACGTACGCAGCGAAGCCTCCAGGCGCGGATTGAGCATCGCCGCCAAATGAACAACCACACCCCCGCCACCCACAAACCCGCCACCCGCGACGCAATCACCTTGGGCCTGCGGCAGAACCTGGCCCAGTTCATGCTCCTGGTCGCCGTCAACGCCCTGGTCGGGGGCACCCTCGGCCAGGAGCGGACCGTCCTGCCCCTGCTGGCCGGGCAGGTCTTCCACCTCGACCTCTACACATCCGCCCTGACCTACATCCTGGCCTTCGGCGTGGCCAAGGCCGCCACCAACTACTTCGCAGGGACCCTCTCTGACCGCTACGGCCGCAAACCCGTCCTGATCACCGGCTGGCTCATCGCCTTGCCCGTGCCGCTTCTGCTGATCTTCGGACCTTCCTGGGGCTGGATCGTCGCCGCCAACGTGATCCTGGGCATCAGCCAGGGCCTGACGTGGTCCACCACCGTCGTGATGAAAATGGACCTCGTCGGCCCGTCGCGTCGCGGCCTGGCCATGGGCCTGAACGAGGCCGCCGGCTACCTCGGCGTGGCCGCCACAGCCCTGGCCACCGGCTACATCGCCGCCACCTACGGTCTGCGGCCCGGACCGTTCCTGCTCGGCGCCGCCTACATCGCCCTAGGCCTCGGACTCTCGGTCTTCGCTGTGAACGAAACCCGGGGCCACGCCCGTCTGGAGGCGGCCAACCATGTCTCCGCCCACTCCGGCGCCCACGGGGAACTGAGCAACCGGGAGATCTTCACCCTGACCAGCTTCCGGGACAAGTCGCTCTCCTCGGTCAGCCAGGCCGGCATGGTGAACAACCTCAACGACGGTCTGGCTTGGGGCCTGTTTCCCGTGCTGTTCGCCGCCGCAGGACTGAACATCGAGAAGATCGGCATTCTGGCGGCCGTGTACCCCGCCGTCTGGGGTGCAGGGCAACTCGTCACCGGTGCACTCTCTGACAGGTATGGCCGTAAGCGTCTGATCGTCGGCGGCATGCTCATCCAGGCAGTGGCATTGGGAATGGTCGCCCTCGGCCAGGACTTCGGGATCTGGCTGGCCGCCGCGGTCCTGCTCGGCGCCGGCACCGCCATGGTCTACCCCACCCTGTTGGCCGCCATCGGCGACGTCGCCCACCCTGTCTGGCGGGCACGCTCGGTGGGGATCTACCGGCTCTGGCGCGACGGCGGATTCGCCGTCGGAGCACTGCTCGCCGGCATCCTCGCGGACGCCTACGGCATCCCGACAGCCGTCGCAGTCGTCGCCGTACTCACCGGAGCATCAGGGATCCTGGTCGCAATACGTATGCGCGGCACCGATCACCACCCGGTTGGCTGAGTCCGGCTGCCATATGGCTCTTCTCCGGCCCCGGCAAGAGCGTCGAGGAAACTCGACGCCACTATCCGAACTCCTCACCCGAGGGTAAGTAGACATGCGCGCGGGACACCTGCTCCTTGCCGGAATATCTATGAATCTAGATGTGTTGATAAGGTCATGATCACTTACCCCGCCGTTTCGGAGGCGGACACACTCCAGGACCAGCCTGACCTGTCTCCTATGCCCGGTGTCGACGAGGCCCGGCAGCTCGCGGCGCTGACACAGGCGCTCGGGGATCCCGTCCGACTGCGGATCCTCGCCGCACTGGAGTCGGTGTGCGTGCCCGTGGGCACCATCGTCGACGCCACCGGCCTTCGGCAGCCGGCTGTCTCGCACCACCTGCGTGTCCTCCGTGACCGCGGTCTCGTCCGTGGGGAGCGGCGGGGCACCTACATCTATTACTGTCTGGCCACCGATTCGGTCGCGCCGGCCATCGAAGCCCTTCGCCGCCTGTCGGCATCCGTCGGAGGCGCTCGGTGAACGCGGCTGTGGAGGTTTTTTGCCGGACAGGATGCGGCAAGTGCGGCGCCGTCCGGCGCTGGCTGAGCACCTTGGGCCACTCTGTGCTGATGCACGATGTAACACGTGACGCCGGCGCCGCCGCGCGGCTGGCCGAGCTCGGCTTCACCAGCTTGCCGGTGCTCCTCACCCCGGACGGGCGGGCCGCGGCAGGCAGCGACCCGCACATCCTCCCCGAGCAACTGCCCATGTTGAAATCCGCCCGGACGAATACCGAACCAGGAGAGCCCCGATGACAAATACCGACCCCCGCGTGCTGGATGACCAGCGCCGGCATTGGCGCACCACCTTCGAATCAAACCCCACCATGTACGGCCCGGCCCCCAGCGGGCCGGCACTGGCAGCACTGGAACTCTTTGAACGCGAAGGCGTCAGGGATGTTCTCGAACTCGGCGCGGGCCAGGGCCGGGACACCCTCGCGTTCCTGCGGGCAGGGATTACCATGACCGCGCTGGACTACGCCCCCGAAGGCCTGACCGAATTATCCGACGCGGCCACCACCGCAGGGCGGTCAGGAAAGCTGACCACGGCGGCCCACGACGTGCGCGACCCGTTACCCCTGCCGGACGATTCCGTGGACGCCGTCTTCAGCCACATGCTCTTCAATATGGCCCTGACCACTGACCAGCTCACCGCCCTCGCCGCCGAGGTCCGCCGCGTGCTGCGCCCCGGCGGCTGGCACATCTACACCGTCCGCTATACCGGGGACCCCCACGCCGGCACCGGCGTGGACCGCGGCGACAACATGACCGAGCACGGCGGATTCATCGTCCACTTCTTCGACCAGGACCTCGTCGGCCGCCTCAGCCAGGGATACTCGGCACCAGAAATCATCCCCTTCGAGGAAGGGGACCTGCCCCGCCGTCTCTGGCGTGTTACCCAGCGCAAAACCCACTCAACCGAGGGTGCCCCGGTACCCGGCCATGAAAGGTCCGGCACCCCGCGACCCTGACACGACCCACCGCCGTTTCCGGCTCCGCCCGGCACTCCGCTCGACTAGCTCCGGGCCGGAGACGGCAATCATGAGTCCAAGGAACAGCGGGCCGAGGACGGCTCCGCCGTCCTCGGTGAACGGTCGAGGCAGTAACGATTCCCGTCCTGGCGAACGCAGCAAAAGCCGTCGCCGCTGAGGACTTAGGCATCACAGGAACGCTGGCGTTGCAACTCAAAACTGCTTCACACGGACGTCCGGAAACCAGCCCGGGGGTGCCTTGCTTGGTTCCAGATGTTCGGGGTCGCGGTGTTCTTGCATGTCGCAGTTGTAGAACGGGCCGCGCGGGTCCAGGAGCACGCCCATGTGGTGGTCCGCGTGGTCCCGCCACCACACACTCATCCCGGTGGCCGGGTCGAGGCGCAGGTGCTCCCACGACCGCCACAGGGCCGCGACCCGGGAGACTGCTTCGGGGTGGAAGTACCACTCGATACACCACTTCGCGGACTTACCGGTGACGGCCCGGACATAGGTCGGCAGCAGCTGCTCGTGCAGGAACTCTTCGGCAGACCCATACACGAGCTCGGGCGTTTCTTCCGCGGCTCCCTCTAATGCTGCGCCCGAGCTTTGGGTTGGGGTGTCGGTGTCGAATAGTCCGAAATCGTCGGCCATGATCGCTCGCTTCCTACCCGGTGACCCAAGGGTTGGCGGCGGGAGCCGTTGCCGCCAGAAGGGTCCCTGCCTCCTCCGGGCGGGGGCTGTAGCGCCGGATTGACGCCTCGACAGCGTCTTTGTGCTTGCCGGTGAACCAGGGCATGGTGCGCACCAGCGTCGCGGGGGCGCCGGAGGCGAGGACCACGGCGCGGCCGCGGTCGAGCTCTGCGAGGTTGGAGACGTCGAAGATGCGTTCTTTGCCTTCCTGGCGGGAGCGGCTGGACCCGGTTTTGCCGGAGCTGATGGAGACGTTGGTGTAGCTGTAGTCCCCGATCAGGTCCGAGAGGGCGCGGAGGAAGCCTTCCTCGGCCACTCCCCCGCCGTAGACCTTGACGTTGGCGGCCGACCAGATTTTCCGCATGTTTGCCTCGCCCCAGAGTTCGACGCCCTGGGACCAGGATTGCAGGATCCCCATGACGATCAGGCCCTTGGAGCCGTAGTGGCTGAACTGGTCCGGAAGGGCCGCCCAGCGGACGACGTTGGCCAGCTCATCGAGCGCGAACAGGGCCGGCTTGGGCAGGCGTCCGCCGCTGCGCTCTGCCCGTTCTTCCATGGCCTCGGCGATGGCGACGGTCAGCGCGGTGGTGAGCGGGGCGGCCGAGCCGGCTCCTTCCTTGGAGAGGATGTAGATCGTTTCCTGGGACGCGGCGAAGGCGTGAGGGTTGAACTGCCGCCGCGCGTCGGTGGCGACCGTGGCCCCTCCGGTGGGGGCGACCCAGCGGAGCGTGTTGCGGCTCTTGAGGCACTGGATCATCTTCTCGGCGGTGCCGAAGATGCCGTCGCGCTGCTTGTCCGCCAACTCCAGCGTGGACTCCAGCCCCCGGTACTGCAGCTCGTAGTCGTGTGCTTTGAGGATGTTGATCGGTTCCCGGTTGACCTGCTCGGTGACCCAAAAGTAGACCTGCGTGATCGGCAGGCCGCCGAGGGCGGCGGCGAGGAAGTAGGAGGAGAGGATGTCTTCGGCTTTGGGGTCGAAGTAGGCGTCCGGCTTGGAGCCGGGGACCCGGGAGCCGACGGAGAAGTGCTGGGTGAGCTTGTAGGCCTTCTCTTCGTCGGTGACGTAGGAGAGCGGGTTCCACCACCAGTCCGGTTCTTCCTGGGCGATCTTCTGTGGGTCAAAGACCCACACCGGTGCGGTGGCCACGCGGACGCCGCGGGTCCCGTCAACGACGTCGCGCTTGTTCGAGGTCGAGACGACCGCACCAGGTGCGTCGAGGATCGCAGGGATGACCCGGGAGGTGGACTTACCGGTTCGGGGTCCCCAGATGTCGAGGCTGAGGTCTTCCCAGGACTGGATGAACGTCTGCCCGGTGGAGACAACCTTGCCCACGACGATGCCGGGGTTGCCGGTGACGCCCAGGCGGTCGGCGGTGGCCTGTGCGCCCTTCGCCGAGAACGCGGTCAGGTGCTTGCCGCGGCCGAGGTATCGGGCTGCTTTGTCGACGCGGGCGCGCTTGGAGGCACCCTTCCTCCACGCCCAGAACACGACGATAGCCAGCGCCAGGATCAAACCCACGATCACTGCCACAACGATGGTCGACTGGACCGGCCAGATGACTTTGCCTTTCACGAGGCCGGCGATCAGGTCAATCGGGTGCCTTGGCGGTGTCGGCAGGCCGGCCATCCATGACCCGATGTGCACGGCGGCGTACGCGCCGCCGCCGACGATGACGATGAATCCGATAGCCAGCCAGATCAGGATCGCGTCCCCCAGGCCCATGCCTTTGCGGTTCGGTGCGCTCACAGTGCATCTCCTGTCGTGGGCAGCTCCGCGGCCACGGGGTCCATCAAGGGGGCCGCGGGTATCTCTATTCGCTCAGGTTCGTTGGCCTGTTCTGCGGCCGGGATTCGCGTTTGAGCAGGTGATGTCGGTTCGGAGCCCCTTGGGGCCCGAATCGACGAACCATCGACGAGAGTGACGGTTTGGGCGTAATGTCGACGCATGCTCGCTCCTTCTGAAGTTGGTCGCTGATGGTGCTGGTGGCGTTGCCCGGTGGCGGCGCCATGGATCCGGCGTTCTGGAGTGTGCAGGCGGCCGAGGATTTCGAGCAGGAGATCGTTGACCAGTACGCGTTGGCGATGGCAGCGGCTGGTTTGAGCGACTCGCATATCCGCAATACCCGGGCGACGATTATTGAGTTCGCCCGGTCGGTGACGGGCCCGCTGTGGGCGGCGACCTGTCAGGACGCCGACCGGTTCCTGGCCGAGCAGCGCAGGCTGGGTCGCAGTGTGAGCACCAGGGCTGGCAAGGCAGGGACACTGGCGTTGTTTTACGAGTTCATGATCAGCCGTTATCAGGGCCGGATCCATCGGGTGGCCGGGGTGCTGGTCGAGCAGCCCATCGATGAGTTCAACCGCCAGTCCGGGGCGGCGCTGGGCAACGTCAGAGTGCCGCCGTCGGATGCCGAGATCGACGCGTTCTTTACGTGTTGGCGGCACTCGATCCCGCAGGCCCGCAAGTATCTGCCCGCCGCGCGGGATTACTTCGCTGCCTCGCTGTGGCGTCGGCTCGGGTTGCGGATCAACGAGACCGTGATGCTCGACATCCGTGACTGGCGCCCGGACCTGGGCGGGTTCGGCAAGCTCCATGTCCGGTTCGGCAAGGGAGCACAGGGCCGCGGCCCGAAGCCGCGTCTGGTGCCCGCGATCAATGGCGCGGCAGAGCTGATCGACTGGTGGCTGGGCGAGGTCCGACACCAGTACGGCGAGGACTGGGCTGATCCCGATGCGCCTTTGCTTCCCTCGGAGCGGTTCGACCGCGAGCTGGGGCGATGCGGCCGGGTCGGTGGCAACGCGCTGCGGCGCAGCTTGGGGTTGCAGGTCGAGCAGTGGTTGCCGGCATGGTCGGGTCGGATGACTCCCCACGTTCTGCGGCATTACTGCGCTTCCTCGCTGTACGGGGCCGGGATGGACATCAAGGCGCTTCAGGAGCTGCTGGGGCATCAGTGGCTCGCGACTACCTCGGGTTACATCCACGTGCGCAGCGAGCACGTCGAACTGGCCTGGAAGAACGCCAATGAGCGGGTCGAGTCCCGCTTCGCGACCACACAAAAGGAAGGATGAGGCCGTGCTGTGGAACCTGCGGATCAGAGCCGCCGAACGCGGGGTCTGGAAATCGGCGCAGATGCGCCGGATGCTCGCCGATGCCGGGCTGGAGATCAGCGCCGGGAAGATGTCCTCATGGTGGGCCGGGACACCGGCGACGATGAGACTCGAGGAGCTCGACGTGCTCTGCTCAGTGTTGAAGTGCACGCCGACGGACCTGATGAGTCCCGAGCCGGAGAAAATCGCTGCACGTCGTCCACGCGCGACCGAGACCGTCAACGGCGATGACCAGAGCCACGGCGCCGGCAATGACGGGGTATCGCCGGTCGTCACGCCGAGATTCGGCAGGCCACGGTCCGAGCCGCCCCTATAGGCAGGGCTATTGTGAGTCCCGCCCCGGGCCCGACGGCGGCGCTGCGGCCGCCATCGATGTGCCCCCACTGCCAGATCAACCGTGTCGCGTGGGCCCACCCTCGGGTGGACTATTGCTATGACTGCCTTCCCGGCGGCCCGTTCATCCCGCCCCCGTGTTCCAAGTGCGGCACCAACGCGGGCTACTTCAGCCAAGGCATGTGCGCCAGCTGCCATCCCGGCAGCCCGCAATACCCAGGCTCGTGCAAGGGCTGTCTGGCGTGGGGTGTCTACCGCCGCTACAACTGGACGTGCTGGCAGTGTCGTTGGTGGCGCTCCCACAACCCGGAAGGAATCTGCGACTTTTGCGGGCGCGCGGCCCGTATCGGGGAGCGGCGGGCCTGCCGGCTGTGTCTGGAACAGGCCCGAATGCTCCAGGAGCCCGGACATGGCCTGGACCTGGCCGGCGCGAATAAGGCCGGGCACCAGCTCTTCTTCGCCAACATGACCTCCGCACGCCGGGGCGCACCGCCGCTGAGCCCGGAACAACGCGCCCCATGGAAGCGGCGGGACAAGAACAACCCGCCCGGCACGGGTTCGGCTGCCGACTACGGCGTGCAGATGCCGTTGTTCGATATGGCGCCCGATCCCGCGGCCCTCGCAGCGCGTGCCCGCCTCGAAGACAGAGACCTGACCCGCTACTGCGCCGCCATCGTCCGTGAACACGCCGCGAGGGCCGGCTGGAGCAAGCGGCAACGCAACGACGTGACCCGATCGCTGCGGCTGCTGCAGGGCTTCCGGCTCAGCCCGACCGCGAAGATCCGCGCCACCGACGTCCTCCAACTGCGCCAATACTCCGGCAACGTCATCTCCACGATCGACGTTCTGGCCGCGGCAGGCCTGCTTATCGAGGACCGGCCAACCCGGATCGAACGCTACTTCGCTGCCAAGACCAGCACCCTGCCGCCGGTCATGAAGGACCAGCTCGAGGTGGGGGTTTGAGTAGTAATGGAACAGGATTGCGCGTTTAGCCCTTGGCTTCGTGGCTGTCGGTAGTCTGTAGGGTGTGCCGGTTGAATTCTTGAGTGATGCGCAGGTTGCCGCGTTCGGGCGGTTCGTGGGAGAGCCCTCGCAGGACGATCTGGAGCGGTTCTTTTATCTTGACGACACCGATCAGGAGTTGATCCGCAGACGCAGAGGTCAGCACAGCCGGCTAGGTTTTGCTTTACAGATCGGAACGGCCCGGTTCTTGGGGGCGCTGCTTGCTGACCCGCTCGATGTGCCATGGTCTGTGGTCGATTACGTTGCGGCGCAGCTCGGGATCGCGGATCCCTCGGTGGTCAAGCGATACACCGAACGCGTGGAGACAGCCAACACGCATGCACGCGAGATCCGTGCCGTCTACGGGTACCGGGACCTTGATGCTCCCTTAACCGAAGCGTTGACGGCTTTCGTCTTTTCTCGGTCCTGGACCCATGGTGAGGGGCTCACCATGTTGTTCGGACACGCGGTTGCCTGGTTGCGCCGGGAGAAGATTCTATTGCCCGGCGTGAGTGTATTGGCACGGATCGTGGCCGCGACCCGCGACCAAGCGACGGGCCGTTTGCACGCGCAGCTTGCTGCTGCGGCTCAGAGCGCCGATCCACGGTTGCCGGTGGTGCTACGGAGCTTGCTGGGAGCTGATCGGGGCGATCGGGCAAGCCGCCTAGAATTGTTGCGTACCGGGCCGACGCGGGTGTCGGGTCCCGAACTGGAAAAGTCTTTGCAGCGGACGGCTATGGTCCGTTCGTTCGGGACCGGGGCGGCTGACTTGTCGATGGTGCCCCCGGCACGGGTGCGTTCCTTGGCCCGCTACGGTCTGGGGTCCAAGGCCCAGACGCTAAGCAGGCTTGCCGAGCCACGCCGCACGGCGACATTGGTGGCAACGCTTGCGGCGTTGGAAGCGTCCGCAGTCGATGACGCGCTGGATCTTTTTGACCTGCTCATGGCGACAAAGGTGATGGGCCCCTCCCGTCGTGCTGCGACCGCGGACCGATTGGCGAAGATGCCCGAGCTCGAGAAGGCTTCCAGCGTCTTGGCCCGGGTCGGAGCCGAGCTGCTGCGCGTGCTTGAAGATGCGGGTGAGAGCCTCGACGTCACTGCCGCATGGGCTGCGTTGGAGAAGATCACTACCCGTGACCGGATTGTTGATGCCGTTGCGAAAATCGGCGAGCTCGTCCCTGACGGAACTGGCGCTGAGGGCGCGATGCGCGAGCAAATGTCTCGACGCTTCCGCACCGTTGCCCCATTCCTGAAGCTGCTGGGAACCACGATTCCCTGGGGCGCCACACCGTCCGGGGAACGTGTCGTGACTGCCTTGGCTGGGATCGATGGGCTGCACGGGCGACGCAAGGTACGCCGCGAAGAAATTGACGCGGCGCTGGTGCCGCCATCCTGGCATGCAGCCGTGTTCGGGCGAAGCGATGGAACCGAAGTTGACCGCGACGCGTGGGTGGTGTGCGTCCTGGAACAATTGCGAGCGAACCTGCGCCGACGCGACGTGTTTGCAACAACTTCAACCCGATGGTGTGATCCGCGCGCACAACTGCTCGCGGGCCCCGCGTGGGATGCGGCACGGGAACCGGCCTTGCGGTCATTGAGCCTGGACACCCCGGTGGACGAGCACCTGCGGGCGAAGATCGACGTGTTGGACGCCGCGTGGCGCGGCTTAGTCGAAGCCGTAGAAAAGGCTGGCCCGGACTCGAGCGTCCGTTTGGTCGATGACGGCGAGGGGAGAGCCAAACTATCTGTAGCGCGGCTCGATGCCCTGGAAATCCCCGAATCGCTGACCAGGCTACGGGCACAAATTGCAGAGATGCTTCCGAAGGTGGATCTTCCCGAGATCCTGCTTGAAGTGCATTCCTGGACCGGATTCCTTGACCCCTACACTCACCTTTCCGGGTCGGGTCCCCGAATGCGTGACCTACCGCTGTCGGTGGCTGCCGTGCTCATCTCCCAGGCCTGCAATGTCGGACTGACCCCTGTCGTGGCCGACGGACAACCCGCGCTGACACGTGAACGCTTGGGGCATGTGGACGCAAACTACATCCGCGCCGAGACCCACACCGCCGCCAACGCGCTCCTGATCGACGCCCAGTCGAACATTCCGGTAGCCCGTTCATGGGGCGGCGGACTGCTGGCCTCTGTGGACGGGCTACGGTTCGTGGTCCCGGTGCGCACGATCAACGCGGCCCCGAACCCGAAATACTTCGGACACGGACGGGGCCTGACATGGTTCAACGCCGTCAACGACCAGGTCGCCGGCATCGGCGCCGTCGTGGTCCCGGGAACGGCCCGCGACTCGCTGTATGTGCTGGACACGATGCTCAACCTCGACGGCGGGCCCAAGCCCGAAATCGTCGCCTCCGATACGGCATCCTACTCGGACATGGTCTTTGGGATCTTCACCCTGCTCGGCTACAGGTTCTCCCCACGCATCGCGGACCTCACCGACCAGCGCCTGTGGCGCGCAACGTTCCGTGGCGAGGCGGCCGCCGACTATGGGGCACTCAATGAGGTTGCGCGGCACAGGATCAACCTGGAAAAAATCACCACGCACTGGGAGGACATGACCCGTGTGGCCGCTTCCCTGGCTACCGGATCGGTGCGCGCGTACGATCTGCTGCGCATGCTGACCCGTGAGAACGGGTCCCCGGCGCCGCTGGGGGCAGCGCTCATCGAATATGGGCGCATCGCCAAGACCCTTCATTTGTTGTCCCTGATCGACCCGACCGATGAGACCTACCGGCGGGCCATCAACTCCCAGCTCACGGTGCAGGAGTCGCGTCATCGTCTGGCCCGGGCAATTTTCCACGGTAGGCGCGGGCAAATCTACCAGCGTTACCGCGAGGGCCAGGAAGACCAGCTCGGCGCGCTGGGGCTGGTGCTTAACGCCGTCGTGCTCTGGAACACCAAGTACACCGATGCCGCCATCACGGCACTGCGCGAAAACGGGCAATAAATCCCGGAAGAGGACATCACGAGGTTGTCCCCGCTGGCCGATGCCCACATCAACATGCTGGGCCGCTACGCGTTCACCGCGCCCACGCTCCAAGGGCTACGACCCTTGCGAAGCCCGGCCGCCTCCGGAAGCTGACTCATCTGTGCGGCAAATCTCCCGATCCGCCTTGCAAGCCATCATTTTCGGTAGTCTGCCAGTGATGTCAGCGAGGCGCCGATATGACCTCAGCAGCCCTCTCTCGAATGCGATCTTGGACTATTTGCTTCGGAGGTCGTGAATGAACGCGTCAGCGCGTTCAAGGTTCAGGGCGAGCTTGTCACGCTTCTCATTCGCCCGTTGCAGGTACTGCCCGAGCAGGTCCCGTGCGGCCTGATTCTCCGGTTCAACGGCGAGGGTGTCCACGGTGTCCAGGAGTTCGCCCATTTCCTCCAGGGTGAATCCCAACGGTTTCATGGAGCGGATCACCAGCATGCGCTGCAGGTCGGATTCGGTGTAGATCCGAAAGCCCCCTTCGCTGCGCGTGGTCGCCGGCAGCAGGCCCACCTCGTCGTAGTGGCGGATGGTGCGCTGGGACAGGCCCGTGGCCTCGGCCAGGTCCCCGATATGCATGGTCTGTTCAGTTTTGGTGGGGGGCTGGGTCTCGTTCATGGGGGTTCTCCTTCTCCCTCAAATACCAACTCTACCCTTACGTTAAGTTAGAGTTGGAATCACTTGGTGCGCTGCCGCGGCCATTCCTAGTCGCGGCCATGCTTTGCACAACGCGATGGCGCACAGACCCATTGATTCTATGTAACCGAGCGCCTTGGCGCTCACACCTTCTTTCGAACGGAGCCATTCAATGGCCATTCAGACCACAACGGGCCACCCGGTCCTGTCTCCGGAGGAACGGCAATCCGTTCTGCGCACCCTCAAATCCCCACGCCTGCTCAAGGTTGAGGTCCTCGCCGGATTGGTCGTGGCCCTGGCCCTGATCCCCGAGGCCATCGCCTTCTCCATCATCGCCGGGGTCGATCCGCGCATCGGACTTTTTGCGTCCTTCACCATGGCCGTGTCCATCGCTTTCCTCGGCGGACGCCCGGCCATGATTTCCGCGGCCACCGGAGCCATCGCCCTGGTCATCGCACCCCTGGTGAAAAGCCACGGCGTGGACTACTTCGTTGCCGCCGTGATCATGGCGGGCGTATTCCAGGTCATCCTCGCGGTGCTGGGTGTGGCCAAGCTGATGCGGTTCATTCCCCGCCAGGTCATGGTCGGATTCGTCAACGCCCTGGCGATCCTGATCTTCATGTCCCAGGTCCCCGAATTGCTCGGCGTCCCCTGGCTGGTCTACCCGCTCACCATTCTGGGCCTGCTGATCGTCTTCGGCCTGCCCAAGATCACCACCGCCGTGCCTGCCCCGCTGGTGGCCATCGTCGTCCTCACGTTGATCGCCGTCATCGCATCCCTGGCCGTCCCCACCGTGGGAGACAAGGGGGAGATGCCCGAGAGCCTTCCGGCCCTGTTCCTGCCGAACGTGCCGCTGAACTTTGAGACCTTGCAGATCCTCTTTCCCTACGCGCTGGCCATGGCCTTCGTCGGATTGCTGGAATCCCTGATGACCGCCAAGCTGGTCGATGACGTCACCGACACCCGTTCCAACAAGACCCGTGAGTCATGGGGCCAGGGCGCGGCGAACATCATCACCGGTTTCTTCGGCGGCATGGGCGGCTGCGCGATGATCGGCCAGACCATGATCAACGTCAAGGCCTCCGGCGCCCGCACCCGCATCTCCACCTTCCTGGCCGGGGTGTTCCTGCTGATCCTGGTGGTCGCCCTGGGCGACATCGTGGCCCTGATCCCGATGGCCGCACTGGTGGCCGTGATGATCTTCGTGTCCGTGGCCACCTTCGACTGGCACAGCATCAAGCCCTCCACCTTGCGCATGATGCCCAAGAGCGAAACCACCGTCATGCTCGTCACGGTCATCTTCACCGTCGCCACCCACAATCTGGCCATCGGCGTCGGCGTCGGTGTGCTCACCGCCATGGTCCTCTTCGCCAACCGGGTCGCCCACCTGGTCACCGTGGAACGGCGCATCGAGGAACACTTCGGAGAACAGATCGCCAAGTACGAGGTCAACGGGGAGCTCTTCTTCGCTTCGTCCAACGACCTCTACACCCAGTTCGACTACGTTGAGGATCCCGACCACGTCGTCATCGACATGTACAACTCGCACCTGTGGGACGCCTCCACGATCGCCTCCTTGGATGCCATCACCGCAAAATATGAGAAGTACGGCAAGACCGTCGAAATCGAGGGCCTGAACGCGGCCAGCCTGAACATGCGCGAACGCATGGCGGGCAAACTCGGAGCCGGACACTAACCGCATCTAAACCGCCAAACGAAATCACCCCCGGTTCAGGTGTCCGGTAGCGACCGGATCGGAGACGCTCTCGGGTCCCGGCGACGCGTGTGGATTTCCTCGCTCTTTGTCGAGGACTGTTATCGCGGACTGGCGGCCAACTTGCTGCTTCAGCTAGGGATTCCTCTCCTGTATCCGGAAGCTACCCGTGCTGGCGTAACCGGAGCACACGCAGCAGGATCCCGACAGCAAAGACGGCCACTCCGGTCAGGACCGAGGCCGGTGGCAGCGTCGCGACCAGGGCAACGCAGGCCAGGGCGCCGATGGCTTGCAGCGCCTTGGGGTAGCGGCGATCAGCGGCAGGTTGGGTGAACGCCGCGATGTTTGCCACCAGGTAGTAGACCAGGACGCCGAAGGATGAGAATCCGATGGCTCCACGCAGATCCGCCACGGCGATCACGGCGCAAATCACGACCGCCAGGATCACCTCGGCCCGATGCGGGACCTGGTAGCGAGGGTGGACGGCGGCAAGCCAATGCGGCAGGTCGTGTTCCCTGGCCATGGCCAGGCTGGTGCGGCCCAACCCGGCCACCAAGGCGAGCAGTGCGCCCAGCGCTGCCACGGCGGCGCCCACGCGTACGATCGGCGCCGCCCACGCCCAAGCACCCGAGCTCACGACATCGGCCAAGGGGGTTGTGGAGGCCGCGATTCCCTCGGGCCCGAGGGCTGCCAGCAGCGTCACGGCGATGATCGCGTAAACGATGATCGTGATGAGCAGGGAGATTCCGATGGCACGCGGGATGGTTCGCTGGGGGTTGCGGACTTCTTCGCCCATCGTCGCGATCCTCGCGTACCCGGCGAACGCGAAGAACAGCAGTCCCGCCGATTGCATGATCCCGTACCACCCGTGGGCCAGGAGGCCTTCGCCAAGAATGTTCGGCGGAGCGGGTTCGCTGCCTCCCCAGGCGGCGGCCACGCCAACGGCCAGGGCAACGAGTACGGCAACCACCAGGATTCGCGTCAGCCGTGCGGTGCGGGTGACTCCGTGGTAATTCACGGCCGCGAGGCCGATCACGGCGGCGATGGCGACCGGTCGTTCCCATCCGACCGGGGCCGCGTAGGCGGCAAACGTCATGGCCATCGCCGCGGCGCTGGCGGTCTTGCCGATGATGAAGCCCCATCCGGCCAGGTACCCCGGCCACGGGCCAAGGCGTTCACGCCCGTAGACGTAGGTTCCACCCGAGGTTGGATAGGCCGCTGCGAGTTGGGCGGAGGATGTGGCATTGCAGAACGCGACAAACGCCGCCACCACGAGACCCACCAAAAGGCCCGACCCCGCCGCCGCGGCGGCGGGGGTGAAGGCCGCAAAGACGCCCGCGCCGATCATCGACCCCAGCCCGATGACCACCGCGTCGGCAGTCCCCAGCCGGCGCGCCAAGGTTGGATGATTACTCATTGTCACTGTCCTTTTGCGGCGTTAGGGAGCACTTCGGCGGCTAGCTCGGCAACGGCCTTGCGGCCTTCGGCCAGCGCTTCAAGGCCCTGTGGTGTGGCTCGGTAGATTCGACGGGGACGCCCGCCAACGACATCCTGGCGGGAGGTGAGCAGTCCCTGCTCTTCCATCCGGTGCAGGGTTGGATACAACGTCCCCGGGGAAATCGAGTATCCGTGGTTGGAGAGTTCCTCTGACATCCATGCGCCGTGAATTTCTTCCTCGGCGGCATGGTGCAGGATGTGCAGCCGGACGGCGGCACGGGTGAGTTCACGCATTTGCACCTCGTTCAATACCAGTCATATCGGGAACCGATATCTAGAATCGATATTAGTGGCGATTCCGCTCGTATGGAGCGGCTGCGCTGTTTGTTGGTGAACTGTTCATCTGGGGCGGTGTCGTTCTTCTGCTGCATGTGGCATTTCGAGGCCAAGGGCACCTTCCCATACTGCAGGGAACCGGCGTCCGCCACGCCACCTTCCCCATCGATTGCTTGTGGCACCAGAAATGGCCGCATTTGCTGTGCAGAACCACCCATCAACATGGGATCCGGGAGTCGGCCCGAAAAGGCCAGCGCCGACCCTGCTGTCGGCTTCTGATGGACCCACCAATGACAGGGCGCCGCCAAGCGAGCCCTTGGCGGCGTCTTGAAAAACTAAAGCTTTTTGAGACATTGGTGCGGGTCCCCCTTCGAAAATCGGCCGGCCCCGGGTGGCGGGGCGCCAAGTGTCTCGAAAAGTCATCCCGCCGTAAAGCGTCTCATCCGATTGCCGCGAAGAGGTTTCTGAGTCAAAATGGTGGCGTGAGACATTTGGGATACACGCGTGTGAGTACTTCGAGCCAGGATGCGCAGCTTCAGCTCGACGCGCTGGTCAAGGCCGGGGTGCAGAAACGCGACGTGTTCGCCGACGTCACCTCCGGCAGCAGGACCGCGATCGAGCGGCCCGGGATGAAGAAGCTGCTCGAGTACGCCGAGGCCGGGGACAACGTGGTGGTCTGGCGGGTCGACCGGCTCGGCCGGTCGCTCATCGATGTGCTGAACACCGTGAACCTGTTGCGCGAACGCGGTGTGAACGTGCGCTCCATCTCGGACGGGATCGACCCGGCGACATCCACCGGTCGGATGATGTTGAACCTGCTGGCCTCCCTGGCCGAGTACGAGCGCGAGCTGATCGTTGAACGCGTCAATGCCGGGATCGCCGCGGCCCGGCAATCGGGCACCCGGTTCGGCCGTCCGCTCTCGGACCCTTTGGTGATCGCGGATAAGCTCGCGATCGCGAAGGACGCCCGCGCGAAGGGACGCACCGCCGAAGATGCGGCACGCCTGGTCGGGTGGAGTCGCGCGACGCTCTACTGCCACCTCGGCCCAAACGCCTGATCCGTCAAAAGCCAGCGATCACTGATGCCCCAGCGGAGTACAGACGACTTCTGAACGACACATGCCCGAAGAGATCGACCTCCGCGAGCAACTTCAACTTCACCCGCAGCCAAGGACCACGATCACGCGCTTAGCGCCAACCGCTATACCGATGGTTTTGCCTTAAACGCGCAATTCTGTTCCATTACTACTCATACCCCATCACTAGTGGAGATGTCACTGGCGCAGAGCTCATTGAAGCAGGGGGCACCGCCGACATTCCTGCAGAAGCTGGCGGTTACAGCGTTCTGCTGGCCAACGGAGAAACCCTGCACGCCGATGTTGTGGTCACCGCTTTGGGGCACACTGACTCCCGCCCAGATTCCGCCTCCGCACGGTTCTCCGTTTTTGCTGCCCAGCACGGCGGGTTCCACGCAGCACCCAGCTACACCACGGACGTCGACTATTCAGCGATCGCCCCCGGCCAGGACGTGATCGTCGCCGGTATGGGGCTTGCGTTTGTGGACCTTCTGGTCCTGCTCATGGAAGGGCGTGGCGGCCGTTTTGAAACAATGTCCGACGGCGAGCTGCGCTACCTTCCGTCGGGAAAGGAACCAAAGTTGTGGGCCGGTTCCCGGCGTGGGGTGCCGTATCACTCCAAAATTTCGGCCCAGCTTAAAGGTGCAGCACCCGGGCCCTTACGATTTTTCTCCGCCGCCGCAGTGGGCCAACTGCTAGAAAAACACGAAGAGTTGGACTTCCGTGAACACCTCTGGCCGCTGATCGCCAAAGAGGCCGGCTACTTCTACTATCGCGAGGTGTTGACCGGCAGCCCCGAACGTGCGGCCATGGCATGGGAGTCCTTTGAGGCGCAATTTAACGGGCTGGATTGGTATTCCCGCGAGCGCGCCGAACTGATCGCAGCAGCCGTGCCGGAAACTGCACTTCATCTGGACTTGGAGCGTCTGGATGACCCCTTTAGGGGTGTGTACTTTGCTGACCATCAGGATGTTCAAACAGCCCTAGCCCAGTACATTAAACGGGATCTGCAACAGCGGGATAGCCCTGATCATCCGGAGACCCTAGCCCTCTTCTTGGCGTTTTTACACGTGTACATGGAAGTGGGCCGGGTGGTTCCGGTGGAACGGCTGAACGCACCATCGCAACAGCACATCCATGGGTGGTGGCACGGCTTCTTCAGCTTTGTGGACTCTGGGCCTCCCCCACACCGGCTACGCCAAATGTTGGCTCTACACCGTGCCGGGCTGCTGGAATTTCTGGGCCCAAGCCTAGAAGTTTCAGTTGACCAGACCAACGGGACGTTCATTGCAAGCTCACGGCAATCCGGAGTGCGTATCAGCACCACCGCTCTGATTGAGGCACGGTTACCGGCAACATCCTTAGCCCGCTCCCTTAACCCCGTCCTAGCCTCCTTGCACAGCAGCGGCTTAGGCACTGAGCAACAGCTGCTGACCTCGGACGGCATCCGCTCAACCGGCAAGTTGTTAGTGACTGCCCAACACCAGCTGGTAGGTGCCGGTGGAAACACCCAAGCCGCGCTTTTTGGCATAGGTCCCGGAACGTCCGGGTGGGGCGCCGGCGCCTTTGCCCGTCCCAGCACCAACGCCGCACCGTTCAGGGAGAACGATGCCCTTGCGCGGAACATCCTCGAAGCGATTCGCGTTACCCCCACAACGTCACAAACTGCACCTTCAGAACCAGCCGCAGCGGGAAAGAACTGAACCATGACAACTGAGACCAGCGAATCAACTCTAGAAATCTTGACGCTTCCCATGCATGATCCTCGGGTGGCGCCGCTGCTTGAAGAGCTCGCCGTGGAATACACCAACCGCTATGGAGACAAGTTCGGCCCCCAAGGTGCGCTCGAGGAACTCAACCGCTACCCGGCAGAAGAATTTGCCGCCCCGCACGGGGCGCTGGTGATCATCCAAGAGGCCGGCGAGTCAATCGCCGGAGGCGCATTCCGCCGTTATGACGAAACCACGGCGGAACTGAAACGGATCTGGACATCCTCAGCTCACCGGCGTCGTGGTTTGGGGCGCTTGGTGTTGGCCGAACTGGAAAGACTGGCTGTAGAGAGCGGTTACAGCAATATTTATTTGACCACCGGACCGCGGCAGCCTGAAGCCAAAAACCTCTATCTTGCCACCGGCTACACAGCTCAGTTTGATCTGGATGCGGACCCGGAAACAGTCGGACACTTGGCGTTCACTAAAGTGCTTGGCGCTAACCGCTAAGCTAACCTCATGGCTGAGAAAACCACCGCAGAAAAGCTTGCCACCATCCAGCAGGGTTACACCCTTGAAGGACCCACCATTGAGCTCGGTGTTGCGCTCATTGACGGTGAACTTCACAAGGATGCCCCAGTCCGTTTGCCGCTTTCCATGATGAACCGGCACGGGCTCGTCGCCGGAGCCACGGGTACCGGCAAGACAGTCACGTTGCACATGATGGCAGAGCAGCTTTCCACAGCTGGCGTTCCGGTATTCCTCGCGGACATCAAGGGTGACCTCTCCGGCTTGGCCACTGCCGCCACCGGTAGCGAGAAGCTCAAAGCCCGCACGGACAGCCTAGGCCAGGACTGGTCCGGCAAAACGTTCCCGGTGGAATTTTTGGCCCTCGGCGGGGACGGTAATGGCATCCCGGTCCGCGCCACCATTACTTCATTTGGCCCCATCTTGCTGTCGCGTGTGATGGAACTGAACGCCACTCAAGAATCCAGCCTGCAGCTCATCTTCCACTTCGCTGACCAGAAGAACCTTGAGCTTATTGACCTCAAGGATCTGCGCGCCGTCATTCAGTACCTGACCTCGGATGAGGGCAAGGACGAACTCGCCCAGCTCGGCGGACTTTCCAAGGCCACGGCCGGTGTGATCCTGCGTGAACTGGTCAACCTTGAAGCCCAGGGGATGGGGCCGTTCTTCGGTGAGCCCGAGTTCGACACCGCCGAGCTGCTGCGTACAGCACCTGACGGCCGCGGGGTGGTCACCTGTTTGGAACTGCCCACCCTGCAGACCAAGCCCATGTTGTTCTCCACCTTTTTGATGTGGCTGCTCGCGGACCTCTTTGAGGATCTTCCCGAGGCTGGCGACCTGGACAAACCCAAATTGGTGTTCTTCCTTGACGAGGCCCACTTGCTGTTCAACGGCGCCTCCAAAGCGTTCTTGGATGCCATCACCACCACGGTGCGCCTGATCCGTTCTAAGGGTGTAGGTATTTTCTTTGTCACCCAGACCCCCAAGGACGTTCCGTCCGAGGTTTTGGGTCAATTGGCTAACCGCATTCAGCACGCGCTGCGCGCTTTCACCCCGGAGGACGCCAAGGCACTCAAAGCCACAGTTTCCACCTTCCCGGTCAGTGACTACGACCTTGAGGAGGTACTGACCTCGGCCGGCATTGGTGAGGCAGTAATTACCGTGATGAATGAGAAGGGCGCACCTACCCCGGTGGCTTTGACACGTTTGTGCGCGCCGGAATCTGTGATGGGCCCCAGCACGGATGAACTGGTCAAGAGCACTGTGGCTGGTTCGTCGCTGCTGAGCAAGTACGGCACGGCTGTTGACAACGTTTCAGCTTTCGAAAAGCTCGCCGGTCAGGCAGCTGCGCCCACCGGTGACGCTGCCCCGCCGCTGCCAGCACCACCACTGCCGTCTCCTTCGTTGCCTTCGGAGCCTCGCCAGCAAAGGAACGACGGCGGCGGAGCAGTTGGCGAGGTTGTCGGCGCCTTGGGCGGCGCCCTCGGTGGTGGGCTGAAGTCGATGGTTCGTTCCTTCGGCACCCAGCTGGGCCGTGAGTTGTTGCGAGGCGTATTTGGGACGTCTTCGCGTCGCCGTCGTTAGGGCTATACGGCCCTCAGGGGCCCTCTGCCGGTAACGTAGGGACAATGCAGATGAGTCAGGCCCTCATAAAGATCGCAGCCGGTTGGCTGACTGGTCTACTGTTGGCGATCGCTGCGGCCATTGTGACAATCACCCTGGTGAACAACGGTGCCGCCGGCCCGCAAGAGCCGGTGCGTGAATATTTGGCTGCCCTGCACAATGGGGACGGTGCCAAAGCTCTAGGCCTGCTGCGCGCCAACGTGCCAGCAGCTAATGCGGCGATGCTGGATGGTGCTGCACTCAAGACGGCCAGCTCACGGGTGGATGACGTCAAACTCGGTTCCCCTGAACCGCGCGACGGCGGCCAGATGATGGTCCCGGTGGAGTACACCATTGACGGCAGCCACCTGAAAACCGAATTCTTGCTGGAAAAGACTGGCACACAGTGGCTGTTCTTTAACAAGTGGAGCCTAGTGCCCTCTACCCTGCCCACCGTGAACGTTTCCGTGGTGAACTCCGTTGAAGTTGAGCTCAACGGAAAACCCGTCAACGCGCCCAATGGGAAAGCAAGCTTCGCAGTTTTTTACCCGGGCGAATATGAGGCCAGCTACACGTCCGAATACTTCACAGCAGCACCCCAACGAGCCACCGTCACTTCGGCTCGTGAAGAACTGCCCGGCCTCAACCTTGCCACCCAAGCCAACACAGCCCTGAGGAATGCTGTTGGCGGCCAGCTCAAAAAGTACCTGGATGATTGTGCAGCCGAGGCCACCAAGCAACAACAGCTACAACCGAATTGCCCGTTCTATCACGTGAGCACCAACCGGGTAGAGGACGGCACCATCAAGTGGGCCATCAAGGACTACCCCAAGGTCAGCATCGAACCGTTTGAGGGACATTGGGTAGTTGCGCCGTTGAAGGGCACAGCGCAGCTCACAGCGCGCGAACAGGACCTGTTCACCGGTGAAATCTCCACCCTGAAGGTGGTCCACGACTTCAGCTTCACCACTGAACTGAACGTTGGCGCCGACAAGATCACCGTCACCCCGGTGGTCACGTACTAGCGAGTCTGCGGCACTCATTCGCTAGCCCGCTCCCACCGGATGCTTTAGCGGCGAGTTAGTCCATTCCGCGCAGGTCCAACACCAGTTCAGTGTCGCCGTCGGACTGCAAAAGAACCGGAATGCCCCAGTCCTGCTGGTATAGGTGGCACGCAGCGTGGTCCGGAATTTCCCCGTCCTCGTTTTCCGGGCCGTCACAGGCCGCGGCACGCGCGGTGATGTGCAAGATACCCTCAGGAACATCACCGGACAGTTCTAGGGTGCGCTTGAGACCTACCGACGTTCCGCCGCCGGAGACCAAAAGCTCAGGCGGTGTGGAAGAAATCTTCAACTGAGTGGGATCCCCCCAACGGTCATCCAGCTTCTGACCAGTAGGTGCCTTAAACCGAACTGTCAGATCAAAGGGACCAGCCGCAACAGGGCTCTTGGGCCGTTGCGTCTGGGAGGCGCCTTCGTCAACCTGCTGCGCTTCCTTGGGGATTGGCACGTACACCAGCTGGTGCTTGTTCGCTTCAACCACCACCAGGAGCGGCTCCTCCCCGGCGACGTGCGTGTGGTCCACAATCACGTCAGATGGTTCAGAAAGACCACGAGCCAAGGTTGAAACAGTGCCAGTGCTGGGGTCGAAGCGGCGCACTGCACCGTTGTAGGTGTCAGCGATGGCCACGGAACCGTCCGGCAGGACAGTAACACCCAAGGGGTGCTGCAAGCGGGCTTCGGCGGCAGCGCCGTCACGGAAGCCAAAATCAAACAAGCCCTTACCCACAGCAGTTTCCACAGTGACGGACTGATCATCAGCAATCACCAGCTTGCGCAGCGCCGAGGTCTCAGAATCGGCCACCCAAATGTTGCCTTCGGCGTCCTCCGCCAAGCCGGAAGACTGCGCAAACCACGATTGATCGGCGGGGCCGTCCAACAAGCCTTCAAGCCCGTTGCCCGCAAGGATCTTCACAGCACCGGTGGCCGGGTCAAAACTGAAAATCTGGTGCACACCGGCCATCGCCACCACCACGGCGCTCAACTTTTGAGACCAGACAACGTCCCACGGGGAGCTCAGCGCGACCTGAAGCGGATCAGATGCCAAGGCACCGTCTGTTGCGGCGCCGTCGTTATCAACACGTGCCGGACCGGCCTCCAACAGCCGCTGCACACCATTGCCAGCCAACGTGCTTACCGCGCCAGTGCTGAGGTTCAGCCCCCGCAGACGGTGGTTAACAGAGTCGGCAATAACGACGTCGTAACCGGCCTTTTCTGCCACGACTGCCGGTAGAAGGGTCAAGCCTTGAGGTTCGTTGAACTGGGCGGTGGTGCTGTCGCCGTCGTTGTATCCCTTGGTTCCGGAACCGTAGGTGTCCAGGACCGTTTCAAAATCGGTTGCCAAGCGCACCAAACGGTGGTGGCCGGTGTCCGTGACCAGCCAACTGCCTGCAGCACTCTGGTCCCCGTCTGCCGGCAGGAAAAGTGCCTTACCGGGGAAACGGAGCGTACCAGCAGTAGCTTCAGGTGCAATGTACGGGCCGTCGCCGCGGTGGAGCGTGCCCCTGGCTTCGTGCTCGGCAATCAACTCAGGAATCAGAACGGCAAGACCGCCTGCGTGTCCTTCGCCGGAGAGGTTGGCCACAATGTAACCCTCGGGGTCAATGACCACCAGGGTGGGCCAAGCGCGTGCTGCATAAGCTTTCCACGTGTCCAGCTCAGGATCATCCAGCACCGGGTGGTGGATCTCGTAGCGCTCAACGGCGGCCGCTAGGGCAACCGGGTCAGCTTCATGTTCAAACTTCGGCGAGTGCACACCAACGGTGACCAACACGTCCGAGTACTGCTCCTCGAGTGGGCGCAGCTCGTCCAATACGTGCAGGCAGTTGATGCAGCAGAAAGTCCAGAAGTCGAGCAGCACAATTTTGCCGCGCAATGCCTCGAGGTCCAGTTGCGTTCCACCGGTATTCAGCCAACCGCGTCCCACCAATTCGGAGGCGCGAACACGGCCCTGCGTACGGAGCGACGCTGTGGGGGCTGTGCTGGTCATAAGGACTCCTTCGATTCGGTGTTGACGTTTGCGCTGGTGCCGGTTGGTCTTTCCCTAGCCGCGAGTTTGGCAAACATATCGTTGTAAGCGGTCAGATCGGCGTCGTTATTCCTGTCGGCTGCGCGGTCTTTGCGTTTTGTTTCGCGCTCATCCGAGCGGGACCACATCACGGCCACACCAATCGCCACCAAAAGGGTTGGCACTTCGCCGATCCCCCACGCAACGCCGCCGCCCAATTGCTGATCGGCCAACGCCGAGAGGCCCCACGGCCGGCCCAAGTTGCCAAAGTAATCAGCCGCCAGCAAACCGGTACCGCCCATAATCGAGACGCCGAAGAACGCGTGGAAGGCCATAGTTGCCAACAGCAGCAAGAGGCGCAGCGGGTATGCAGCGCGGCGTGGAAGCGGGTCACTGCCAATCATGGTCTGGACAAAAATGTAGCCAGTCATCAAGAAGTGGAAGTTCATCAACTCGTGGCCCACGTGATCCTTCATCGCAAAGCCAAAAGCATCGGAGAAGTAGAACAGCACAATGGAGCCGGCAAAGTTGGCCGCCGCGAACAGCGGGTGCGTGATGAGTTGCGAGAACTTGGAATGAACAAACAAGAGGAGCCATTCACGCAGTCCACGGCTGCCATCCCCACGCGGAGTCAGAGACCGCAGCGCAAGTGTCACGGGCGAGCCCACCACCAGGAACAGCGGGGCAACCATGGTCAACGCCATGTGGTCCACCATGTGCGCGGAAAACAGCACGCGGCCATACACAGCCGGCGGGCCGGAGGTGATGTAAGTCAGTGCGAGCAAACCAATAAACCATGCGACGGTGCGGAACACGGGCCATGAGTCGCCACGAGCACGCAATTTGCGGATGCCCAGAATGTACGCCACGGCCAAAGCCAAGACCACTGTGATCCACAGCCAATCCATGCGCCACTCGCTAACCCAACGCTCCATCGTGGGTTCGGGTGGCAGTTCATAGCCACTGAGGATAAAAGCGGGAGTCGCGTCCGGCGCGTAACTAGTGACAGTCGGCGGCGCGGAACTGGCCAACGCAACTGCAATTCCCGACGTCGCACCCATCACCAAAAGTTCAACGGTGATCAATTGCCACAGCACACGGCGGACAGCGAAGCCCGGGCGGCCCAGCTGCGGGATCACCCATTGGCGGTGCATCAGGCCCACAGCGCCGAGGATCAGGGCGGCAATGGTTTTGATGATGATCAGCTGACCGTAGCTCGAGGTGAATAGGTCATGCCATGAGGTCACCCTGATGCTCGCGCTAATCACACCCGAGGCGAACACCAAAACGAAGGCGAACCCTGCCAGTGATGAGAACCGCTTCAAAGTTTGAGTGGTCAGGTCCAGCTTGAGGTTGGCTCTTTGGGTGTTGTTGCTGTTTTTACCGGTGGCCTTCGCGCTCGACTTGGTGGCTGCCTTGGCGCCGGATTTGGCGCCGGACTTTGCCAGTACGTCGGAGACCGCTGCGAGGATCACAATGCCGCCTACCCAAGCGCAGACACCCAAAAGGTGCAGGCCAATGGAGTTCACTGCCCCTTCGTGGTCGCTGGAGCTGGCTGCGTGGCCGTTGAGGGCTGGTGGAATGAGACCGCCGATCGCCAAGGCGAGCGTCAGGGCTAGGCCCGTGAGTGAGCGGATACCAAAAAGTGCTGTGGTGACTAGAGCGGAAACAATCACTACGGCCACTGCTCCGCGGCCGTTAGGGAAGTCGGTCATAAAGTACACCAGTGCGTTGGTGTACTCCCGGTCACCGGCCAGCGGCTGACCAGACATGTCTGCGTAGGTGAATACCAGCACGGCGATGGAAGACAACGTCCATAGAACAGAGGCTATGCCCGCCACCGAGAGCGCACGTGCAAACGCCGGATGCTCTGGAGAGACATCCCTGACTTTGCTGGCGCGGGTACCGGTTAGTTTGTGAGGAAGGATGGTGGTGGCAAAGATCAAGCCGCCAATCACTGTGGCCATAGAGACGTTGAGAACCGTCTTTGCAATCGGTAAACCCCAACGAACCAATGCGCCGGGATCCGAAACCTCCCGGGCCAACAAGCCGCCAGTGAGGATCAAACCAGCTCCCAGCCCAATAACCAAGGCTGCGATGCCTAGGAGCTGCCAGACAAGGCTTACGCCATTGTCCGGAGCTGTGCCCCGGTTCAAGCCATTGTTCGCCAGCATAGACTTCGCTTTTTGCTGATGGGTGGGCTCTTGCGGGGCATGGGGTTGGTTCCTGACAGATGACACCCTTCTATTGTCTTGCACAGGCAGGGGGTGGGGCTAATCCGTGGGCACTAACCCAGCTGCCACGTAACAGCTGCGGCCTGGTGCGAGAACGCTTTCGGTGGATGAAGACCGAAGAGTAGGTGCTTATCCAGCCCAGACTTGAACCGCCCTGTGCTGAGGAGTGATTTTCAACGGTAAATGTCGCATTCTTTGCAGCGCTAAATGTCGCAAGGCCCAACGCAGTGGCTCTTGGTTCACACTGTTTTGCAGGGGAAATCTATATGGGACGGCAATGCTCGGCTGATTGCGTCTCCGGCAGAAGTTTTCCGGTCCCAGCACGCACTCAGGGCGTAGCCATCGGCGAGGTGCCGTGTTTCGCCAAGGCCATTGGTGCTTGTTGGGCTGCCTGGCTTGCCAAAGTTGACATCCCGGAAGAAGGCGACGTGTTTCATCATTCCCCGAAGACGCTTGGTAAAAGTGGCCCGGTCTCAACTGATACCCGCCGTGCGGGCCAGGCACGGATTCGATACCGATGCCAATCTCTTTCAATCCAGCGATGAGCCTGCGCACGTTGCGCTCGTTGACACCGGCCGATGCCGGCCCGTGACGGGCCGGCACCGGCGGACACCGGTCAGACGGTGGCCAGCAGATCCTGCATTTCCTTGATCTCGGCTGTCTGGGAGGTCACGATTGCCTTGCTCAGTTGGATCGCGTCAGGGTTCCTGCCTTGGCTGATTTCAGTCGTGGCCATTGCAACAGCCCCCTCGTGATGGGCGATCATCCGGGTCAGGAAGAGCTTGGCCGCGTCAGTACCCTGGGCGGAATCGAGCGCCTTCAAGTCATCATCGCCCATCATCCCGTTGCCCATTCCATGGCCGGACGCCATCTGCGTCGGTTCGTTCCAGCTCGTGAGCCAGCCCGTCATCTGCTCAATTTCGGGCGCCTGCGCGGCCTTGATCTTGGTGGCGAGAGCAGTGATCCGGGCATCCATGCCCTGCTTCTTGAGCATCATGTCGCTCATTTCCACGGCCTGGGCGTGGTGCGGGATCATCCCTTGGGTGAACATGGTGTCCGCCCCATTGTGGTCCGAGGAGGACGAGGCCGAGCTCGAGGCCATCCCCATTTCGTGTTGGCCCATGCCCGGCATGGAGCTGGCAGGTGCACTCCCGGAGGTCCCCGCACAGCCCGCAAGGGCTATCACCGAGGCAAGGGTAAGGGCAGAAATTGTCAGAGTTTTCTTCATGGAGTTCAAGTCCTTCAATCATCGAATTGTCGTTGTTGCACGACGCCGGAGAATACGCCCGTAACCGAGCTGAACGGCAGGCAGGCGCGTATCGGGTGAGCGGGGCGCGCCGGGCAGGACACAGCGCAGCTTGACCGTTTACGTCCGGCTGATGGAAAGTTGCCCCGGAGAAGGACTTCGCGGAATGAACTCGTCCCCGATGTTGGGAATGCCGGTAATGGGCCCGCTGCTGGAAGGCAGGGGCGTCGTGCCCGGAGGCGGCGCTGCCAGTGTCGTGGTCCCGGGATAGGGGACGCAATTCCCGCCCATGGTGGACATCATCGTGCACCCGCCCGTATCGTCGCATAACGATGCTGTTGCGTGCGTGACACCCGGCGCTGCGGTGGTCACCGGGACCGCGGTGATGTCCGCGAGGTGGCCGCGGTGCTCCAGGGCCTGCATGTGGGTCAGTGCCCCCGTGTTATGACCGGTGACCGCCGGCATGGCGTGCGTGCCGGTCATAATGTGCATGCCCAAAATGCCGGCGACGAGCGCCAGCAATCCCGTGAGAAGGAGCGCGCCTCGGAGAAATGCCGTTGCACGCCGGGCTGAGATGGCGGTCATGGTGTTCCTCCTTCCGTGCGATCTAGTTGGCTTCAAGATTACCGGCCCGAGTGGCTGACGAGTTTAGCGGACCAGAGAAGAATCGAGTTTCAGCCGGCGCAGGAGCTGGGCGTTCAGGGCGACTGCAATGGTGGAAATGGACATCAGGACCGCTCCCGAGGCAGGGGAGAGCACAACTCCGGCGAAGGCCAGCACACCGGCGGCGAGCGGAACGGAGACGGAGTATTTGGGGCTGGGGTTGAACGGCTGTGACGGCCCGCCGAATTTCGAGGAGCCTGGACAAACCGCTTCACTTTCAACACCCCAAACATACCCCTAGGGGGTATGTTTGGCCAGCAGCTTCGGACGTAACGTCCCCTCATGCGCGCAAACTCAGATCCCCGCGCAGAGCCCCAACCAGAAGCCGTTCAGACGACTTCTGAAACTGACACGGCAGAAGCTCGTCCGGAACCTCCGTCGATGATCACGACCCTGGGCTGGGGAATTCGTTCCATCAACGCGATCCACGCCCACAACTTTTCCGTACACTGCTGGCACCCCTACCACTGCAAGCAAGGTAACGCCAGCGCTGAGAAGCTCAGCCCACCACAGACACACTTATGTCCTGTAGGTCCTAACGAGACTCGACTTAAACGACAAAGGACGGTGACCACACGGTCACCGTCCCTTGAGGTGTCGAAGGCTACTTCTTGTTAGAAACAGCTGCCTTCAGCTTGGAACCAGCGGTCAGCTTAACGCTGTGGCCGGCTGCAATCTGGATGGTCTCGCCCGTCTGCGGGTTGCGACCGGTGCGTGCTGCACGGTCGGTGCGCTCAATGGCCATCCAACCCGGGATGGTGATCTTTTCGCCAGCTGCAACGGAAGTCTCGAAAACTTCGAACAGTGCGTCGAGCACGGAGTTTACTGCTGCCTGGCTGGTGCCAGCCTTGCCTGCTACCTCAGCTACCAGTTCACTACGGTTCTTAGCCATTTGTGTCCTCCTGGACGTTCATCATTCTTGGAGTCTCCCCGCAGTGTACGAGGAAACCACTGTTCGAAAACTTACCAGTTTGAACGGCTGAGGCCAGCAGAAATCCGCGTGTTTTCAGTGTTTTTGCCCGATTTCGGGGTTTTTAGCCCCCATTTAGGCCAAATTTCACAATCAGCGAACAGTGAGATTAGCCCATAATCCGCACAAACTAAACAACGTTCGACCCCGCTACGCGCCTCCCAGCCCCACTCCGCCGCACGCTTCGCGGCCATCGCGGCACGCGCCATCCCACTTGTTACGCGTCCTTAACCACATCAGACACACCGTCGAGTGGGTGGGTGATGCTGTTTAGAATCACCTCTAAGGGCCGTTTTCTGCCCGTTCGGGATATGAACTAACAGAGCTTTTGTCCTGGCCGGGCGGAGCGTTGGGGTTCCAGGGCCGGCGTCGTGTGGGCCGGTGTGGGGTTGTTAAAGTAGTAAAGCCCCGTACCTGTGTGGGTGCGGGGCTTTACTATGAATGGTTGTCCGGCGGTGTCCTACTCTCCCACACCCTCCCAGGTGCAGTACCATCGGCGCTGTGGGCCTTAGCTTCCGGGTTCGGAATGGGACCGGGCGTTTCCCCC
>NZ_JBNPEN010000012.1:0-84300 GCF_050490295.1 Pseudarthrobacter sp. J1763 | reverse complement strand
GAGCTAATGGCCGGCCAGAGGAACTAGCCAACGCAACAGCATCAGCCTTGAACTCATCAGAATAGGTGGGTCGAGAAGACATGAGAACAATCCTTTCAAAGACTGTCTCAGATCAGTAGTACACCTCAGTGCTCACCCCTTCGCCTTCGGACCAACTGCTGATCGGTGTCGTCGAGATAGAAGAAGCGCTCCAGATGGTTCTGCGAAGGTTCTCCCACGAACCGCCCGAACGCGGCGGCCTGCGCATCACTCAAGAATGCAACTGGCACAACCTACAGACTACCGACAGCCACGTAGCAGAGGGCTAAACACGCAATCCTGTTCCACTACTACTCAGACCCCGTGTTGGAATCTAGTGCGGCTCAGCGTCAAAGCTGCGGAACATTGTCCTCTGGGGCCCGCTGGCACCGCCAAGGTATTGACCGTGGTCACCATAGCCAGCTTTGCGGTAGGCACGGAGCCCCGGTACGTTACGTTCGTTGACGGAAAGTACGACGCCGGACTGCTTGCTTTGGTGCCTAACGTTTAGGCGCCTGGCGGCCAGCACAGCAGCTTCCGCGGCCTTGGTGCCAAGACCTTGTCCTTGGAATCGTTTGTCGATCAGAAGCCCACGCAAAAGCCACACAGATTCATCATCAGGCCACCCAGCTAGGGCGGCTGCTCCGTATTGAAGCGTCAGTACGCCTACTACTTCACCATTGGCTTCAATCGCGAAGGGGAAGCGAGAAATGACCTCGAGCCCGATCAAAGACATTTTGAGAGCGTCTCCCACAAAGTCATTTTGATCGGGCTCAACGGCCAGTTCAGCAATGTCGCCAAGTTTGATAGCAAGCGCGTCCTCACTCAAATCCTTGAGGGGAACAAGCCACACTATTGCCTCAGCGTTTTGCACTCTTTAGAGCACTTTAGACAGGAAGTCTTTAGTGCGCTGTTCTTGAGGGTTACCAAAGAGTTGTTCGGGAGTCCCTGACTCACACACGTAACCATCAGCCATAAACAACACACGGTCTGCGACTTCGCGCGCGAAACCCATTTCGTGAGTTACTAGCACCATGGTCATGCCCTCTTTTGCGAGGTCCTTAATAACTTGCAGAACCTCCCCCACCATTTCGGGGTCCAAAGCCGAGGTGGCTTCGTCAAAGAGCATAATGTCCGGGCTCATCGCCAGAGCTCGTGCAATAGCCACACGCTGCTTCTGACCGCCGGAAAGCGAAGCTGGGCGGGCATGTGCCTTCTCGGAGAGTCCCACGCGATCCAGGAGCCTCGTAGCGTTCGCCTGGGCCTCTTGCCGGGTCTGCTTTTTTAGCTCTACCGGCGCCAGCATGATGTTTTCAATCACGCTCATGTGAGGGAAGAGGTTAAAGTGCTGGAACACCATCCCAATATGCCGGCGGACCTCGTTGATGTCACACTTTGGATCTGTCAGGTCAAAGCCATCAACATTCACCTGGCCAGCAGTAATTTCTTCTAGCTTGTTCAAGCAGCGCAAAAAGGTGGACTTGCCTGAGCCTGAGGGGCCAATAACGCATACCACCTCGCCTTCAGCAACGCTCGCGTCGATTCCCTTGAGAACCTCGTTGGTGCCAAAGGACTTCCGTAGACCCTTAACTGTGATTTTCATCGACTCTTTCGCGGCAGTCTCCTGCTCAACGGTGGTGCTCATTTGTTGAACCTCTTATCAACGAAGTTAGCGAGTTTAGTGAGCAGCATAATGACCACAAAGTACATTGCGGCAACAATTAGCAGCGTCTCGGTAATACGGAAGTTGCCTGCGTAGATCTGCTGACCTTGGTAGAGCAGTTCCGCGAAGCCAATGGCCAAAAGCAATGACGAGTCCTTGAGCATAATGATCAACTGGTTGATCAATGAAGGAGTCATGATCTTAAAGGCCTGTGGCACAACAACCTTTTGCATGGACTTGCCGTAGCCCATACCTAGGCTTCGGCTGGCCTCGAGCTGGCCCGGGTCAACTGTCTGAATAGCACCACGGACAATCTCAGTGATGTAAGCACCCGAGTTCAAGCTCAAGGTCAGTACGGCGGCTACCCAGATGTCTATCGGCTTTCCGGTGAGCTGCGGGATACCAAAGTAGAAGAAGAATGCCCAAACCAGCAATGGTGTGCCACGGAAGATGTTAACGAAGGTGGTGGCCATGCCGCGCAGCACGATGTTGCGGGAAATCTTCATAAAGCCCATCACCAGACCAATTATCATGGCCACGATAAAGGAATAGATGGTTACCAGTACCGTATTGCCAAGACCCTTAAGCAGACTGGGGAAGCTCTTGACCACCAAGTCCCAGAAGGTGCTGGGGGCTGCGGCCGCAGGATCCTTGAGGTATTTGTCTAGGGTCTTGTTGTACTCGCCGTTAGCTTTCATCTCCGCAAGGCCCTTGTTAAAGGCGGCGAGCAGCTCGGGGTTTTTGCCCTTGTTGACCGCGAAGCCGTAAGAGCCGCCCTTTTCCTTGTCCGTGACGGACTTCAGGCCGTTGTTCTGGCTAATGCCATAAGCCAGAACTGGGTAGTCATCAAAGACTGCAACAGCGTTGCCGGACTTCACCAATTCATACATTGTGGCGGACTGGTCGAGTGCTTTAACAGTGAATCCGTATTTCGCCTTGATGGAGTTAGCAAAGGTCTCGCCTTCGCTACCAGTCTTAGCGGTTACGGTTTTCCCACGCAGGTCTTCGTAGCTCTTGATGTCGTTGTTCGACTTGGCCACAGCCATCTGAACGCCGGACTCAAAGTAAGGATCGGAGAAATCGTAAACTTTCTTGCGCTCGTCGGTAATCGACATACCGGCAATAACACCGTCCACCTGATTCGAGGACAACGCTTGGAGGGCCGCGCTAAAGCCCAAGGACTTGACTTCTACTTCGAAGCCTTGGCTCTTGGCAATGGACCGGATGAGGTCCATGTCAATACCTGTCAGTTCGCCGCTGTCGTCGCGAAACTCAAATGGCGCAAACGTGGTGTCGGTGCCAATAACGAACTTTTTACCCGATACCGCGACTGGCTGGTTACCATGATCGGCCGCCAAAGCAGCTGGCGCCGCGACACCAACAACCATCGCTGCCGCTGCCAGAGCCGCACCGATCAGCACGAAGGTTCGGCGGATGATTCCACCGGACCGCTGAACTGTTTGCAAAATAAACAACCCCTCAATAGGTCTTGGCATCGCAAAGTAATACGACGCAATATCCAAAGAGACTACCGGCAATCAGTCCTGGATCGGGATTAGTGACCGTAGAACAATCTCTCAAATGCCGCGCGTGACCGTCGGGTCAGGCGCAAGTAGTCCTCTTCAAAATCTGCTGCATGGCCAGCCGTGTAGCCGCACCATCGCGAGACTGCTTCTAGATCACGGCGAGCAGTGGGCAGGACGTCCGAGGCTTTTCCTGACCAGATGACGTTTGCCGAACGCACCTGGCTGGCCAGTTCCCACGCAGCGCGCAAAAGCTCGGCGTCTTCGCGTTGGACAAGCCCGGCGGCGGCGGCCGCTTCGAGAGCGTCCAACGTTGAAGTGGTCTGAAGTTCCGTGATGGTGTGCGCATGTTGGAGCTGCAGCAATTGCACCAGCCACTCAACATCACTGAGCCCGCCCCTGCCTAATTTCACGTGCCGTGCTGGGTCTGCGCCACGGGGCAGACGCTCTGCCTCAACGCGTGCTTTAACGCGGCGGATTTCACGAATTTCTTGATCTTGCAGCGTTGCTGGATAGCGGATAGGCCTGATGAGTTCAAGAAATTCCTCAGCAAGCTCGTCATTGCCTGCCATGGGGCGTGCCCGTAGCAGCGCTTGGGCTTCCCAAATCAGTGACCACCGCTGGTAGTACGCGCGGTAAGAATCAATGCTGCGGACCATTGGCCCGTTTTTACCCTCGGGACGCAAGTCCGCATCCATGAGCAAGGCGCGTTCGGCTCGGATGGCGGGCTTGAGCGGTTGAGTCAGATAGGCGTTGACATTAGAGACAATCGCCTTCGCTTGGCTTTGAGCCTCATCGTCACTAAAGCCTGGCCGAGCGCGGTGAACAAACAATACGTCAGCATCAGATCCGTAGCCGATCTCGCGGCCGCCTTGGCGCCCCATAGCCACCACTAATACATCCGTCATCAAAGGCTGTGACTCGGTGGCTGTGCGTTCAGCAACGTGGAGGGCACCAAGCACAGCGGCCCGGTCGGCGTCTGAGAGCGCTTTGGCTACCGTGCTGTGATCGATCAATTCTGCGGCATTGGCAATAGCGATTCGGAGAGTTTCCCGGCGCCGGATCATCCGGACTTGGCGCATGGCGCTTTCAGCATCGGTATGCCGCGACATTTTGGATTGAATCTCTTGCCATTGGGCTTCAAAGCTCAACGGAACCAGTTCTTTATCTGAACCCAGCCAGGCCACCGACTCGGGCGAGACTTCCAGTAAGTCGGCGATCAGCCGAGAATTGGAAAGCACGTGGCACAAACGTTCCGCTGCAGCTTTAGAGTCCCGAAGCAAGCCGAGATACCAATGTGTGGTGCCTAGTTCTTCGCTAATCCTGCGAAAGGCGAGCAATCCGGCGTCGGGATCAATGCCCTCGGCGAGCCAATTCAGCAAAACTGGCAACAATTGCCGCTGCAACGCGGCACGCCGGCTCACACCGGTGGTGAGAGCAGTGATGTGTTGCATAGCCCCCAGCGGATTGTTGTAACCCAGCGCGGCCAGACGTGCCTGTGCAGCTTCCGGACTCAACCGTGCTTCGTCGGAACTCAAGGACGCTGCCGTGTTCAAGAGCGGACGGTAGAAAATCCGCTCGTGCATTTCGCGGACAGCACGTTTGGTTTTAACCCATTTAGCGTTGAGTGCTTCCGGTGTAGCGCGTTCGGTGTGAATAGCGCCCTGCACGGATCGCGCCAAAGCGCGAAGCGCGGGTTCGCTCGTGGGCATCAAGTGAGTGCGCCGCAGCCCAAAAAGCTGTATGCGGTGTTCCAAAAGCCTCAAAAAACGGTACGCAGCGTCAAACTCAGCAGCATCTGCGCGGCCAATATAGCCGCCGGCAGAGAGGGCTGCGATGGCCGAAGTGGTGTCCCTGCAGCGCAGAGTTTCATCGACTTTTCCGTGCACTAATTGCAAAAGTTGAACAGTGAATTCAACATCGCGTAGTCCCCCGGCACCCAGTTTGATTTGGCGTTCTTCCTCGTGCGCCGGGATGTTGTCAGTGACCCGCCGTCGCATCGCTTGGGCAGATTCAACAAAGCCGTCTCGAGTTGCCGCGTTCCACACAAAGGGAGCCATAGCCTCTTCGTAACGCTGGCCTAGTGCCTGGCTTCCCGCAATACACCGAGCCTTAAGTAGAGCTTGGAATTCCCAACTCTCAGCCCAGCGTTTGTAATACTCCACGTGAGATTCAAGGGTGCGAACCAGTGGACCGTCTTTGCCCTCAGGCCGCAGATTCGGGTCCACTTCCCACAGCCCAGGCTCGCGAGCGTTACCTGAAATGGCCCGTGATATTCCTGAAGCAAGAGCCGTGCCCACGCTGTTGGCGCTTGCTGAATCAACACCGGGGGCATCAACGACATAAATAACGTCGACGTCGGAAACATAGTTCAGTTCCCGCGCGCCACATTTGCCCATACCGATCACTGAAAATTCGACGGCGGCGACCTGATCGGCGTCGAACTTTTGTTGCGCCTCGGCGCGAGAAACGGCCAAGGCCGCATCTATTGCGGCGCCAGCGAGGTCAGCCAGCTCAGCGGCAACTACCGGAAGGTAGTCCGCCGGCGAGGCGGCGCAGAGATCCCTGATTGCCAGTTCGGTCAAAAGCCGCCGGTAACGGATCCTCAGCGCAGTGTAGGCCTCTTGCCCCGTCAACGCCGCGACGGGTGCAAGGTCCTTGGGGTTTGCCTTGACGGAACGCAAAAGCTCACTTCGGGCAACCCCCGGGCTGATTGCCTGAGGCTCCGGGCTGGTCCGAACGTCCAAAACATCCAGATGTTCCGGATGCCGGATCAAAAACTCTCCTAGGGCTTCCGAAGCACCTAGAAGACGGAACATCGCCTCAAAATCTTTGCCCTCTTGGGATAATTTCTTGGCAAGGGCCGGATGACGTTCGATCAAACGCACCAGCGATTGCAAAGCCGTATCCGGGTTCGCTGATTGCGCCAAGGCCTCAAATAGCCAGTCTTGGCTAATTCCGTCAAGTTCCGGTGCGCCCAGAAATCTTGTGCCCTTGTCTAGATCACTGAATCCGGCTGTGATCAACTGGCGGGCAACGCTCATGGCCAAAACTTAGAGGATTCCCAAATTGCGGCTCAGCTCGTAAGGAGTGACTTGAAGCCGGTAGTCCTGCCATTCCGCGCGCTTGTTCCGCAGGAAGTTCTCGAACACCTGCTCCCCCAGGATCTCAGCCATAAACTCTGATTCCTCCATCTGGCGGAAGGCGTCATGCAGGCTCGAGGGCAAGGGGTCGTGTCCTAGTGCGCGGCGCTCAGCAGTGGACAAGGACCACACGTCGTCTTCAGCTGCAGCCGGGAGTTCCATCTCGTTTTCAATGCCTTTGAGCCCTGCGCCCAACAGCACTGCATACGCAAGGTACGGGTTAGCAGCGGAATCGATTCCACGGTATTCAATCCGGGCAGACTGCCCCTTACCCGGTTTGTACAACGGAACACGCACCAACGCAGAGCGGTTGTTGTGACCCCAGCTCAGGTAGCTCGGGGCCTCCCCGCCGCCCCACAATCGCTTGTACGAGTTTACGAATTGGTTGGTTACAGCTGTGAACTCTGGCGCATAGCGTAGGACACCAGCTATAAAGTGGCGCGCCGTTTTGGAGAGCTGGAATTCGGATCCGGCTTCATAGAACGCGTTGGTATCACCCTCAAACAAGGAGAAGTGGGTGTGCATACCGGAGCCGGGGTGATTAGTAAACGGCTTTGGCATAAACGTGGCATAGCTACCCTGTTGAAGCGCTACTTCCTTGATGACCGTGCGGAACGTCATAATGTTGTCCGCAGTCTGGAGCGCATCGGCGTAGCGCAGGTCGATTTCGTTCTGGCCCGGGCCAGCCTCGTGGTGGCTGAACTCCACCGAGATGCCCACGGATTCGAGCATGGTCACTGCCGTACGGCGGAAGTCTTGTGCCACGCCTCCGGGGACGTGATCAAAATAGCCGCCCTCATCCACCGGCACTGGTGCACCGTCCGGGCCAGGCTCTTGAGACTTCAAAAGGTAGAACTCAATCTCCGGGTGGGTGTAACAGGTGAATCCCATGTCCGCGGCTTTGGCCAAGGTTCGCTTGAGAACAGTGCGCGGATCAGCGTTGGAGGGTTCGCCGTCGGGCGTCAGAATGTCGCAGAACATACGGGAGGTCTGCTCGGTGTCGCCGCGCCACGGCAAAATCTGGAATGTGGCCGGATCTGGCTGTGCCAGCAAGTCCGACTCGTAAATTCGAGCCAATCCCTCAATTGAGGAACCGTCAAAACCTAGGCCTTCTTCAAAAGCGCCTTCAACTTCGGCAGGTGCAAGGGCCACTGATTTCAGTGAACCCACAACGTCCGTAAACCACAGACGCACAAAACGCACGTCGCGCTCTTCAATAGTGCGAAGAACGAATTCCTGCTGACGGTCCATGTGCGGCCTCATCTCCCACTCGGTTTCGGTGCCGGTCTCCCGTGATGGGATGGCAGCAACTTCTGACTCACTCTACTAATCATTGGGCCCCTACGTGCAGCCCAAGTCATTGTTTGAGACGCGCCGGATACTTGCGCCGCGTCACAGACTCAGTGGCAAGTACGGCAACTATCGCAATAAGCTCTACCTATGGTCCCCAGCGAAAGCCCCCTTGCCCCAGCGCCCACTGAAGTAAACGCCCCGTACGGCACAGGCCCTGCAGCGTCCGCCGTGGCGCCTGCTGTCACTTCATCGATCGCACCTACACAACGCCCCCGAGTGCGAATCCATCACTTGCAGCAGGCTAAAGACCAGGGCACACGGTTTTCCATGCTGACCGCATATGAGCAATATTCTGCTGAGATCTTTGACGAAGCCGGGATCGATATTTTGCTGATTGGCGATTCGGCGTCCAACAACGTCTACGGTAACCAATCGAGCCTACCGGTCACCGTTGATGAGCTTTTGCCGCTCAGCCGTGCCGTTGCTCGCTCCGCTAAAAGCGCATTGATCCTCGCTGATTTGCCCTTCGGTAGCTATGAAGCTTCTCCTGCCCAAGCCATCGGCACCGGAGTTCGCTTTATGAAGGAAGGTCTTGCCCACGCTGTAAAGATGGAGGGTGGCGCCTACTACGCCGACACCGTGCGCGCCATGGTGCAAGCTGGCATTCCCGTGATGGCTCACATCGGCTTCACTCCCCAAAGCGAGCACGCCTTGGGCGGATACCGGGTTCAGGGCCGCGGGGACGACGCACAACGGCTCATTGACGACGCCCTTGCCCTACAAGATGCCGGTGCTTTTGCCGTACTGATGGAAATGGTGCCGGCGGATACTGCCGCGAAGGTAGATCAAGCCCTCCGCGTTCCAACCGTGGGAATTGGTGCCGGTTCTTCCACCACCGGACAAGTTCTAGTCTGGCAGGATGCCATGGGACTTCGCTCAGGCAAAATGGCGAAGTTTGTGAAGCAGTACGCACATCTCCGCGATACAATGCTCGAGGCCGCGCGAAGCTTTAACACCGAAGTTCGTGACGGCAGCTTCCCTGGCCCCGAGCATTCTTTCTAGGGAACTACTCTTCGTCGCCCTTGTCCCACGCTTCATTGCGGGCCTTCACTTTTTCAAGGGCGTGCTCGGCTTCTGCCCGAGTACCGTAGGGCCCAATCAACTGGGACCAATCGGATTGTGCGTCTTCTTCCACTTCGTGGGTGTTCACGTTGTACCAAAACTCGGCCATGACTACTCCAATCGATCGGTTACTGCGGTTCTGCCCGCTAGACTCAATCTATGCCTTCTCTGACTTCCTTTGCACCTATCGGCACGCTCAGCAAAGGGCAAGTTGCGCCCATACTGCCCGTCCCTGGGTCCATTGCGCGCCCGGAATATGTTGGCAAATCTAGTCCTGCGCCGTTCACCGGTTCTGAGATTAAATCCGCAGAGACCATCGAAAAAATTCGAATTGCGTCCAAGATCGCGGCCCAGGCAATTGTTGCCGTGGGGGAAGCGATCAAGCCCGGCGTCACCACCGATTCACTGGACCGCGTGGGCCACGAGTTCCTACTCGATCACCAGGCCTACCCCTCCACTCTGGGCTACCGCGGGTTCCCGAAATCTGTGTGCACTTCTGTCAACGAGGTGATCTGCCACGGCATCCCTGACACCACGGTGCTCCAGGATGGCGACATCATCAATATCGACATCACAGCTTTCATTGGCGGCGTGCACGGCGACACCAATTACACCTTCTTGGTAGGCGACGTTGATGAAGAATCCAGATTGCTTGTGGAACGGACTCAAGAGTCCCTCAACCGTGCCATCAAAGCGGTGGCTCCTGGCCGGGAGATCAACGTGATCGGCCGGGCGATCGAATCTTATGCAAAGCGTTTTGGTTACGGAGTGGTCCGCGATTTCACCGGCCATGGTGTGGGCGAAGCGTTCCACAGCGGCCTGATCATTCCTCATTATGACGCAGCGCCCGCCTACAACACTGTGATGGAACCGGGAATGACGTTTACTATTGAGCCGATGCTGACCCTGGGTACCATCCAGTGGGACATGTGGTCCGATGATTGGACAGTCCTTACCAAGGATCGCAAACGTACCGCACAGTTTGAGCACACCCTTGTTGTTACCCAGGATGGCGCGGAAGTTCTTACGCTCCCCTAATCCGCACCATCACACACCGTTTGCCCATGGCGAAGTCCGCCTGCAGAGAAGGAACTGACGTGTCTAAGAAGGACGAGAAGAGCAAGAACCACGCCCAGGTGATCGGTATCGACATCGGAGGTACCGGAATCAAAGGTGGCATCGTCAACCTAAAAGACGGTGAATTGGTGGGCGAGCGGTTCCGCATTCCCACTCCGCAGCCTGCCACCCCGGAAGCTGTTGCTGCGGTTGTTGCTCAGATCGTTGAAGAGTTGTCTTCTCGCAAGGGTGCCCCGGCTAAAGACACTCCAGTAGGCGTAACGTTCCCGGGCATCATTCAGCACGGTGTTTGCTGGTCTGCTGCAAACGTGGACAAGTCCTGGGTTGGCACCGACATCGACGCCCTCTTCACCAAGCAGTTGGGCCGCCCTGTTGAGGTAGTCAACGACGCCGATGCCGCCGGTATTGCTGAAGCTCGCTATGGCGCAGGCAAGGGTGTGGATGGCACCGTATTGGTGATCACACTCGGTACGGGTATTGGTTCCGCCTTTATTTTCAACGGCCGTTTGGTCCCGAACGCTGAGCTAGGCCACTTGGAAATCGACGGACACGACGCCGAGTCCAAGGCTTCCGCTGTGGCTCGCGAACGCGATGGCCTGAGCTGGGAAGAATACAGCGTTCTGTTGCAGCGCTACTTCTCCCACGTTGAGTTCTTGTTCTCCCCCGAACTCTTTATTGTGGGTGGCGGCATATCCAAGCGTGCTGACGAGTACTTGCCGCACATGAAGTTGCGCACCAAGATTGTCCCTGCCGAGCTGAAGAATGAGGCGGGCATTGTGGGCGCTGCACTACAGATTGCTTTGCAGCACAAACTGACCAAATAAATTTTGGTGCCGGTGGTGGCGGCGGCTTCCCCTCCGCGGCCACCACCGGAGTCTAGAGTTGCTCGGTATTCTGAGCGGTGGTGGAAACTTCCGTGGCCGGCGCTGCTTCCCGGCGCAATTTAGCGATAGCTTTTTCGAAGTCCTCGAGTGAATCAAAAGCTTGATACACACTCGCGAAGCGCAAGTAGGCTACTTCGTCGAGTTTCTGCAGCGGCCCAAGGATCTCCAGGCCTACCTCATGCGCTTCGATCTCAGCAGCACCACTAGCACGAATGTTTTCTTCAACTTCTTGCGCCAGCATAGCCAGATCATCTTCAGTCACCGGCCGGCCTTGGCAAGCCTTGCGGACACCGTTGATGACCTTGATGCGACTAAAGGGTTCGCCCACGCCTGAGCGTTTGATCACTGACAGGCTGGTGGTTTCCACCGTGCTGAAGCGCCGTCCACATTCAGGGCATTGCCGGCGCCTGCGGATCGCTGAGCCGTCATCGGCAATACGGCTGTCCACCACTCGAGAATCGGGGTTACGGCAGTAAGGACAATACATCCGGGGCTCCCCTCATCATGCGATTCCTCGTGGGTTCGACTGCAGGAAAACTAGCAGCTAGATCGTGATTCCGACCCAGTCTACGACTACATGTGGTCAAATTACAAGGATGTTATTACTACATGTAGTGGTTACGAAGGCTGCAGGTCAGTGAAGCGAATGGCCACCGCATCGCCATGGGCTGGCAGGTTCTCAGCGCGCGACAAATTCACAATGTGCTCGCTAACGGTCTGAAGCGAGGAGCGTTCGTAATTAATCAATTGAACCGAACGCATAAACGTTGTGACATTCAGTCCCGAGGAAAACGCCGCCGTGCCGCTGGTTGGCAAAACGTGGTTGGAACCGGCGCAGTAATCGCCCAGGCTGACTGGGCTGTACTCCCCCACAAAGATGGCCCCAGCGTTGACAATTTGAGAGGCAACGTATGGTGCGTCCGCTGTCATAATCTCCAAGTGCTCTGCGGCGTAAGCGTTGCACACAGAAATGCCTTGCTCGATGGAATCCACTAAGACCACTCCGGATTGAACCCCGTTGAGGGCAATAACTACACGTTCCCGGTGAGTGGTGGCAGCCACTTGGGCGCGAAGTTCCTCAGAGACTGCTTGCGCCAACAAAGGCGAATCAGTAATCAGAACAGCCGCTGCTTTGGGATCGTGTTCCGCCTGACTGACCAAATCTGCCGCAACAAACGCTGGGGTTGCGGTTGAATCAGCCAAGATGGCAATCTCAGTGGGCCCGGCCTCAGAATCAATCCCCACGGCCCCCTTCACCAGCCGTTTGGCAGTGGCAACAAAAATGTTTCCCGGGCCGGTAATAACGTTCACCGGTTCAATTCCATCCCCAGAATCATCTCCGGGCACACCATACGCAAAAGTGGCGATAGCCTGCGCGCCGCCAATCGCATACACCTCGGTAATACCCAAGAGTTGCGCAGCCGCCAAAATGGTTGGGTGCGGAAGACCATTGTGATCTTTCTGAGGTGGCGACGCCAAAGCGATCGACTCTACCCCGGCGGCAAGCGCCGGGACCACGTTCATAATGACTGACGACGGGTAAACAGCCAGGCCGCCTGGCACATACAAACCCACACGGCGAACAGGAATCCAGCGATTAGACACCACAGCGCCATTGTCCAGCCGGACGCTGCTGTCTTCTGGCCGCTGCTCATCCGACACCAGAGTTGCCCGGCGAATGGACTCTTCCAAGGCTGACCGGACAGCGGGGTCAAGATTTTCCAGTGCACGGTTGAGTTCCTCAACCGGAACGCGCGGGTGACCTTGTTCAACTCCATCAAAGGTTTGGGCGTATCCTCGCAGAGCGCCGAGACCATCACGCTGAACTGAAGCGATAACGTCCCGGACAATCTCTTCCGCCGAGGAAGAATCGTTGCCGTGGGTCCGCGGTAGGGCTGCCTTGAGCTCAGCAGTGGAGAGAGTCTTCCCCCTCAGATCCAGCATTCGTAGCACCACGTTAGATTCCGGGGTGCCCTGTGCGGGGTTGGCATCGGTCGCTTTGAAGGGCTGTGTAGTCACCGCACCATTTTAGCTGGATTCTTCTAGCTCACCGGCGCTCGGCGTACTAGGCTCACCAAGGACATACCACAGAGCATCACCGCTAGTGCACCCGGCCACGCGGTCAACAACGCCCACGAGCGCAGTGTGAAGTTCACCCCTGAGCCGGCAGGTGCACTCGTCAGCGGAACCCAAAAATAACCCAGCAACTGGCCTAGCTGCCACGCAATCAGCGAAGCCAAACAAGCGCCAACAATCAACGCCAAGAAAAGCGGCGCAGAGGCCCGACCTCGGGTCCTGAAAAACACAACTAGAGCCACAATAATGCCCGCAGCTACACCCACCGCCCCAAAAACAAGGTCTCTCGGGAACCACTGCATGGGATCCGCCGCGTCGCCCAGTATGCGGCCGCCCGGGGCCAAAAGCCACCACAATACGGCAGCCGGCAAGCCCAAAACCGAGGTGAGGGCCACGCTCTTGGCAAGTACCGTCGTCGAACGTTGCTCCCCTATAGGTGAGTTGCCAGCCAGCTTGCGCGCCGCCCGTCGGGAAGTAGTCTGCGTGTTCTCAGGGCTCCATACGGGCTGTTGACTCATGGAGTAAACATTAACAACAACTTCACCCTAGGCAACAAAAACTCTTGCTTTCTTGCCCTCGGCATTACTGTGAAAGCGTTCAGTGAATGCAGACCGTATGGCTGCACGAACCTAGGAGTAGGACCACCATGACTGCCGAAGAACCAGCCTTCGAAGAAACGTTTAAGGAAATGTTTCGCCGCCATGCCGCTGGGGTGGCCATCATCACGGCAATGCATCAGGATCTCCCTTACGGGTTCACTGCAACATCGGTAGCATCGCTCTCCGCAAAACCACCACGCTTCACCTTCAACATGGCTCGGACCTCAAGCTCGTGGCCGGCCGTGGCCAACTCTGACTACATCGGATTACACATGCTGGGCCTGGACAATCAAGCATTGGCTGACAGGTTTGCACGCACCAAGGATCGCTTCGGCGGTGATCATTGGGAGCTTGGGCCACACAATGTGCCGGTGCTCAAAGACGTCTCCGGGTGGCTGATCGGAAAAATCCAAACCCGCTTGTCCTTTGAGAACAACGCAGTGATTGTTGTCGAGGTTGTTGGTGGAACAGTGGGGCAGGCCGGGACTCCGCTGTTGTATCACGGCGGAAAATACTCTCAACCCACCCCTTTGGACTACGAGATCTAGGCGTCCAAGCAGGCTGGCCCCAAAAGAACTTTGAGATCCCCAAAAAGAGATGGGGAAGGTTCAACACGCAAATGTGCACCAAGCTTCATCACCTCCACCATCCGGGTACCACTGAGCCGAAGCTGAACCTCGCTGGTACCGGGGTGGTTTCGAAGAACGTCGCCCAGCTCCGTAACAACAGCCTCGGTGGCCTTGTGCGTGGGCATAGAAATCACCACCGGACCATTCAATCCCTCGCTCAGATCCGGGACGGAAAGCTCCATACAGTTCAGCGTGATTGCACCGTCATCCCGGCGCTGCAGGCGGCCCTTAATCACCACAATGAGGTCCTCAGCCAGTACCGATGCAATTGGCCCGTAGACCTGGCCAAAGAACATCACCTCAATGGAGGCGCCCAAGTCCTCAACCTCAGCGCGGGCATAGGCGTTACCGCTAGCCTTAGCGATTCTGCGGCTGAGTGAGGTGATCATCCCGGCAATGGTGACAATGGCGCCGTCGTGCGGTCCATCCTCGCTCAAAAGCGAGGCAACGCTGTGCTCTGAATGCTGGGTAAGAATTCCTTCAAGGCCCTGCAAGGGGTGATCCGAGACGTAAAGCCCCAGCATGTCCCGTTCAAACGCGAGCTTGTCTTTTTTCTCCCACTCGGGCAAGTCCGGGATTTCGGTGGTCAATGAGGACTCAGATTCTTGGTCCTCGATCCCGGCAAAGAGATCAAACTGCCCAATAGCTTCGTTGCGTTTGAGCGTAATGACTGCATCAATCGCTTCTTCGTGAATCATGGCCAGCGGGCGGCGTTTGTGACCCAATGAATCAAAGGCTCCAGCCTTGATCAGGGATTCAATGGTGCGCTTGTTACACACCACAGCCGGGACCTTCATCAAAAAGTCCTTGAAGTTTTGGTACGGCTCTTTCTCTTCGCGAGTGGAGACAATGGCATCCACCGCGTTGGCGCCCACGTTACGAATTGCACCCATCCCAAAACGGATATCTTCGCCTACAGGGGTGAAGTTCAAGGACGAATCGTTGACGTCCGGCGGCAACACAGTGATGCCCATACGCCGGCACTCGTTCAAGTACATGGCTGACTTATCTTTGTCATCGCCCACAGAGGTGAGCAGCGCTGCCATGTATTCCGGCGCAAAGTGTGCCTTGAGGTAAGCCGTCCAGTAAGACACCAGCCCGTAGGCGGCAGAGTGAGCTTTGTTAAAGGCGTAGTCGGAGAACGGGAGCAGGATGTCCCACAGCGACTTGATAGCGGCCTCAGAGAAGCCGTTAGCGATCATGCCTCCGTGGAAGCCCTCGTACTGTTTGTCCAGCTCTGACTTCTTCTTTTTACCCATGGCGCGGCGCAAAATATCTGCTTGCCCAAGGGTGAAGCCTGCAACCTTTTGAGCAATGGCCATAACCTGCTCTTGGTAGACAATCAGGCCATATGTGGTGCCCAAAATCTCCGCCAGTGGCTCTTCAAGCTGCGGGTGGATCGGAGTGACCTCTTGGAGCCCGTTTTTGCGCAAGGCGTAGTTGTTGTGCGAGTTGGCACCCATGGGCCCAGGACGGTACAACGCAATAACAGCAGAAATATCTTCGAAGTTGTCGGGGCGCATCAGCTTCAATAGCGAACGCATTGGCCCGCCATCGAGCTGGAACACGCCCAATGTGTCACCACGGGCCAATAGCTTGTACGCCTCGGCATCATCAATGTTGAGCCGTTCCAGGTCCAGCTCAATGCCGCGGTTGGCTTTGATGTTCTCTAGGGCATCGGAAATGATCGTCAGGTTCCGAAGACCCAAGAAGTCCATCTTGATCAGGCCGAGGCCCTCACTGGTGGGGTAATCAAACTGGGTGATGACCTGGCCGTCTTGGAAACGGCGCATAATCGGCACTACGTCGATGATGGGGTCCGAGGACATAATCACACCGGCGGCGTGCACACCCCACTGGCGTTTCAGGCCCTCAATGCCTAGAGCCGTTTCAAAGACCTTGGCAGCTTCCGGATCATTGGCTACGAGTTCGCGGAACTCTCCCGCCTCGCCATAACGCTTGGACTCTGGATTCTGGATGTCGCCCAGCGGGATGTCCTTGGCCATCACTGCAGGCGGCAAGGCTTTGGTGAGCTGCTCACCCATGCTGAAGGGGTAACCCAGAACACGTGAGGAGTCCTTGAGTGCCTGTTTGGTCTTGATGGTTCCGTACGTAACGATCATTGCGACACGCTCATCACCATATTTTTTGGTGACGTAGTCAATTACTTCTGAACGACGACGATCATCGAAGTCCACGTCAAAGTCAGGCATGGACACGCGCTCCGGGTTCAAAAAGCGCTCAAAGATTAGGCCATGACGCAGCGGGTCTAGATCGGTAATACGCAGGGCGTAAGCCACCATGGAACCGGCACCTGAACCACGGCCCGGACCTACACGAATACCGTTTTCCTTAGACCAGTTAATGAAGTCGGCCACCACCAGGAAGTAACCCGGAAAGCCCATTTTGGTAATAACGTCTAGCTCGTAGTCGGCCTGCTTTCGCACCGCCTCGGAGACACCGTCTGGGTACCGATAGGCGAGCCCCTTGTCCACCTCTTTGACCAGCCATGAGGTTTCGTCCTCACCTGGCGGGCACGGGAACTTGGGCATGTAGTTGGCGTTGGTGTTAAACGAGACTTCACACCGCTCGGCAATAAGCAAGGTGTTGTCGCACGCGTCCGGGTGGTCCCGGAACAGCTCCCGCATTTCGCGTGGAGACTTCAAGTAATAGCCGCTGCCACTGAAAGCGAAGCGGGATCCACCATTGTCATACGTAGGTTCAAGCAGAGTGGAACCAGATTGGATCGCCAGCAAAGCCTCGTGGGCCTTAGCATCATGCTCGTGTGTGTAGTGGAGGTCATTGGTGGCCACCAAAGGTATGTCTAGTTCCTTAGCGAGTTTGAGCAGATCTCCCGTCACACGGCGTTCAATGTCCAGACCGTGGTCCATCAGCTCACAGAAATAGTTCTCTTTGCCAAAGATGTCTTGAAACTCTGCAGCGGCCTCTAGAGCTTCCCGGTATTGCCCCAAGCGCAACCGTGTTTGGACCTCGCCTGAAGGGCATCCAGTGGTGGCGATGAGGCCTTCGGAGTAGGTGCTGAGCAATTCGCGGTCCAGCCGTGGCCACTTACCGAAAACAGAATCCAGCGACGCAATGGAAGATGCCCGGAACAGGTTGCGCATACCGGTGTTGTTGTAGCTGAGCAACGTCATGTGGGTGTACGCACCACCACCAGAGACGTCGTCGCGGCGCTGGTTCTCTTCACCCCAGCGCACGCGCCCCTTGTCAGTGCGCGCTGTGCCGGGGGTTACGTACGCTTCAACACCAATGATGGGCCGGATGCCTTTGTCCGTAGCCCGCTTCCAAAAGTCGTAGGCTCCAAAGAGATACCCGTGATCGGTGGTTGCCAGGGCCGGCATTCCAAGGCGCTCGGTCTCGTCGAACAACTCCGACAATCGCGCGGCACCGTCCAACATGGAGTACTCGGTGTGGTTGTGGAGATGAACAAACGAGTCATTGCTGGAAGTCACCCAGCTATTCTAGGCGCTGCCTTCAGCGAGCAGATCCAAGGCGTGCTGCAAGTCCTGCGGATAGTTGCTTGATACGGTGAATCGCTCCCCCGTGCGCGGGTGATCGAAACTCAATTCCCGGGCGTGCAACCACTGGCGTGTGAGCCCCAGCCGAGCGGCGAGTTTCGGGTCGGCGCCGTAGGTGAGGTCCCCTGCGCAGGGATGACGCAAAGCGGAAAAGTGCACACGGATTTGGTGGGTACGCCCGGTCTCGAGGTGAACTTCCACTAGGCTCGCTTTGCCGAAGGCCTCCAGTACCTCGTAATGGGTCACTGAGGGGCGGCCATCCTCGATCACGGCGAACCGCCAGTCATGGCCAGGATGACGGCCAATGGGGGCGTCAATGGTTCCCTTAAGCGGGTCCGGAAGGCCTTGAACTACTGCGTGATAGACCTTGTCAACAGTGCGTTCCTTAAAGGCACGCTTGAGAGCCGTGTAGGCCATCTCAGTTTTGGCCACCACCATCAAACCGGAGGTGCCGACATCAAGGCGGTGGACAATGCCGGCTCGTTCGGGGGCACCAGAGGTAGAGATGCGGTAGCCCGCGCCAGCTAGGCCTCCCACCACCGTGGGACCAACCCAGCCCGGCGAGGGGTGAGCTGCCACGCCCACTGGTTTGTCGATGACCACAAAGTCCTCGTCATCGGCAAGAATCTTTAGGCCTTCCACTTTCTCCTCCACAACTGCAAGCGGATCGCGCCGCTCCGGGGTGATGACGCTGATATTGTCCCCAGCACGGAACTTTGCCGATTTGCTGAGCGTCGCTGCCCCACCGGTGACGTTGCCTTCTGAGAGCAAAGTAGCTGCAGCAGAACGAGAGATGCCCATTAACGCTGCCAGTCCGGCGTCGGCCCTAACGCCGTTTAGTTCCTCGGGAACCGTAAATATTTGAGCCACCGTTACGCCTCAGATTCTGGTTCTGAAGGGGAAGCTGCCGCCGGCGTTTTGCCATCGATACTGATACCACGCAGCGTCAGCAAACAAATGATGACCACAGAGGACACCACTGCGGAGTCTGCAATGTTGAAGATGGCAAAGTTGGGCAACTGAATGAAGTCCACCACGTGACCCATTCCAAAGCTAGGGTCCCGGAACAGCCGGTCAGTGAGATTCCCTAGGGCTCCGCCTAAAAGAAGGCCTAGGGCCACCGCCCACCATCGCGACCCAATACGGCGCACCTGAGTAAGGATGGCAATGCAAACCACTGCCATCACGATCGTAAAAATCCAGGTTACGTTCTCGCCGATTGAAAAAGCCGCACCGGAATTTCGAATGTAATACCAATGCAGCAGAGGCGGCAGCACCGGAGTCCGTTCACCTTCAACCATGGTGGAAGTCACCCACAACTTCGTGAGCTGGTCGAAGGCGTAAGCAAAAATCGCCATCCCGGCAAAAAGTGACATAAGCAGCGCTCGGCGAGGTCGCTTGGCAGCTGGGCTGGCGTGGACGTTATCCATATGTGGCTCGGTGCTCATGTTTCTTTTCTGCGCAATGTGCGTTGATACTGGCGTTCGTTAGATCGTAGGCACGCTGGTCCGGATCCGCTGATTGTTAATGGAAAAAGCCGGTGACCGAGGAGTCCTCAGCCACCGGCTTTTAAGAATACTTCTTAGGCGTCAGCGTTGCTGTCCGAAGTGTCCGGGGAAGCAACCGAACCGCGGGATTCGAGATCGCGCAACTGGCCTTCGATGTAGGACTTCAGACGGCTACGGTAGTCACGCTCAAAGCCGCGCAACTGCTCGACCTTGCGCTCCAGCACGGAGCGCTGCTGCTCAAGAGCACCGAGAGTCTTGCGTGACTTCTCCTGTGCGTCGTTGACCAGGCTGCTGGCTTCGATCTGAGCCTCTGCGATGATCTTGTCACGCTGTGAGGCGCCGTCTGCAACGTGCTTGTCGTGCATCTGCTGTGCCATGGCCAAAAGGCCTGCTGCGGACTCTGCTGAAACAGAGTTGGGAGCAGCAGCAGCCGCCGGTGCTGCGACCGGGGCAGCAGCCTGAACGGGCTTGTCAGCCTCAGGAGCGGCAACAGGTGCAGCTTCCTTAGCGTCTGCAGGCGCCTTGGTCTCTTCCTTAGCGGCTTCAACCTTGGCGGCCGGAACTGCAGGCTTTGCCTCGGGAATCTTCTCAACCACCGGAGCGGCAGTCGTTGCCGCGGCGGGGGCGGAGCCGGAGGTCTCGGAGAGCTTCTTGCGAAGGTCTTCGTTTTCCTGCGTCAAGCGGCGGAGTTCGACGACGATCTCGTCCAGGAAGTCATCAACTTCATCCTGGTCATAGCCCTCGCGGAACTTGGTCGGCTGAAAGCGCTTGTTGACAACGTCTTCTGGCGTCAAAGCCATCTGGTCACCTCGTTGGTCTAGTTAGTCAGTAGGCCTTCCGGCCGATGAAACTACGGTACCTAATTATGGACTCGTAACTGTAATCCCGTGCCCATGCACGGGAAAATAGTTCCACAGGGAACACTAGACGAGAATTCGACTTCGTGCGCCGCATTCTCGTTTACTTCAGTAATTTTATGCGAGGCCGCTGAAAACACCCATCAGTATGCTCGTCGCAATAAAAAGAACAATGATGCTGAGATCAAGGGAAATTCCGCCCAATCGCAACGGTGGAATCCAACGACGCAAGAGCTTTACCACCGGATCAGTGACGGTATAGACCGCACTCGCTGTGATCAACGCCACCCCGCGCGGACGCCATTGACGCGCGAACATTTGCGTCCATTCGATGACGAGCCGGATGATCAAAGCTACAAAAAACAGCAGCAATGCCACGTAAATCAGGGCAAAAATGATCCCCACGGATGAATCTCGTTCCTCGATGGCTGCGACGGTTTACTACCGCGAACGCTAGCTCTGGTTGAAAAAGCTTGCCTGGTTTTCGCTGGACTTCTTGTCATCGCCAAGAACTTCAACGTAGGAGGGCGAGAGCAAAAATACCTTGCTCGTCACGCGCTCAATGCTACCGTGCAGACCAAAGACCAAACCGGCGGAGAAATCAACCAGACGCTTGGCATCGGCTTCACCCATGTCGGTGACATTCATAATGACCGGAATGCCGTCCCGGAAGCTTTCACCGATGACTTTGGCATCGTTGTATGAACGGGGGTGAATTGTGGTGATCTGACGCAATCCAGTGCTTTCTTCGCGGGCAGCAGCTGCTCGTTTAATAGGGGTTACCGGGGCCCGGTATTCGGTGTCAACAGCAACGGGGGCTGATTCACGCACGGGTGCACTCGAGCGCACTTCTTCACGGTCATAGTCCACGGAGTGGTCCTCGGTCTTCGGTGCGATCTGGTGGGTCTCAGCCTCGTAGTGTTCGTCGCCATCAGCGAGCCCAAGATAGATCATTGTCTTGCGCAGCGCGCCAGCCATGGTCGACTCCAATCGTGTCTGTTCTGGGCCGCCCTAGAAGTTTCTTCGAGGTTGGATTCCGGCCCACTGATCCCAACAATCATGACGCTACCGTATGGGCGGACGCGGTCCCAGAACATCCGAACCTATCCTTAGGTGTGTCGCGCCGTAACGAATGGCATGTTCTAGATCTCCGCTCATTCCCGCCGAAATGTAGCGTGCATGAGGGAATTGTTGCCTAAGTTCACGTGAATGTTCCGCGAGCTGCGCAAAGGCTGCGTCCGGATCGCTTCCCAGTGGCGCCACCGCCATCACACCATAGAGTTCAAGTCCGACGGCGGCATCTACTGCCGCACCCAACTCTAAGAGCTGCTCGGGGCTGGCTCCTCCCCTGCCGGCTTCGGCGGACGGGTCCAGATTGAGCTGGATAAAGCACTGAAGATCCGGACGGTTATTTTGTTCTTGTTCGGCCACGACGCCTTTAGAGAGCGCTGTCACCAAAGAGAGACGGTCTACCGAGTGCACAGCATGGGCGTAGCGCGCCACGGACTTTGCCTTGTTGGTTTGGATTTGGCCCACGAAGTGCCACTTCAACGCCAATTCGCCGAGTTCCTGGCTCTTCGGCGCGGCCTCTTGGTCCCGGCTTTCACCCACGTCCTGGACACCCATTGCAGCGAGTCTGCGAATGTCTTGAGTCGTGTGAAACTTGGTCACAACAACAAGTTCGCAAGCGCCGTCTTCGCGCCCGGCAGCTGCCGCCGCTGCACTGATGCGCTTCTGGACCGCCGTGAGGTTGCCGCGAAGCTCCACACTTCGTTGGTCTGGCTCGTGAGTGTTATCCAGTGAATCAATCGACTGTGAGTCATTCATGCGTACTCCAAATGAGTCCGGCGAACCGGCCTGATCGTTGATCTCGCCGGTGCGAGTACAACCCCTGATTTTCGAGGGTGCATTCGCCGCGGTATTTGATTTCTACACCCGCGCGTTCCAATTGTGCGGCTGCGGCTGCGGGGAGATCTAGGGCCGGGGTCCCCCAGCTGGTTTCTTGCCATGCGGCTGGTTCGAGCGCGCTCACGTCTTCACGCATTGAGGTGGGAACCTCGTAGCACTCGCCACAGACGGATGGTCCCATCCAAGCGCTGATGGCCGTGGCGCCAGCTGCTCGCAATTCGTCAACGGTTTTACCGATCACGTTGGCTACCACGCCCGGCCTGCCGGCATGAGCCACTGCAAAAATGGGTGCCGCATTGCTGTCCCGCGCGAAGAACACCACGGGAACACAATCCGCCACCATCACAGCCAGCGGAGTTCCTCGCGAAATCATGGCATCAGCTGTTGGCGCTTGCCCCGCGCGCTCAATCATCGCAACATCGTTGCCGTGGACTTGGCTCATGTACTGAAAAGCAGGAATCCCGGCCGCGGTCGCCAAGGTAGCTCGCCGTTGATGTACTGCGTCTGGATCGTCATTGACGTGTAGAGCTAGGTTCCCGGCATCAGTGCTTGTAAAAGCCACGTGTATTCCGGGTTCTACTTCGCCTCGCCACCAAAACATGGAAGCTACCACCTTTGCCGTTACAGAAAACAGCCCGGCAGCCGTGTGGCCGCCGGGCTGTTCGCCACAAAATCTCTAGAACCAACTGTTCTAGAAAAACTGTTGAGTTTGAAGACAGACCGTTACTTCAAGAAGTCCGGAACATCTAGGTCATCCGAGTGGCTACCGGAAAGATCCGGTTCCACAACGGCGGGCAGGTCAGCGTCGAATCCGCTGTCGGAAGGAACCGCTGCGGGACGCTGCTGACCCCAAGCACCCAATCCAGCCGAGGCAACGGGAGCTGCCTGCTGAGGTGCCGAAGACTGCTGGTATCCACCGGACTGGTAGGAGCCCTGCTGCGGTGCTGAATGCTGCGGAGCTGAAGCAGGGGCCTGCGGGGCTGCGGGGCGCTGCTGAGCGGCGGGCGGCTGTTCCATGGACGGCGAGGTGGCCTTCACGTCGTCGAACCCAGCAGCAATCACCGTAACGCGCGCTTCGTCGCCCAGCGCGTCATCAATAACCGCACCGAAGATGATGTTGGCTTCCGGGTGGGCCACTTCCTGAACCAGGCGAGCAGCCTCGTTGATCTCAAAGAGACCCAAGTCTGAGCCACCCTGGATCGAGAGCAGCACACCGTGTGCACCGTCGATGGAAGCTTCGAGCAACGGCGAGGCGATTGCCAGTTCAGCCGCCTTGACTGCGCGGTCTTCACCTCGTGCCGAACCAATACCCATCAAAGCCGATCCTGCACCCTGCATCACAGACTTAACATCTGCGAAGTCAAGGTTGATCAGACCCGGAGTGGTGATGAGGTCGGTGATGCCCTGAACACCGGAAAGGAGTACCTGGTCCGCAGAGCGGAAGGCGTCCAGAACGGAAACGTTGCGGTCGCTGATCGAGAGCAAGCGGTCGTTCGGGATGACAATGAGTGTGTCCACCTCGTCACGCAAAGCGTCGATGCCGTTCTCAGCCGAGGTGGCGCGTCGGCGTCCTTCGAAGGTGAACGGGCGAGTCACAACACCAATGGTCAGTGCACCGAGCGAGCGAGCAATACGGGCGACGACGGGAGCACCACCGGTACCGGTTCCGCCACCTTCACCGGCAGTCACGAAGACCATGTCCGCACCGCGCAGAACTTCCTCGATCTCATCCTGGTGGTCCTCGGCTGCCTGACGTCCAACATCTGGGTTGGCGCCCGCGCCCAGGCCTCGGGTGAGTTCGCGTCCAACGTCGAGTTTGACGTCAGCATCGGACATCAACAGCGCCTGAGCGTCCGTGTTGATGGCAATGAACTCCACCCCGCGAAGACCAACGTCGATCATGCGGTTGACTGCGTTCACGCCACCGCCGCCGATGCCGACGACCTTGATGACGGCCAAGTAATTCTGCGGTGCTGCCACGTTACGTGTCCCTTGTTCGTGTCTAACTGAGAAAAATCTTATGCAAAGCTTGAAGCTATAAACCTTAACCCTCTAGTTGAGGCTTATAGTTATGTCAAGTAACTCTTGTCTGTGACGCTATTTCCAATGCCACGCACATGCAATGACCGGCTCCGCGTGTCGTGCGAATCAACAGCAAATTCAACAAAAGTTAGCGTGTCACTGGGTGCCGAGGGGTGCTGACGTCATAAACGTTTACTGGAACCTTAGGGTCTTCGGGCTTCTTCAACAGCGCTTCCAAAACCTTAGCCTTCAGTTCACGGTCCTCCGCGTTCCCCCAGACAACTGACTTGCCGTTGGCAAGGTTTAACTTCACCGAGTCGGCGCTTGAAGCCGAAGCTGATGCCAGTTGTTGACGAACCGAATCCGGCAAGGCACCCAGAACAGCCGTCACCGCCTTAAAAAGGTCAGTGCGCAAGCCCTTGGCACCGCCGTCGATATTTGGCAGCTTAACCTTGGCTGGATCCGAGACCGGGCCCAAGCTCACTCCGTCAGCGTCAACCAAGGAGTACTTGCCCGCTACTTGCAGGACAGCGACCGGTACCCGCTCTTGGATTTGCACCACCAGAGTGGACGGCGGCCGGGACTGCATGGTGCTTGACTTGATCTGAACAAAGCCTTTGAGCAAACCGTCCACGTCACTTTGTGAAATCCGCGGCAGCGTTTTACCTTCTAAGGGCTGCAAGGCTTTTTGCACCGTGGCGGTGGGCACCAGTTTGTTGCCCTGTACAGCCACTGTGCGCACGGCCAGCAGCGGAGAGTACATAGTGGCCAAGGCAACCAGCACTATCAACACCACGACGGCGGCCAGGGCAGTCAGCGCGTACCGTTTCCGGCGTCGTGCCTTCGGCTCTGGAAACGCTAAAACCCCCGGGTTCCGAGCAGCGCGGTCTGATGAATTAGGCACGCAGTGCCTCCACGATGGCTGGACCGTAGGCCGTAACATCGCCAGCACCAACGGTGAGAATAATGTCTCCGTCTTGGGCGTTCGCAGCCAAAAGGCGCACAGCCTCAGAAGGATGGGCAACCGGGTGGGCAGCAGTTCGCAACTTGGCGGTAATCAGTTCGCTAGTAACCCCTTCGATGGGGTCTTCGCGTGCCGGGTAGATGTCCAATACATAAACGCTATCGGCAAGATCTAGGCTCGAGGCGAATTCCGCCGCGAACTCACGAGTCCGGGAAAACAAATGCGGCTGGAACAACACGTGGACTCGGTGCTCCCCCGCCACTGAGCGCGCCGCGCGAAGAGCTGCTGCCACCTCAGTGGGATGGTGGGCGTAATCGTCATATACTCGGACCCCCCGCTTCGATCCCTTGAGTTCAAATCGGCGCGAAGTACCAGTGAACGCCTCTAGGCCAGCAATTGCGGCACTTGGTTCCACGCCAAGTTCTAGCGCCACGGCAAACGCGGCTGCCGCGTTCAGAGCATTGTGCACACCAGGTACGTGCAAGTGCGCCGTATAGTGGCGGTCCCCAATCTCCAAGGCAAGCGCTCCGGCACTGGTATCCAAAACCTTAATCTGTGCCTCAGGATGTGTACCGTACAAAATTACTCGGGTGTTTCCGCGTTCTTGTGTGCGGTGAGCCAGCGCGAGAGCTCCCGCATCATCCGCGCAAGCGATCAGCACACCCTCGGCCGGAAGCAACGCAGTAAATGCATCGAAAGATGCGTCCACTGCCTCGGCTGTGCCGTAATGGTCCAAGTGATCAGCTTCAACATTTGTTACTACCGAGATCAGTGGGCGGTAGTTCAAAAAGGATCCGTCGGATTCATCGGCTTCGGCCACAAACACATCCGATTCACCACTAGCAGCATTGACCCCCAGCGCCGGTACGTTGGCGCCGATAGCGAAAGAGGGATCTAGACCGGCGGATCGCAGCAACACGGTAATCATTGACGTTGTAGTGGATTTTCCGTGTGTGCCGGCAACAGCAACGGTGCGATCGCTGCCCATTACATTCGCCAGCGCCTCAGAGCGGTGCAATACCGGAAGCCCGGCGGCCTTGGCTGCTAGCAGTTCTGGATTATCTGCTCGAATTGCCGAGCCGGCCACAACCACCGTGGCATCTCCAAGATTTTCTCGCGCGTATCCCACTGCGATCCGCGCCCCCGCCGCGCTCAGTTCCTGCATGACCGGTAAGTCTTTAGCATCCGAGCCGCTCACAGCCTGATTCCTCGCCACCATAATCCGGGCAACCGCGGACATTCCAACCCCACCAACACCAATAAAGTGCGTCCGGGTTCCATGGTTCTGGGTGGCTGCGCCGTTTTGCTCAATCATTTAGCTGCTGCTTTCAGTACAAGATCAGCCATTCGCTGATCCGCGTCTCGGATGCCGTGCCGCACCGAGGCTTGGTGCATCGTTTTTAGTGCCACTGGGTCCAACAAAAGTTTCACAATCGTGGAAGCAATAAAATCCGCGCTCAAATCTTTGTCCGCTATCAGGAGCGCTCCCCCGGCCTCCACTAACTCTTCAGCGTTGCGCGCTTGTTCGCCATTACCAATTGGCAAGGGGACAAAAACGGCCGGCAGCCCTACAGCAGCAACCTCGCAGACAGTGCCAGCACCAGCGCGAGCCAGGAGCAAATCCGCTGCCGCATAAACAGTCTCCATGGCATCAACATATTCAAGCTGTGTATAGCCTGCTGCTGCGAGTGCAACGTCACCGTCCATAACTTGTTTCCCGCGGCCCGTGATGTGGACTGTCTGAATACCTGCAGCAGCAAGATCCGGCAACGCTGCTTTGAGAGCCGTGTTGATGCTCAATGCTCCCGAGGATCCGCCGGTTACTACCAGGACCGGGCGAGCCGGGTTGAGCCCCAGCTTTTCGAGTGCTGCGGCTCGGGCAGTTTCGCGGTCAAGCCTAGAGATACCCTTTCGCATTGGCATTCCCACGTGGACGGACTTGCCGAGTCTAGTGCGAGCAAATGCTGTGGCAACGCTGGCTCCCAGAGCCACACCTACCCGGTTGGCTAATCCCGGACGGACGTTGGCCTCGTGAATCACCGTGGGGATTTTCCGGAATTTAGCGGCTAGATACATCGGCGTGCAGACGTAACCGCCGACGCCGACCAGAACATCCGCATGGGACTCGTCCAAGATTCGCCCCGCGCTACGTACGGCGGCCACCATACGAAAAGGCAATTTGAGCAAATCCGGAGACGGTTTGCGCGGCAACGGAACCCTAGCAATAGTGGCTAATTCGTAGCCAGCTTGCGGCACAATACGTGTCTCCATTCCTTCGGCCGTCCCAACCGTTAGGAACGTGGCATCGGGGACACGGGCACGCAGGGCATCGGCAATGGCAAGCATGGGGCTGATGTGGCCTGCAGTCCCGCCGCCTGCTAAAACAACGGACAAGGATGGTGAGCTCATAGAGTTCTAACTGCGCTTTCGTGGCGAGGGACGGGAAACCATATTGGGCTTGTTCGAGCCAATGCCCACCCTCTTGGTGGTGCCTGGTCGAGCATTCTTTGAACCGGTCTGAGCTGATTTGAGGAACTTTGGACTTTTGAGCTTATTGCTCGCACCCATTTGTTCCCGGGCCAAGGAAAGTACCACCCCAATGGCTGCCAGGGACATCAACAAGGCTGAACCGCCATAGGAAATGAAAGGAAGCGGAACACCGATGACGGGAATCAACGAGGTCACAACTGCCATGTTGATGGTCCCTTGGCCCAAGATCCAAACCATGATGGTTCCGGCCAAAACCCGGTGAAATAAGTCTTCCTGACGAATGACCACTCGGTAGATGGAGATGCCCAAGATCGCGAACAAGGCCACCACTACTAGAGCCCCGATCAGGCCAAGCTCTTCACCAATAATGGCGAAGATGAAGTCATTGTGGGCTTCCGGAATCCAGCTATATTTTTGCCGGCTTTGGCCCAGACCCACGCCAAACCATCCGCCAGATGCCAAACCACCTAGGCCGTTCGTGGACTGATAGTTGGTGTCAGATCCATCCCCGCACGCAGCGCCTGTCCACCACGAGGTGATGCGGCACATACGGTTGGAGCTGGTGAGTGCCATGGCCAAGGTGCCGATGATCAGGACAACGCCAGCTAAGGCGAACATTCGCATAGGTACTCCAGCAAAGAACAACGCTGCGGCCATGATCATCATAATGATCATGCCGGTACCTAGGTCATTGCCAATGAGGACTAAGCCAATGATGCCGCCTGCTACGGGAATTACCGGGATCACCACGTGCATCCAACGGTCCAAAAGCTTTGCCTTTGTTGCCAACACGGTGGCCATCCACAATGCCAAGGCCAGCTTTGCAGCCTCCGAGGGTTGCAGTGAGAACCCAGCGATGTCGATCCAGTTGCGGTTACCGTTGACCGAGTTTCCGATCACCAACACCAGAGCCAAAAGGACATAGCTGCCAATGATGCCGGGCCATGCCAAGCGCTTGAGCCACATAACGTTGACACGCGAGAGGATAAACATCACCGCAAAACCAGCGATGGCAATAACACCTTGCTTCATCGCAGCAGCAAAAGGTGATTGCCCCTGCGCAATAGCCTCAACACTTGAGGCGGACAGCACCATCATGATGCCGATTGCGGTCAAGGCAATGGTCGAACCCAAAATCAGGTAGTACGTGGAGCCATTTTTCGCTGCATCGTGACCTTCTACTCCCTCCCAAAAAGAGGAAAACCATGTGCGTACGCGTCCCAAAGGTGTTAGGGGGTGTGCTGTTGGTTTTGAAGGCGTCCGTTTGGTGGGCCGTGTGGGCGTGCTGACCATTGCCTACTCCTCGCTGGTCTGAGCCTGCCCTTCCACGAGCTCCCGAACGGCCTGGATAAAGGCTTCGCCACGGTGAGCATAGGAAGAGAACTGATCCATGGAAGCAGAGGCCGGTGCCATCAAGACCGTGTCACCGTCAACGGCCACTTGTGCGGCCGCATTGACGGCCATAGACATTACGCGCTCACCCGACTTGCTGGTGATGTGCGTTTCAGAGACTGGCCGTTCACTCTGCGCATCTTCAGTTTCCCCGGTTCCGGGCTCAATCACCGGGACGTTGGGAGCGTGTCGTTCAAGGGCCGAGCGCAAAGTGCTGCTGTCTTCACCGATCAGAACAACTGCTTTGAGCCGGCTCACATGATCAATAACCAGCTGATCGTAACTGACACCCTTTGGCAAACCGCCAGCGATCCACACTACTGAGCTAAAAGCGGCTAGGGAGGCAGCTGCTGCATGCGGGTTGGTGGCTTTGGAGTCGTTGACCCACAAAATACCCTTGGACTTTGCTACCGCCTGAATTCGGTGGTCCCCTGGCACATAGTTTTTGATGCCCTCACGAACGGCTGTTGCATCAACGCCATAGGCGCGAACCAGCGCTGCGGCCGCGAGAGCGTTTGCCACCATGTGGCGCGGGGCAATGGCACCCAAATCGGCAATGGCGGCTAGTTCCTTTGCGGAGTCTTTGCGCTCAGCAATAAAGGCTCGGTCTACCAGTAGGTCCTCAACCACGCCCACCATACTGATGGCGGGAGTGTTGGTGGTGAACGCTACAGCACGGCAACCTTCCTGAACGTCAGCTTCCATCACCATGTGTTCAGTCTCAGGCGACTCTGCGTTGTAGATGCAGGCAACCTTGGTATTGGCATAGACACTGGCTTTATCCTGCAGATACGCTTCATAGCTTCCGTGCCAATCCACGTGGTCTTCAGCTACGTTCAGGCACACACTGGCCAACGGGGCCAAAGAATGACTCCAGTGGAGTTGGAAGCTCGAAAGCTCCACAGCGAACGCGTCGTACTCCACCGGATCGCGTAGCGCGTCGAGAATGGGGGTTCCCACGTTCCCCACGGCGATGGCCTTCAACCCGGCTGCTTGAAGCATTGACTCTGTGAGGCCAACCGTTGTGGTTTTGCCGTTGGTACCAGTGATCGTGAGCCATTCGGCCGTTTTGCGCCCCTCGCGAATACGCAAACGCCAGGCCAACTCAACATCGCCCCAAACAGCAATGTGACGCCTGGCAGCTTCTGCAAGGAGCGCTTGATCAGGGTGCCAGCCTGGTGAGGTGACCACAAGGTCCGGTGCTTGGGAATCCACCTCTGGCAAGGAAGCCACGGCTTCTTCGCCAAGCAGAACGTCTTGCGCGCCCACAATGCGGAGAGTGTCAGCGTGAGCCATTGCCTTTTCTGTGGTGGCAGAGTCCACCACAACAACATGGGCACCAAGCTCAATCAGGGTGTCCGCTGCGGCAAACCCGGAAATACCGATGCCCGTTACAACTACTCGTAGCCCTGCCCAATCAGCGTCCCAAGACGTCAATGAGGCTAGGCGCGTATCGATCGCTTCTTGGGCTTCCAAATCTCTCTGTGTCACAGTCCAACAACCCATTCGGCGTAGAAGATTCCCAAACCAACGGCAACAAAGAGCCCACACAGGATCCAGAATCGGACCACAACCGTAACCTCAGCCCAGCCTTTGAGCTCAAAGTGGTGCTGTAGTGGCGCCATCTTGAACACTCGCTTGCCGCCGGAGATCTTGAACCAACCGACTTGGATGATGACCGAGAGAGTGATGAGAACAAAAAGGCCACCGATAACAAACAACAAGATTTCGGTACGGCTCAGGATGGCGAAACCAGCCACAGCGGCCCCAATTGCGAGCGATCCCGTATCCCCCATAAAGATTTTCGCGGGAGAGGTGTTCCACCAAAGGAAACCCACCAGAGCTGCACTCATAATTGCTGCGAGCAAGGCCAGATCCAAGGGGTCACGAACTGCGTAGCATGCGCCGCCCGCTTGCCGGGGGGATCCACATGCTTGGTTGTTCTGCCAGATTCCCATGATCGTGTAGGCGGCAAAAACCATGATGGCAGCACCGGCAGCCAAGCCGTCCAAACCGTCAGTGAGGTTCACTCCATTAGAGGCCGCTGTAATGATCAAGTTGGACCAGATCACAAAGAGCACTGCTCCAAGCACGGATCCGCCGAAGGCCAAATCCAGCCAAGGGATGTCGCGCACTAATGAAACGTGTGTTGAAGCCGGTGTGATTCCACGGTCGTCCGGGAATCCCAAGGCTAAGAGGGCAAAAATGATTCCGACTGCTGCCTGCAAAATAAGCTTGGCTTTGGCGTTGAGCCCAAGTGAGCGCTGCTTGGAAATCTTGATGAAGTCATCGAGGAAACCAACCAGCCCCATCCCCACCATCAGGAACAACAAGAGCCCTGCAGAGGCCGTGGGACCTTCAAGCCGGGGGTTAATGAGCCACATAATCAAGTGGGTCAGGAAGTATGCCGCCACCACCGAGAGTACCCATACGGCCCCACCCATGGTGGGAGTTCCGCGTTTGGTGTGGTGTGACGTCGGTCCGTCATCACGAATGAACTGCCCATAGCCCTTGCGGACCAGAAGCTTGATAAAAAGTGGTGTCCCCACCAACCCAAATAGCAGTGCCAGCGCTGCGCCGGTCAAGAGTGCAATCACAGTTGATCATTCCCTTCGTTGGCGGGTGCTTCAACACCGGGTTGCTGGTCGATGCTCTGTCCTGACAGAGCCTGTTTTGGTAATGCTATCTGATCACCTAGGAACCGCAGCCCAACACCGTTGGAGGACTTAAAAAGAACCAAATCTCCGCTTTCGAGTTGTTCGTCGAGGATTTCTATAGCCTCTTCAACCGTGGCGGCGAAAAGCGCTTCGCTGCCCCACGATCCTTCTTGAATAGCGGAAATGTACAGGGGTCTTGCCGCCTGCCCGACCACCAAAAGTTTTGAGATGTTGAGCCTGACAACCTGGGTACCCACTGCGGCGTGTTCGCGGATTGACTCTTCGCCCAGTTCCAGCATGGCGCCCAGAACAGCCCAAGTGCGCCGTCCTCTACCTAGATCAGCCAAAGTCCGTAGCGCCGCCCGCATAGACTCAGGGTTGGCGTTGTACGCGTCATTGATGATCGTCACGCCGTCGCCACGTTCAGTTCTCTCCATCCGCCAGCGGCTCGCAGCGCTTTGAGTGTTCAACGCAGCCACAATAACGCTGTGCTCCACCCCAGCTGCACTTGCAGCACTAGCAGCGGCCAACAAGTTGGTGACGTGATGGGCGCCAATAAGTTTGGCGGAAACCGGGAATCGTTCTCCCATGGCGAACTGCAGCTCAAACTCGGGATAACCCTCAGCATTCGTCGCCGGATCAATGGCCCGCACGGTGTCTGCAGTAGCTTCCGGACTCCCAAGTGCAGTAAACCCAAGCACGCGCCCAACAGCACGTGATCGCATGGCCGCTACCCGCGCGTCGTCCAGGTTCAGGACCACAGTTCCTTCTGGAGCAATCGCTTCTGCGAGCTCGCCTTTAGCTTTGGCAATGTTTTCCACGCCGCCAAATTCTCCAGCGTGAGCTGTGCCAACGCCCAGCACAACACCAATATCGGGCTTGACCATGGCGGCTAGATAAGAAATATGACCAATGGAGGTGGCGCCCATCTCGATGACCAAGAATCGTGTGGATTCATCAGCCATAAAAACTGTGAGGGGTACACCCACCTCGCCGTTGTATGAGCCCTGCGGTGCCACCGTCTTGGCTACTGAACCAAAAATGCCAGCTAGTAAATCCTTCGTGGTGGTCTTACCGGCTGATCCGGTAATTCCCACCACCGTAAAATCATGCCCCTGAGCAGAACGAGCGGTGCGGATCCGTTGGACCGATGCACTGGCGAGGGCGCCCATCGCCAACACAGCATCCGGAACAATAACAGTCGGATACGGAGCCCCTGAGGGATCGAGAACTTGGCGTTCGCCCAGGACCAGAGTGGCACCGTTGGTCATCGCTGCGCCAATAAAGTCGTGTCCGTCAGCGTGTTCGCCCGGCTTGGCAACGTAGAGGCTGCCATTGGTAGCTTCGCGTGAGTCTGTGACCACGTTTTGGGGCGTGAGGAGCTCGATACCCTCAACAGGGCTGAGCGTTCCACCGGTAATGTGGGCGATTTCTTGCGCTGTAAATTGAATCATCTCGGTTTAGGAGCCTAACGTCTCGGCGGAGGAAGCGTTGAATCCAAATGCTGTCAAGGCATTACGAAGTTCGGCGCGGTCATCAAGGGGAAGGTTCACACCTTTGACCTCTTGCCACACCTCATGGCCACGTCCGGCAACCAAAATGGTGTCCTTGGCGGTGGCAAGTTCAACGGCACGGCGGATGGCATCCTTACGTGGTGAAACTTCCTCCACAACGCGGGGCACAGTCAGCTTTTCATTCGCCCCAATGGCGCCGGCCATCACATCTGCACGGATACTGGCCTCGTCTTCCTCGTGCGGGTCATCATCGGTGATGATGACCACGTCTGCGAGTTCGACGGCGATTGCACCCATTGTGGGTCGCTTACCTTGATCGCGTTGTCCTGTTGCCCCAAATACGACGATGACCCTTGAGCCTTCTTCGCCGGATCGAACAGCGCCAAGAGCGCGTGCCAAGGCGTCCGGGTTGTGAGCAAAATCAACAATGGCCGCGGGCGAAGTACCCACCATTTGCATCCGGCCAGGAACCTCCACAGTCAGTGGATCGTGAGTGTCCAAAGCTGTTTGGAGAGCCTGAAGGGGTACACCCGATTCGAGAACCATCAGGACAGCCAGTGCCGCATTGGCCACGTTGAAATTGCCGGGCAGGCCACTGTGGACCGCAAGGCTTTGACCGTCACGTTTTGTCAGAACAAAGTCTGTACCCAAGCCAGCGGCTTGTTGGCTGCTCAACTTCCAGTCGGCGTCGTAAGTGTTTTCTGACGCTACCGAAACGGTAGTGACCGGAACACTAGCCTGCGTTGCAAGGCGCTGTCCCCATTCGTCGTCGACAAGAATCACTGCCCTGCCGGTATGTTCCGGGGTAAATAGCTCGGCCTTGGTGGCGAAGTACTCATCCATGGTGCCGTGGAGATCCAAATGGTCTTGGGTCAGATTGGTGAAACCCGCAACATCGAAGTGCACTCCATCCACACGGTGGTAGGACAAAGCGTGCGAGGAAACCTCCATGGAGGCCCCGTCAATACCGCGCTCTCGCATCAACGCCAGCAAGGCATGGACATCAGTGGACTCTGGAGTGGTCAACTTGCTGGGAATCGGTTCGTCCCCGGCAACGATCTCAATGGTGCCGATCAAACCGGTGGTTTTGCCCAGTGAACGCAAAAGAGAGTTCACAAAATAGCTAGTGGTGGTTTTACCGTTGGTACCTGTCACAGCAAAAAGATCTGGACGGAGGACGCCTTCTGGCTGGCTGCCGTAGATAAGACCGGCCAACGGTCCGACGACGGCACGTACGTCCTCGGTCACAAGAACCGGCAGGGCAAAATCAGTATCAAGAGCCAGCGCACGAGCACCTGCTTGGTCGGTGAGCACAGCCGCTGCCCCCCGCTCGGCCGCCTGAGCAGCGAAGTCTGCACCGTGCCGGTTGGCGCCCGGCAGCGCAACGTACAAGTCACCCGGTTCAACACCACGCGAATCGCTCGTGATCCCCGTAACTTCGGCCGCACCCGGTGCAGGGACACTGAGCTGCTGGGCGATCTGTTCAAGAGAAACTTCGGTCCTGTTGGAAGGACGGAACGGTGAGCGTCCGCTCTGGCCGGACTCCCCGGACGATTGATCAGACAAATGACACTCCGTAGTACTAGTTTCTAGGCCGCTGGCAATACCAACGGTGTTCTGCCGCCGCAGGTTTGACGGCCAACCCCAATGCTTTCAGATTACTTTGCGTACTGCGGCAAGTGCGCTGCCTTGCCGGTGGAAGGTGCAACGTTGTAGGTGCGGAGGACTTGGCTCATAACTGAACGGAACGTTGGGCCGTTGCTGATGCCATAAATGTCGCCCTTGGGACGCTGAACCACGATTTCTACAATAAACCTCGGGTCGTCCATTGGAGCCATACCCACCATCGAAGCGGTGTATCCACAGAAGCCTGGCTGCCCGTTGTCGCACGGCGATTCCGAGGTTCCGGTTTTTGCACCGATCCGGTAGCCGTCGATTGCGGCTTCCTTGATCTCGCCCTCGGTCACGTTACTTTCCAAAATCGAGCGAACCTGCTTGGCCGTGGAATCGGAGACGATGGTTTGCGGGTCAGCCGCTGGAACCTTCTCTTCGGTGCCATCTGGGTTGATGTATGAATCAATGAGGCGGGGCTGAAGCATCACACCGTTGTTTGCGATGCTTTGGTACGCACGGACGGTCTGCAAGGTTGTCTGTGAAACACCCTGGCCAAACAGCACTGTGTACTGCTGGCGGTCATCCCATTTGTCTGGCTTGGACAAGATGCCTTGACCAACACCCGGCAAGGGAATGTCTGGTGTTTTACCGATGCCAAACTTGCTGAGCCAGTCGTAACGCTGTTGACGGCTCAGCGCTTGGCCAGCCATGACGGTTCCGGTGTTCATGGAGAACCCTAAGATGCCGGCCAATGTCCGCTTTTCAGTACCGTGCTCGAAGGCATCGCTGAAGGTCTGGCCATCCACGGTGTACGTGGGAGGAATAGTGTAGGTGGACAGCGGGGTAGCTTTGCCTTCTTCGATCAACGCGGAAGCGGTGAGAACTTTCTCCACCGAGCCGGGCTCATAGGCTGCCGTCACGGAACGCACACCGCGGTCTTCAGCCGCCACTTTGCCAGGATCGTTAGGGTCCGGTGAGTTGGTATCAGCAAGGGCTATCAAATTGCCGGTTTTGCTGTCCATAATCACGATGCTGCCCCATTCAGCGTTCAGCTTGTCTACCTGAGTCTGAATAGCTTGTTGAGCAAAGTATTGAATGTCGCTGTTGAGCGTAAGCTTCACCGTCTTGCCATTTTCGGCTGGGGTCAACTTGTCCGGGGCTACCGGGATGACCAAACCGTCTGCGCCGATCTCATAGCTCCGCTCACCGGCTTTGCCTTTGAGCACCGAGTCCTGAGTCTGCTCAATGCCTGCTTGACCCGTGGTGCCATCCTGCAGGAATCCAACCACGCCGCCAGCAACAGCACCGTTCGGGTAAACACGCTGGCTCACGCCGCTGGCTACAACACCTGGCACGTGGAGTGCCATGATGGCATCTGCCACATCCGGCTTGACATTGCGGGCCATAAGTTTGTAAGCGGATTCGCCAGTAGCTAGCTCTTTCACTTGGGCTGTTTCCATACCCAGCAATTTGGCCAAATCGCTCAAGCCTTGATCACGGCTAACCTCAAGCACCTCACCAGATTTGTCATCCTTGTGCGGGAACTCGGTGGTTTTGGTGTTGAGCGCCTGATCGATGGAGATGTCATAACGGATCACTGATGTGGCCAGAACAGTGCCCTTTTCGTCAACAATCTGTCCACGAGCGGCCGGAAGAATCATGCTTCGCGCCCGGTTGTTCTGCGCCGCTTCGGCTAATCCGCCAACGTCAAGGCCTTGAACCAAAAAAAGCTTGCCAGCTACGACCAGCAAGAGGGTGAGCATAATTGCCAAGCCCACCCGGAGGCGGCGAGTGGCGCCTGTGTTCCTCTGAGCTTTTGCCTTTTTGCTGCTCTGCGCCACGTACTTACCTCATTGATCGTTGACCGGTTTACCCGGGCAGTTCACTTACTCACTGACCTGGCGTTTTCTGCGCCGGAGCCGGAATGGTGCCGCCGTTCAGCACCACGGGTGCTTTAGCTTCCGGAGCCTTAGCTGCTGGCGTTGCCACAGCTTCAGGAGTTGCGGCCGTCTGCTCAGCGGCAGCGGCCCGGTTCTCGATGGCCTCCTGAGCCGGAGCCGGGGGAACCACAGCAAGTTGGCCAGCCACTGCCGGAGCAGCGATGATGGCGCCCTTGTTGTTGTCATCCTTGACCGCCGGAGCTGCCTTACCGCTTACAGCCAAGGTTTTAAGATCAATCTGACCCTGGACTGTCGAAGCAACCATTCCCAATTGTGAAGCCTTGGCCGCCAAATTCTGGGGAGCTTCGAAGTTTTGGACTTGCTGTGTCAGCTCTTGGTTCTGTTTGTTGAGCGAGGACTGCTCGGCCTTCAGCTCAACGAGTTGGTACTGACCTTTGGAAACCTGAATGTTGAGAACCAGTACTCCTAGAAGAGCCACAGCGAGCACTGCGAAGCAGAAGACCACAAACGGGGCGCGTTTGCGGCGCGGTGTGCTCTGCACCAGGGACAGCGGAGTGCGCTGACGCCGGGAAGGCGCTTGCGCAGCGCCAACCAATGATCGTGCGGTGTTACCCACAACAGACTGGAAGCTGTAGTTTGCTCCGGCGCTCATTTGGCCCTCCTGGCTTTGATACGTTCTACGGCGCGCAGACGAGCTGACGCGGCACGGGGATTCTCAGCAATTTCTGCCGCGGTGGGCACCTCGGTGCCTTTAGTGATGGTCTTGAGTTGTGCTTTGTGCTCTTCGAGTTCCACTGGAAACCCAAGGGGCGCCGAGGACTTGGACCCTGCCGCGAAGACGCTCTTGACGATCTTGTCTTCGAGCGAGTGATAGGACATCACCACCACGCGTGCACCCAAGGCGATCGAGGCAACTGCAGCCGGGACAGCACGCTCAAGAACGTCGAGCTCTTCGTTGACTTCGATACGCAAGGCTTGGAATGTTCGCTTGGCAGGGTGGCCCCCGGTGCGTGCGGCCGATGCGGGAACAACCGCCCGAATCACGTCAACGAGTTCGCCTGTGCCTTGGAACGGTTTGATCTCCCGAGCGGCAACAATGCGGTTGGCGATCCGGCCAGCGAACTTCTCTTCGCCCCACTTACGAATAATCCGAACGAGCTCTTCTTCGCTGTAGTTATTGACCACGTCAGCCGCTGTTTGCCCGCGACTGGTGTCCATTCGCATGTCCAGCGGGGCATCGTAGGAATAGGCAAATCCTCGGGTACGCTCATCCAGCTGCAGGGAGGAAACACCTAAGTCCATCAGGACTCCGTGCACTTGGTGAAGTCCGAGATCTTCGATCACGTCTCCAATTTCGTCATACACCGCGTGAACCAAGTCAATGCGGTCTTGAAACGGAGCAAGACGTTCGCCGGCCAAAGCAAGCGCTTCTTCATCCCTATCAATACCAATGAGCTGCAGATCAGGGTGCCGCTGCAAAAGTGCTTCGGAGTGACCACCCATGCCCAGAGTGGCATCAATAACAACAGGGACTTCACCACGCTGGCGGGCAGCTTCGAAACCTGGTTCAAGAAGTTTGATGCAACGGTCTTTGAGTACGGGAACGTGACGCTCGGAGGTGGGCTTAGTGCCATCGCCTTCGACCATGAAGTTTCCCCTTCCCGTACTTGTTCGTTACTGGCGTGGTGTTGATGATCCCTGCTGATGTTTCCTAGATCAGGTCCCCATCCGCGCCTAGAGTGCGTCCCGCCTGGCTCCGGGGAAGTGAAGCCAGGTTGGTGCAGTCTGGGCGGCTGGAGATCTCATCCAGGAACCTTGGTTCCTGAACCGGTTTCCACTGTGTTGTGGCCCGGCCACAACTTAGAAGATTCCGGGAATCCCGTTGTCGTCCGTTTCGGAGAAGACGCTTTCCTTCTCCTCGAGGTAGTCAGTCCAAGCCTGCATATCCCAAATCTCGGCCCTGGATCCGGCTCCAATGACAGCCAGTTCCCTGCCCAGCCCGGCGTATGCACGCAATGCCGGCGGAATGGTGATGCGCCCTTGCTTGTCAGGTACCTCGTCAGAGGCTCCAGAGAGAAAAACTCGAATATAGTCACGGGCTTGCTTGGAGGAGATCGGAGCCTCCCGCATTTGCTCGTGAACTTTTTCAAATTCCCGCTGACTGAAGACGTAGATACAACGCTCCTGGCCTCTAGTGAGAACCAAACCGTTGGACAGTTCCTCGCGAAACTTGGCTGGCAGGATGATGCGTCCCTTTTCATCCAGACGTGGAGAATGCGTGCCAAGAAACACGTACCCACCGCCGATCTGTTCAAAAGGGGGCTACACGTACCCCGCGCTGCCACTACCCTCTTACATGCTCCACTTTACTCCACTTCGCACCACGGTCAAGACAAAAAAGCACTTCCGCAGGGTGTGTTGGGAATAAATTCCGCGTCACTGCAAGGAAATAGCAAGTGGTGGAATGTGGAGGGATTTAAACGTCAAAGGCCCGCCGAAGCGAGCCTATGAAGGGTTTTTGGAGCTTATTGTGACGTTGCAGCGCTCAAGTGGTGCAAAGTGGAGGAGCTACAGGGTGCTTGAAGAACCGAAATTACGGCTCTTCACGGCGCCGGGCATCCCAACGTTCTTCGAGGTTGTTCATAAAAGAACTACGGGGCTTGGTCCCTGTACTGGACGGATTATTCACCTTCCCCGCGCCGCGGGGGCGCAAGGTTGCAAAGTAAACGCCAGCGCCCATCACCAGAAAGCCGAGCACACCCACAATGATCAGCTGAGTTGAGACTCCAACCAACAGGACCAGGATGCCTACTATCGCTGCCAGCACTCCCAAAATGAGATGGCGCGTAGACCAGCGACGTGCGGCGCCAGTCTCCATCGAGCTAGCAAAACGGGGATCGTCCTCATGCAGTTGTTTCTCTAACTGCTCGAGTAGCCTCTGTTCGTGCTCCGAAAGCGGCATCACGACCTCCTAGGTGTCACTGCGTTGTGCCGTTGGCATCAATCAATTCACAATTACTGTGTCTATCTAGAATAGGTTGTTGCGGGGCTAACTGAAAGACGTGCAGATCACAGCTGGCCCTTGTTGTTGCGTTTAGGCATCAACTTCGCTGGCGTGACGGCTGCGGAACCAAAACGAGCCGCAGCTTGGTCCAAAGCGGCTTCAGCTGCGCGCCAATTATTTTCCCGCCGATCAAGGCTCAACTGCAGAGCTCCGTTGCCGGCCGATTCCAGAGATTCAACGCGAACCCCAATCAAACGCACGGACTGCGGCAACGGCGTCAAAGCATCCAAGAGTCCACACACAGTCTGGTAAATCTGCGTTGCATTGTCCGCTGGTACCGTGAGTGACCGGCTCCGGCTCACCAAACTGAAATCCTCGTAGCGGAGCTTCAGCGCCACGGTTCGTCCAGCGACTCCACCGGAGCGCAGCCGCTCGCCTACTCGATGCGAGAGCCGAAGGAGTTCTTGTTTGAGCCGGCCAACATCATGAACATCGATCGAGAACGTCTCTTCGGCCCCAATGCTTTTCTCCGTGCGTTCAGGGGTGACCTTTCGACCATCGCGTCCCCAAGCGAGCTCGTAGACATGCTCACCACTAGCGCCAAGCAGCTTCTTTAAGGACGACGGCGGTGTGGCGGCTACGTCTGCCACGGTTCGGATTCCAATCCGCGCCAGGGTTTCGACGGATTTTGCCCCAACACCCCAGAGCGCGCTGACGGGCAGCGAATGCAAATAAGTAATGGTCTGATCCGGCTCAATCTTCAGCAGAGCATCGGGCTTGCATCGTGTGGAGGCGATCTTTGCCACGAACTTGCTCGCGGCGATTCCCACAGAAGCCGTAATTCCCAACTCTGTTGCCACCCGGCGTCGGATCATCTGTCCGATCTCTTCCGGTGTTCCCAAACGACGGATGGCACCTGCCACGTCCAAAAATGCTTCGTCAACACTTAGCTGCTCCACTTGATCGGTAACCGAGTGGAAGATCTCCATGATCTGTTTTGATACCTCGTAGTACAAGGAATGCCGTGGCTCAATAACCACCGCCGTAGGAGCCATTCGCATGGCAACCGCCATGGGCATGGCAGACTTCACACCGAGTTTGCGAGCTGAATAAGAAGCTGAGAGCACCACGGAGCGGCCCGTGGGAAAACCCACAATCACGGGTTTGCCCACGAGTTCTGGACGTTCACGCAGCTCTACCGAGACAAAGAACGCATCCATGTCCACGTGCAGGATGCTGCATTTTCGCAATTCGCGCAGCTGTTCCTGGTTCACGGCTTCAATCTTAGGCGCCAGCACTGACTAAACTGAGTGGGGGTCTATGAGCGATGAGCCGTAGAAGTATCAACCAAGGAGCCAAGTAGTGAGTTCGGACGCAGCAAGTGCCCAAGAACAAGAGCAGTTTGTCGCCGCTGTTGCCGATCATCTCCAAAAATTCTTGGCTTCTCGCCAGAAACTGGTTGATGACATCTCCCCCGATGTTCAGCCGCTCCTGGATTCAATCTCCGCGCTAGTCACTGGCGGGAAGCGCTTGCGGGCTACTCTCTGCTATTGGGGATGGCGCGGTGCAGGTGGTGCAGCCCTAGCGCCAGAAATTGTGATCGCCGGTGCAGCCTTGGAGTTGTTCCAAGCCGCTGCGTTGATTCACGACGACATCATTGACCGTTCTGATACTCGCCGCGGCGGCCCCAGCGTCCACCGCCGTTTTTCCCTCCTCCACCGTGCTGAAGGTTGGGCCTTGGACGAGGAGCGCTTCGGCCATGCAGCCGCCATTCTGACTGGGGATCTTTGTTTGTCTTTGAGCGAGGAAGTGTTCTCCGCGATTGGTCCACTCTCGGCTCATGGCACGGGGGCTCGAGAGATTTTCAACCAGATGCGCGCCGAAGTAATGGCCGGACAATATTTAGACATCCTCGAGGAAGTGGCTGGTCCGCTGCGCGATCCCGCCACAGCCGTCAAGCGTGCCCGGTCCATCATTCGTTTTAAATCCGCAAAGTACACCACAGAGCATCCCTTTGCTTTGGGCGGTGCACTCGCTGGAGCGCCGACATCACTCACCGCCGGATACTCGCGTTTTTCGCTTCCACTGGGAGAAGCATTTCAACTGCGCGACGACGTACTAGGAGTTTTCGGCGACCCGGCAGTCACTGGCAAACCCGCTGGTGACGACATTAGAGAAGGTAAGCGCACCGTCTTGATGGCGCTTGCCTTGGAACACGCCTCTACCGAGGAAGCTGCCCTGATCGAAGAGCACTTGGGCAAGCCCGAACTCAGCGACGGACACTTGGCTCGCATTCGCGAAGTCATCACCAATAGTGGAGCACTCACTGCTACAGAAGCCCTGATCGAAGAGCTCAGCGGGGACGCCTTGGCCGCGCTGGATTCTTTGGGCCTCGCGGTGGAGGTCAGAGAGGCCCTGGACCGTTTGGCGCACGGCGCAGTTCGTCGCGCAGCGTAGTCTGAAAACCAGCTTGCCTACCAGGCAGTTCTGACTACTACGCGGGCGACTACCTACCAGGCGAGCGACAACTCACCAGGCGAGCGATTGGGCCCGACGACGAATTTCCGTTTTACGACCTTCAATAAGGGCATCGATCGGACGTCCAGGCAGTGACTCATCCTCGGTAAACAACCACACGAGCATGTCCTCGTCGTTGTAGCCTGCATCGCGCAAGACAGCGACGGTGCCTTTTAGACTGTCCAAAATCACGCCGTCGTTCAAGAACGCGGCCGGAATCTTGCGGATTCCGCGGTCGCCTACACGCAGGGCTACAAGAGCACCTTCGTCAACAAGTCCGTGCACCTTGGTAACTGTTACATCCAACATTTGGGCTACGTCCGGGAACGGTAGCCACTCACCCACAAGGGTCTCTGCATTACTCACGCTTAAAGGTTGCCACGGCACAAGGCTTGGAGCCTAAAGGCGGAGCCATTTTGAGGCCGCTGGTAGTGAATTTGTGATGAAGAAATGTCGACACTCCGGGAATTTGTCTTGTCGGCTGTAGTTCAAATCTTGTGCTAGATCGAAATTCGTGAGAGATTCACATGGGTCACATTTGTAACATGACCATACTTGAATAACATCAGTCACACTGGCAACAGACCGTCCGATCGGATGGCGCCTACACCCAGAATGAGGATCTTCTTTATGACGACCCCCCCATCGCCGAAGTTCCGTCCGCTGCAGTCAAGGGCTAAAGTGGCCGTTACAACGGCGGCACTGCCCGTCGTCGTACTGTCCTCGCTGGCACTCGCGCAGCCGGCAGAAGCCCAAGCGCCCTCTCAGCCCTACCAAAAAATTCCGGCTACGCTCAAGGCGGCTATGGAAGCCCAAGCAGCCGCGGCCAAGGTCCAAATCCCTTCCGCCAAAGTTGCCAGCACCGTCCCTTCGGCATTGCGCCCCATGGCTTCCGTTCCCGGCACTTACACCATCAAGTCCGGCGATACGATCAGCGGAATCGCAGCTCGTTATGGTCTGAAGACCTCTGAAGTCCTGCGCATCAATAACCTCCGTGCAACCCAGATCATTTACCCTGGTCAAAAGATCAAGCTCAGTGGCACCGCCACGGCAGCAGCACCGGTCAAGACCACCGCACCTAAGCCGACGGCAATTGCCAGCACGTCCGGTACCTACACAGTCAAGTCCGGCGACACCCTCGGCGGTATTGCTGGACGGCACGGCGTTTCGCTCTCCTCCCTGTTCAGCGCCAACGGACTCTCAATGAGCTCGATCATCTACCCGGGCCAGAAAATCCGGCTTAGCGGCTCGGCAGCCAGCACACCGGCGGCCGTCAAGCCTGCCGCTAGCAAGCCAGCGGCCAGCAAACCCGCAACCACCACCGGTACCTACACAGTCAAGTCCGGCGACACCCTCGGCGGTATTGCAGGACGGCACGGCGTTTCGCTGTCCTCGCTGCTCAGCGCCAACGGACTCTCAATGAGCTCGATCATCTACCCGGGCCAGAAAATCCGGCTTAGCGGCTCAGTAGCCAGCACACCCACTGCTGTTCAGCCCGCCGGCGGAACTACTACGCCGTTGGTTCCCAGCAGCTTCTTGGGCTACCACTACCCCGCAGCTGTGGTCAGCTCAGCTAACGCTAACAAGGCCCTGCTCAACGCGGCTCCTGTTCCGAGCCAGGCACAGATGAAAGAGATTGTTCGCAGCACGGCAGTTCGTATGGGAGTGGATCCCAAGTTGGCTATGGCTTTTGCCTACCAAGAGTCGGGCTTCAATCAGCGTGCAGTCTCCCCCGCCAATGCCATTGGCACCATGCAGGTTATTCCGAGCTCGGGTGAGTGGGCTTCCTCGATGGTGGGCCGCAAGCTCAATCTCTTGGACCCCTATGACAACGTCACCGCCGGCGTGGCGCTCATCCGTTCTTTGCTTAGAACCAGCAAAAACACTGACTACGCTATTGCCGGTTACTATCAGGGGCAGTATTCGGTAGAGCTTTACGGCATGTATTCCGATACCAAGGCGTACGTAGCCGCGATCAAAGCACACCGCGCTACCTTCTAAACGCACGCAAGGTGGTTCGGTAGAGCTCAAAAGCACTACATAACGAAAAGGGGTCCCGAGCATGTCGCTTCGGGACCCCTTTTCGCAAGCATTTAGGATCGAAGGGTGCAGGAACACGTGAGCGATGCCTTGATTGGCACCCTAGTAGATATGCGGTACCGCGTCAGCGCCAAGCTGGCACGCGGAGGTATGTCCACTGTGTATTTGGCAATTGACCAGCGTTTGGACCGGGAAGTTGCCCTGAAAGTTTTGCACCCACACCTCTCTGGCGACCCGCAATTCCTCGACCGTTTGGGCAGCGAAGCCAAAGCGGCTGCCAGGCTCTCACACCCGCACGTAGTGGCCGTTCTGGATCAGGGGCAAGATCAGCACACTGCGTACCTGGTGATGGAGTACATCAAGGGCCACACGCTCAGGGACGTGATGAAAGATAAGGGTGCGCTGACACCGCGCCTCGCCTTGGCGTATTTGGATGCGATCGTAGAGGGTCTAGCCGCTGCACATCGTGCGGGGCTGATCCACCGTGACGTCAAACCTGAGAATGTGTTGCTCTCAGATACCGGTCACATCAAAATTGGCGATTTTGGTCTCTCCCGAGCAGTCACCACCACTACAAGCACTGGCGCCCTTATTGGCACAGTTGCTTACCTTTCTCCCGAACTAGTGTTGGGACGTGCTGCCGACGCAAGGAGTGATATTTATTCGGTGGGCATTATGCTCTTCGAAATGCTCACCGGGCAACAACCATTTACGGGCGAGATTCCCCTTCAGGTGGCCTACCAGCACGCCAACTCCACCGTCCCAGCACCTTCCACCCTCGTCCCGGGCCTAGCTCAGGACCTTGATGAGTTAGTGCTGTGGTGCACTGCCAAGGACCCTGAAAATCGTCCAGTGGATGCCGATGCGCTACTGGGTGAACTGCGTCATGTGCGTGCGACTCTCAGTAACTCCGAGCTGGACTTGGGAAGCCAAGGTACGTCCAACACAGAGGTGTTGAGGCCCAACAACCATCGAACCGAAGTACTCGAAACACGGACCCAAGTATTGGGCAACGGTGGTGGTTTGGGCCCCGGCTACAACAGCGAGGCAACGCAGGTCATTTCTGGGGGCCAGTCCCCCACTACCGTGCTGGGCCAAGGCGTCCGGTGGCAGCAACCTTATTCACCCATGGTGCCCGAGGTTCACGATCGTCCCGGTAATGGCAGTGGAGAACCTCGGCCGAGTAAACGCGAGTTGAAAAAGGCTGCCAAAGCCCAAGAGCGTGACCGGGTCAAAGCTGCAGCCACCCCGGTCGCCTCTCTCCGCCACGGGAACTCCCGCCGTCGGGGTGCTATTTGGATTGTGGTAATTGTGCTCTTGGCACTTCTTGCCTCAAGTGCCGGGTGGTTTTTTGGTTTGGGTCCGGGCGCTGAGGGCACCATTCCGGACGTTCGGAACAAAACGGTCTCCACGGCGCAGCAACAAATCAGCGCAGCGGGAATGCACAACACCACCCAAGAAGTATTTGATGACAACGTTTTAGCAGGCATGGTGGTGGCGAGTGACCCTCCCACGGGGACCCGCATCCGCAAGTTTCAAAACATTTCGCTGTTGGTCTCCAAAGGCCCGCAGCTTTTTGCTCTGCCCACTTTGACGTCCAAGCAGTTAGACGTCGCCAAGGATGAATTGAACAAGGCAGAGATGGCCTTGGGCACCATCAGCGAGGTGTACGACGACGTTGCTGCCGCCGGCTTTGTGCTTAAACAATCCCCTGCTGCGGGCAAAGCAGTTCGCCACGGCACTCCCGTGGCTCTCACGGTTTCTAAGGGCCCTCAGCCCATCAACGTCCCGGATGTAACGGGTCAAGAGCAAGAGGCAGCTGTTGGAGCCATCACTGATGCTGGTTTGAAGGCAGTGGTTGCGCCGGAGCGGGAATTCAGCAAAACCGTGCCAGAGGGCCATGTGATTTCTCAGGAACCGGCAAACGGCACACTCGTCAAGGGCGAGAGCGTTACCTTGACGATTTCCAAGGGGCCCAAAATGATCAAGGTCCCCAACGTCATTGGCAAACAAATTGACGATGCACGCCAGATCCTTGAGGACCTGGGATTCAAGGTCACGGTCGAAGAACTACTCGGAGGCTTCTTCGGATCCGTGCGATTCCAAGAGCCGGGGAATGGTGAAGCCCCGGAGGGCTCCACCATTCACCTGAGCTACGTCTAGCGCTTAGCCAGGGCTCCAGCCACCAAAAAGGCCATCTCGAGGGATTGCATGTGGTTCAGTCGCGGATCACATACTGACTCGTAGCGGTCAAGGAACGCTTCCTGATCAATTGGGTCAGCACCGCCCAAGCACTCGGCAACGTCATCGCCGGTCATCTCTACATGCAAACCGCCGGGGAAGGTGCCGAGGGCTTCGTGCACTTCAAAGAATCCACGAACTTCGTCAATGACATCGTCAAAGTTGCGAGTTTTGTAACCGTTCGGTGAGGTCACGGTGTTGCCGTGCATGGGGTCAGTAACCCAAAGAACCTGGGCACCGCTGGCCGTAACCCGCTCCACCAGAGAAGGCAGCTTCTCGCGAATATTCTTGGCGCCCATCCGGGTAATAAAAGTGAGACGGCCGGGTTCGCGGTTGGGGTCCAGCTTGTCGATCAATGCCAGCGCATCATCTCCGCTGGTACCGGGGCCCAGTTTCACACCGATGGGGTTCCGGACACGGGACAAGAAGTCCACGTGAGCGTCCTCGAGGCCGCGTGTCCGCTCACCGATCCACAAGAAGTGGCCGGAGGTGTCATACGGCAAACCGGTCCGTGAATCGATGCGAGTTAGCGCGCGCTCGTAGTCCAAGAGCAGTGCTTCGTGGCTGGCAAAGAATTCCACCCGCTTGAGTGCTTCAAAATCTGCACCGCAAGAACCCATGAACTTAATGGCCCGGTCAATGTCGCGGGCCAAAGACTCATAGCGTGCGTGTGCCGGGTTGGAGGTGAAGCCCTTGTTCCACTGATGAACCAAACGCAGATCGGCAAACCCACCCTGGGTGAAAGCCCGGATCAGGTTAAGCGTAGAAGCGCTCGTGTGGTACGCCTTGAGCATCCGAGACGCATCGTGTTTGCGGCTCTCTGGCGTAAATTCGTAACCATTCACAATGTCGCCGCGGAAGGCGGGGAGAGTGACGCCGTCGCGCGTTTCATCGTTTGAGGAACGGGGCTTGGCGAACTGGCCAGCCATTCGGCCCATTTTGATCACGGGCATTGATGCACCGTAGGTCAAAACCACTGACATTTGAAGGATAGTGCGCACACGCGCGCTGATCTTATCTGCCGTTGCACCGTCAAACGTTTCAGCGCAGTCACCACCCTGCAGCAAAAACGCTTTGCCTTTCGCGGCCTCGGCCAAGCGGGCCCGAAGAACGTCGACTTCCCCGGCAAATACTAGGGGCGGGACGATGGAAAGCTCTTTAACGGACGCATCAAATACATCGCGATCAGACCACGTGGGTTGCTGCGAAATCGGCAGCTGCCGCCAGTCGTCGAGGCCCGGATAGCTAGCCGCACCGCTCTGGGCGGTGCTGGACAGCTGATCAGACGAGCCTAGGTATGCCGGCGTGGACGGGGAAGATGCTGGGGTAATGGAAGTCTCAGTCACCACTCCAGATTAGAGCCCTTGGGGAGGAATTGCTCACAAGGACGTAACCATGGGCGTTGTACCGTCATACGTTTTGCGGTGGATCCGTGGTGGTGGCTTCTGTTGCGGCCAATTGCTGCTTGACGGTGGCTGCGTAGACATCAACGTATTCCTGGCCGGAAAGTCGCATCAATTCAGCCATGATCTCATCCACCACTATCCGTTGAACGTTTCGGTCATCAGCTTGGTCGGCGTAGCGGCTGAAGTCCATTGGTTCGCCAAAGATCACGCCAATCCGGCGGATGTTGGGCATTCGTTTGCCAATGGGCTGAACCTTATCCGTGCCAATCATGGCCACGGGAATCACTGGAACACCGGATTCGAGGGCAAGCTTGGCCACACCAACTTTGCCGCGGTACAAACGACCATCGGGGCTGCGCGTTCCTTCGGGATAGATGCCTAAGAGCTCCCCGCGGTTCAGAACATCCCCGCCAGCATTCAAAGACAATGCGGAGGCCGCGCCACCGGAGCGGTCCATCGGCAGCTGGTTGGTCAGGCGGAAGAAGGCAGCGGTCAAACGGCCCTTTATCCCTTTACCAGTGAAGTACTCCGATTTGGCCAAAAAGACCACAGGCCGTGGCACCATCAGAGGCATAAAAATGGAGTCAGAAAAAGACAAGTGGTTGGAAGCCAAGATGGCAGAACCCTCGCGCGGAATGTTGTCCAAGCCCTTAACCCATGGCCGGAACAGCAATCTCACAATCGGGCCCAAAAAAATGACCTTCATCACCCAATAGAACACGTTCAGACCTCTTTCGGCAGGCTTGCACCGGCGACTATTTCCCCACCTCAGGCGTACCGGTGCAAGCCTACTCTAGTGAGAAATCCAGTGAACAGTGACACGATGGAACTATGGATTCACTCGAAAAACCCGTGGTTCCGCTTGCTACATCTGGGCTGCTGAAAGCTGATAGTGCTGGCGGATATCAGTACCCGGGTCACGGCCAGAACGCCGAAATTGGGGTAGCTGTGAGCCATGGGTTTACCGGCAGCACACAAGACGTCCTACCGTGGGCACAAGCTTTGGCAGCACAAGGCTACGCAGTACGTGTTCCCTTGCTGCCAGGGCACGGCACTTCATGGCGGGATTTGCAGATATCCCGCTGGCGGCAGTGGGCCACCTGCTATGAAGCTGCCTACCTAGAACTTCGAGGACAAACTCGTCTCACCTTCACCGCTGGCCTCTCAATGGGCGGCACTCTTGCCCTTCGCACGGCATCGACGCACGGAGCTTGTGGAGTATTAGCCGTTAATCCTGCGCTGTCTTTTTACGATCGCCGCGTCAAAGCTGTGGCGTTGCTGAAGTACCTGATGCCTACCACGTCGCCAATCGAAGAGGGCGAGACAACAACTTCCACCCAGGGGCTCCCGGACACTGGCGGCGACTACTCCGTGACACCTTTGGCCGCTGTCCATCAGCTAAAGCGTCTTTTTAGCAATACACGGCGCAAAATTCGGGGACTCGATGTACCCGTGCTGGTCTTTAAGTCAGAGCAGGACTCGGTGGTTCCGGCGAACTCACTGGAATTTATTCGAACATCGGTAGCGGCACAAAGACTTGAAGTGGTGACCCTGGTTCGTAGTTCGCACGTGGCTACTTTGGATGTTGAAGCCGGTCTCATTGCCCAACACAGTGTGGACTTCATTTCCCGCATGACTCGCTGATTCGCCGCGCACATCACGCTGGGCCTTGGGCATCAGGCAGCTGTAGGGGAAGATAATTTATATGACGTCATTGCCAGCCGTTTCAGATCCCGCCCATAACCCGTTTAGTCACACAGGTTCGGGCGAGCTATGCCGGATTGGTGTTGCAGTGTGCCACGGATTCACCGGTAGCCCCGCCTCAATGCGTGAATGGGCCCAGCACCTTGCTGACGCGGGCTTCAGTGTGGAGCTCCCCTTGTTGCCCGGTCACGGCACCTCATGGCAAGACCTAGCAACGCGTCGCTGGCAAGAGTGGTACCAGGCTTTTGACGCGGCCTACCAAGATCTCGCTTCCCGTTGCGACTACGTTTTTGTGGTGGGTCTTTCCATGGGCGGCTGCCTGGCTCTACGTGCCGCGGCTCTCCGGCCGGTCTCTGGTGTGGTTCTGGTCAACCCAGGGTTGGTGATTGATGATTGGCGCGCGCCGCTCACTGGCTTCCTCAAACACATTGTGAAATCCACACCTCCGATCTCTAATGACATCGTCAAGTCGGGAGTGGACGAGCGCGCTTATTCACGCACCCCGGTAGCCGCCGCCCACGAACTTGGAAAACTTTTCGCCAACACCCGCGATTTGCTGCCGCAGATTACGGCGCCGGTACAGGTTTACCGGTCGACCACAGACCATGTGGTTTCCGAGAGCAGCATGGTCGCTTTGCGCAGCGGTCTGACTGGTGCACCGCTAGAAGTCATTCCGCTGCTCAACAGCTATCACGTGGCCACCATGGACAACGACGCGCCGGTCATTTTTAACGGCTCAGTGGAGTTCATCAGACGAGTTTCTCGGTCCACCATGGGCTCCTCCACTACTGCGGAGAGCGCTGATGACAAGGTCTGAGGCGGAGGGTTCCGGCACCGGAGCCAACCAGAATGATCAAGCCACGTGGCTGGATCTTGTGGCGCGCCTAGAGTCCATGCCAACTGCGCTTCCCGAGTCTAAGCAGGAGCCTGAAACTCAGTCACGGCAGGAGCCCTTGCCGGAAGCCAAACCAGAGCGGAGCGTCAAAGACTTAGTCACCCCTGCTTACGGTCCGCGTGACTACATCGCAGAGGAGGAACCGGAGGAATTCGTTCCCGAAGAACCGCCGTCGTTAGCTGGGGCCGCGCCACAATCGGTGCTCGCTTGGCTGGGCGCAGTGGGAGCCCCGCTTGCTTTGGTCTTGTGTGTGATCTTCTTCCGAAACGTTCCCGCGGTGGGCGTGTGGGCCCTCATCGCCATTTTTGTTGCCTCGGTGGTTTTTTTGATGTGGCGACTTCCGCAAGAAAAAGATGACCACGACGACGGAGCAAGGCTTTAGCAGCCAACGCGCCTTTAGCGGCCCGCCGTCCGCCCACTAACCCGCGAAAGATCTGCCGCGCCGATCAGTCCGGCATGCTCACCCAGTGCGGCGAGGGTGATTGTTGCGGGCGGGCGGAAGCCACGGCCGGTCAAGTGCCGTTTAAAGGATCTTTCAGCGGGTTCCAATAACAGTGCACCGGCTGTGGAAAGCCCCCCGCCGATCACAAAGGTTCCGGGGTCCAATGCCGCGGCGAGATTGGCAAGGCCTAGGCCCAGCCATTCCCCCACGTCTTGGATGAGTTCCATCGAGGCAGCGTCGCCAGCTTGGGCTGCTTCGGTGACTGTCACTCCCGTGATCTTTGAACTGACACCACCCACGGCTCGTAGAAGTTCTTGGGCCACTGGCGAATTAGCCTCAGCGAGCCCCCGCGCTTCCCTGCCCAAGGCGTTCCCCGAGGCGTATTGCTCCCAACAGCCACGGTTGCCGCATTCACAGCGGTGCCCGCCCGGGACCATAATCTGATGCCCAAACTCCCCTGCCACACCGAACCGGCCACGTTCGAGTTTGCCGTCGTAAACCATACTGCCGCCGATTCCGGTTCCCAAAGTGATGCACACCAAGCGGTCTTCGCCCCGCCCCGCTCCGAAGCGCCACTCGCCCCAGCCGGCGGCATCGGCGTCGTTCACTAAAAGGACTTTGCGCTGCAAAAGCCGTTCCAGATTTTCCCGAACGGGCTCATTGCGCCAAGCGAGGTGCGGGCTAAAGAGGACTGTGGCACCGGCCAGATCCATCCAGCCAGCTGCACCGATGCCAACGCTTGATACGCGGTGCCCCTCACTAAGTTCCTTAACAAGTTCAACGATCACGCTTTCGACGGCGCGAGGATCACTTCCCGGGGTCTCGCGCCGGGCGCTGGCTAGAATGTTCCCGTCAGCGTCCACAACGCCGGCCGCAACTTTGGTCCCACCGATGTCTATACCAATGGCGTGCCCTCGTCGGCGCAGCCGCAGACTGGCTGCTCTAGGGCGCGGTACTGAACGAAACGCTTGTCGGCGCGAGCTGCGGGGGCCTTGATGATGCGCGGAAAAGGGTGCCATAAGCAACCATCCTACGGCGGAATGCCCAATGTTACTGGCGAGTAGGTATAATCTAAATCACAGCAATCCCCGGGCGACTAGAGTTAGATCAAGCCCCCTTGGGGAACGGATATCGAAGGAGCTATCGTGCGCGAACTCAGCGTCCCTCCCCTGGTCAATGTGGCCCCGGAGATCAACATCACCGATCTAGTACTGCGGCAAAGCAATTCTGCCGCGAATCCTGCACTATTTTCGGTCCGTGACGCTGCAGGAACATGGAATGATATTTCGGCCAAAGACTTCCACGCCGATGTGGTGCGCATTGCAAAAGGCTTGATGGCAAGCGGTGTGGCCGCCGGTGACCGTGTGGGAATTATGGCCCGCACTCGTTACGAATGGGCCCTTGTGGACTTCGCTATTTGGTTCTCCGGCGCCGTTTCTGTACCAATCTACGAAACCTCCTCCCCCTCGCAAGTCGCATGGAACCTGGGCGATTCGGGTGCCGTCGCCGCTTTTGCCGAATCTAGTAACCACGAGAACATCATCCGTGCAGCAGCCGCCTCAGAGAACCTGGCAGCGCTAAAAAACGTTTGGCAGTTGGAGGGCCGTGGACTCGATGCGCTTCGTAAGGCGGGCGTTAATGTCAGCGATGAAGAACTGGAAACCCGCCGTTCCACCGCAAACCTTGCTGACGTTGCCACGATTATCTACACCTCCGGAACCACCGGACGCCCCAAAGGCTGCGAACTGACACATGGCAACTTTGTGGAGCTTTCGGACAATGCTCTTGCGAGCTTGGGCGAAATCGTGAATCAGAACGCCAAGACCATTATGTTTTTGCCCTTGGCCCACGTCTTCGCTCGATTCATCTCAGTGCTCAGTGTTGCAGCGGGAGCCACGGTTGCCCATACGCCAGATATCAAGAACCTTTTGGCGGATCTGCAGAGCTACCAGCCAACCTTCATTTTGGCCGTTCCCCGCGTTTTCGAGAAGGTTTACAACTCAGCACTGACCAAGGCCGAGGACGGCGGCAAGGGCGCCATCTTCCACAAGGCCGCCGAGACCGCTATCGCCTACGCCCGCGCGCAGCAGAACGGCAAAGCCGGCTTGGGTCTTAAGATCAAGCACGCCGTGTTCGACAAGCTCGTCTACGCCAAACTGCGCACGGCCATGGGTGGCCACGTTGCGCATGCTGTCTCTGGTGGTGGCCCGCTGGGTGAACGCCTAGGCTACTTCTTCCAAGGGATTGGAATGCAGATCCTCGAAGGCTACGGGCTCACTGAAACCACTGCGCCCATCACAGTTAACACTCCGGCCCGCATCAAGATTGGGACAGTAGGCCGCCCACTTCCAGGTAACGCAGTCAAGATTGCAGACGACGGCGAAATTCTCGCCAAGGGTTTCTGTGTCATGCGCGGTTACTACAAGCGCGCCGAACTCACCGAGCAGGCCTTTACCGATGGCTGGTTCCACACCGGAGACATTGGCGAGCTCGATACCGACGGCTTTTTGAAGATTACTGGCCGCAAAAAGGAAATCATCGTTACCGCCAGTGGAAAGAACGTTGTTCCGGCCCTCCTTGAGGACCAGATTCGCGCCGATGCTTTGGTGTCCCAGGTCCTTGTGGTTGGTGACAACCGCCCCTTTATCGGAGCCCTGGTTACCCTCGATGAGGAAGCACTTCCGGGCTGGCTGGAACGTCACAACCTTTCCGGCAAAATGAGCATCGATGACGCCGTCAAGGATCCTCAGATTCATGCTCAGGTCCAGAAGCTGATTGACCGCGCCAACCAGTCGGTCAGCCACGCGGAGGCCATCAAATCATTCCGGATCGTCACCAGTGATTTCACTGAAGCATCGGGTCACCTGACTCCCTCTTTGAAGGTCAAACGAGCTCAGGTCGTAAAGGCTTATAATGCCGTTGTGGAAGAAATGTATGAAGCGAAAAAGCCGTCTTAGCTCTTTTACTAGCAGCTAAGCCAGAAGGGGCGGACCAAGCATTTGCTTGGTCCGCCCCTTCTACGTATGAGCTCCTATCAGACGGACTTTCTAGTCGTCGACGAGTTCGTCAACCACAAGAGCCGCAAGCTCAACAGCTGCGCTTCGGGTAGCTGGCGCAAGCTTAGCCAACTCAATACGCGAGCCTTCCGCCAAATGTTTGTCGTAGGGAATGCGCACTACGTTCTTCACACGGGAGCGGAAGTGATCCTCAATCTCGTTGACATTCACCCGGGTGCCAACGCCTGCGGACATGTTGATCACCACTGTCGCCTTGCGGACCAGGTCTTCCCTGCCGTGTGCTTCTAGCCACGACAGCGTCTCCGAGGCGAGCCGTGCTTCGTCAACGCTGCCACCGGAAACCAACACAACGGCGTCGGCCTTTTCTAGCGTGCCTTTCATCACCGAGTGAACCATTCCGGTACCAGAATCGGTGAGAACAATAGAGTAGTAGCGGCCCAAGATGTCAGTAACGGCACGGTAGTCGGCGTCGTCGAAGGCGTGTGCCACGGTGGGATCCGTGTCAGAGGCGAGCACGTCCAAACGTGAGCCTTCGCGCGCGGTGTAGTTGGAGAGCTGAGTAAAAGAATTTACGTTGAAGCGCTCTTTTACCAAGTGACGAGCCGTGAAGTCCGCACGGCCTGGTGAGCGGTCTGATAGAGTACCGCGGTCCGGGTTAGCGTCCATGGCGATCACACGGTCTTCACGTAGATCTGCCAGCACCATACCCAAGAGTGTGGTTACGGTTGTTTTACCAACACCACCCTTGCGTGAGAGCACAGGAACATATCGAGTTTGCTCGCCTAACCGCACTGCGATGCGGTGCTCAAGAACACGCTGGATTCGAACCCTGTCCGAGTCTCCCAAATTTACGAAGCCAAAGGTCGCTTGGTAGAGCCACCGGCGCCAACCAGATACTGGTGCAGCAGCTGTTTTCTCCAATAGCCGGTCTGCCGTTAGCGACGAGGCAGCTTCAGGACCAGCGGCCTTGGTGCGACGCTCGCTGACGCCCGGGGCCCCAATGTCCACGGCGTTGCGCTCATTGCTGAGCTCCTCTTCGACCTTCACCTTTTCAGGCGCTGGTTCCGTGCTCAGTGGCGCACCGTTGGGCTTCCACTGAGTCTGGGCGCCAACTATGCCGACACCGGCAGTCACCATCCCCGCAGGAGGAACAGCGGGGATACCCGGGATAGTGGCCGGGTCAACAACCGTAGCGGCACGGATTTCCGCTGTAGCTTCTGGCTCGGCCTCTTCAACGCCGTTTTCTGCTGGCTCGCCTTCTTCTACTCCGCTTTCTTCTGCGAAGGAGTCCTCGGCTTCTGCCGCTTCGGAGCCTTCGAATTCGGCGACGAACTCTCCAGAACCATCCTCTGCCGATACTTCTTGCGCCGAAGGATCTGTGCCCTGGGTGGGCGTGCTTTTCTGAGTCATGTCTCCAACCTGGTGTTGACTGCTGCAAATGGCATGGCGTATCCACAGCTTTCATTCAGATTCAGCTTATCGCCCCAATGCCCCATAGCGGCCGAACCAGCCCTACTCCACAACGAGAAGTAGGTCACCGCCTTGAACTTGTTCCACTGGCCCCACTGCAAGACGGCTCACGGTACCGGCAATCGGCGTGGTGATGGATGCTTCCATCTTCATGGCTTCAATAGTGGCAACCGTATCGCCGGCCTTGAGCTCATCGCCTACCTTGACGGCCAGAGTGACAGCACCAGCAAACGGCGCTGCCAAATGACCTGCAATGGAGGTATCGGCTTTCTCGGCCGTCTTGACGTTGCTGACCACTGATTTATCCCTCACTACAACTGGGCGCGATTGACCATTGAGCGTGGTCATGACGGTGCGCATGCCCTTCTCATCCGGCTCGGAGACGGCCTCTAGGGAGGCGATCAGCCGAACGCCTTTCTCGAGCTCGATCACGTGCTCTTCGCCGTGCTGCAACCCGTACAAGTAATCACGAGTGTCCAGCACTGACAAGTTGCCGTACTGTTCGCGGCTCTTGTTGTAGTCCTGAGTGGGGCCAGCAAAGAGCAACCGGTTCAGCGTACTGCGTCGAGTTGCCGAATCTTGGCTCAACGATTCGCTGTCCTCGGTACTGAGCTCAACGTCCCGTACCTTGATACTTCTGCCCTGCAGAGCCTTGGTGCGGAATGGTTCCGGCCAGCCGCCTGGCGGATCGCCCAATTCGCCAGAGAGAAAGCCAATGACCGAGTCAGGAATATCAAATTTCTGCGGGTTCTCTTCAAAGTCAGCCGGGTCAGCGTTGAGACCGACCAAGTGCAGGGCAAGGTCTCCCACTACTTTCGAGGACGGTGTGACCTTCACAAGACGGCCCAGAATACGGTCTGCAGCCGTGTACATGTCCTCGATTGCTTCGAAGCGTTCACCCAGTCCTAAGGCAATTGCTTGCTGGCGAAGGTTAGAGAGCTGGCCGCCAGGAATTTCATGCTGGTACACCCGCCCAGTTGGTGCCGCCAGCCCGGATTCAAACGGAGCATAAACCTTGCGAACCGCTTCCCAATAGGGTTCAAGTGCGCCAACGTTGCTTAAGCTCAAGCCGGTGTCGCGCTCAGTGTGCGCCAAGGCGGCCACGAGTGCAGACATGGCCGGCTGGCTCGTTGTCCCGGCCAACGCGGCCGAGGCAACGTCAACCGCATCTACGCCAGCGTTAATGGCTGCCATCAACGTAGCTAGCTGACCGCCAGCGGTATCGTGCGTGTGCAAATGAACCGGGAGGTCAAAACGCTCGCGTAGAGCCGTGACCAGCTTGGCTGCCGCCGCCGGACGGAGGAGCCCCGCCATGTCCTTGATCGCCAAGATGTGAGCACCAGCATCAACAATCCGCTGCGCCAAATCAAGATAGTAATCCAAGGTGTAGAGGTCCTCGGCCGGGTCCAGAAGGTCGCCTGTGTAGCACAACGCTACTTCGGCGACTGCTGTGCCCGTTGCGCGAACAGCGCTGATAGCGGGGGCCATCTGATTCACGTCATTGAGCGCATCGAAAATACGGAAAACGTCAATGCCGGTAGCTGCGGCTTCCGCCACAAAGGCTTCAGTAACTTCAGTGGGATAGGGGGTGTAGCCGACGGTGTTACGTCCACGCAGGAGCATTTGAAGACAAATGTTGGGCATGGCCTTCCGCAGCGCGGCCAACCGATCCCAGGGGTCTTCACCCAAGAACCTCAGGGCGACGTCGTAAGTGGCACCACCCCACGCTTCAACTGAAAATAGTTCAGGTAGCAATTGGGAAACTGCCGGTCCTGCAGCAACCAGGTCCTTGGTACGTACCCGAGTAGCGAGAAGTGACTGGTGGGCGTCTCGAAACGTTGTGTCGGTGACGGCCACGGCCTGTTGCTCGCGTAGCGCCTTGGCGAATCCTTCCGGCCCTAGCTCGGCGAGACGCTGGCGTGAACCTGAGGGAAGTTCCCCGCTGGTGTTTCCACGCTCAGGTAACTTGCGGGCTGGACCGTGAGTCACAGTCGGTTCGCCATTGGGTTTATTAACAGTAACTTCGGCGAGCCAGGTTAATAGTTTGGTGCCTCGATCTGCTGAGCCACGGGCTTTGAGCAGTTCAGGACGCTCGTCAATAAAGGAAGTGGCCACGTTGCCGGCAATAAACTCTGGATCTTCGAGCACCGCCTGGAGGAAAGCGATGTTGGTGGAGACCCCACGAATACGGAACTCAGCCAAGGCTCGCCGGGCGCGAGCCACGGCTGCGGGGTAATCACGGCCACGGCACGTTAGTTTGACCAACATTGAATCAAAGTGCGGGCTGATCTCGGCACCAGAGTAGACAGTTCCGCCGTCGAGCCTTACACCAGCGCCACCTGCTGAACGGTAGCCGGTAATCTTTCCCACGTCAGGACGGAATCCATTAGCCGGATCCTCAGTGGTGATACGGCACTGAAGCGCTGCTCCCTTGAGCTGGACCGTGTCTTGAGACAATCCAAGATCAGCCAAGGTCTGTCCCGAGGCGATGCGCATCTGAGCCTGTACCAGGTCCACGTCCGTCACTTCTTCAGTGACGGTGTGCTCTACCTGGATTCGAGGGTTCATTTCGATAAATACGTGCTGTCCAGCGCGCTCACCAACAGTGTCCACAAGGAACTCAACGGTTCCCGCGTTTACATAGTTCAGGGCCTTCGCAAACTTGATTGCGTCCCGGTACAACGCCTGGCGGATGTTTTCATCGAGGTTGGGGGCCGGAGCAATCTCAACCACTTTTTGGTGACGGCGCTGGAGTGAACAATCACGTTCAAAGAGGTGAATAACGTTGCCTTCACCATCAGCCAAAATCTGGACCTCAATATGGCGTGGCCGCAGAACCGCCTGCTCCAAGAACATGGTGGGGTCACCGAAAGCCGAATCAGCTTCACGCATGGCCGCATGAAGTGCCTCAGGCAATTCCTCACGAGTGTCCACGCGACGCATGCCACGTCCACCGCCGCCGGCAACGGCTTTAGCGAAAATGGGGAACCCAATCTCATCCGCTGCAGCAATCAACTCATCCACGTCTTTGGACGGCTTGCTTGAATTGAGCACCGGCACACCGGCCTTGCGCGCCGCAGCGAGAGCAGCAACCTTGTTGCCAGCAAGTTCTAATACCTCTGCTGGCGGACCCACAAAAGTGATCCCCGCGGCTTTGGCAGCACGGGCCAGATCAGGATTTTCAGACAAAAAGCCGTAGCCGGGGTAAATGGCGTCTGCTCCGGCTTCCTTAGCAACCCGGACAATCTCATCCACGTCCAGGTAAGCCCTCACCGGATGGCCTTCTTCACCAATCAAGTACGCTTCGTCAGCCTTTTGACGGTGGATCGAGTTGCGATCTTCTTGAGGGAAAACAGCAACGGTTTTAGCACCGAGTTCATATCCAGCCCGGAAGGCACGGATAGCAATCTCGCCACGGTTGGCCACCAAAATTTTGGAAAACATGCTGCTCCTGCATCCTCGCGGGTAGTGAGACGGTTGCTCACAGTTTGTTTCACGCCCAATAGCGAACACAAGCTAGTGTGATCGGTATTACAGTTTATGCGATTTTGGTGTCCTGACCCTAGTTCATCGGCTGCGCCAACCGTGGCCGCAATGGCGCCTAGTTCTTGGACGAGTCTGCCCGCGTGCCAGAAAAGTGGACCAAATCCCCCCGCACCACAACATATGATGGATGGGGACACTGACTAGTCAGTCTGCGTCCCTCGGCGGAAATTCAGCAACAGCGTGAGGTTTTGATCTACCAGTGCAAGTTGTAAGTATCAGCAGTCTCAAGGGCGGCGTCGGTAAGACGTCGGTCACCACAGGGCTCGCTTCCTCCGCCCTCGCCGCCGGTGTACGCACTCTGGTGATTGATTTGGATCCCCATGGCGATTCCTCAACGGCTCTCGGCGCTCCCACCGGCTCATTAGACATCGGCCGAATGCTCAAGGCACCCCGGCGTGCGCACTTGTCTGAAAATGTAGTCCCGAGCGCTTGGACAACACACCAAAGAAACACTGCCGGCGGAACATTAGACGTAGCCGTTGGTTCAGCATTTACCGGCATTTACGATCGGCCCGACTTGGGAAAGAGGGACCTTCGCCGGCTCGCCAACGTCCTTGCCGGGGTGGATCAGTACCAATTGGTCCTGATCGACTGCCCACCGTCACTGAACGGGCTCACCCGGATGGCGTGGACCGCAAGCGACAACGTGGTTCTGGTGGCCGAACCAGGATTGTTCTCGGTAGCCGGCACTGAGCGCACCATGCGCGCCATTGAATTGTTCAAGCGCGAGTTTGCCCCCTCGCTCACTGCTGCCGGAATTGTTGCCAACCGCGTCCGGAGCACCTCGAGCGAACACGCCTACCGGCTTGATGAAATGCGTTCCATGTTCGGACCGCTGATGCTGGAGCCCTACATCCCGGAGCAAGCTAACTGGCAACAGATCCAAGGCGCCGCACACTCCGTGCACCACTGGCCCGGCGAATCCGCCCGCAGCAGCGCTGCCCTCTTCGACGAGCTGCTGGCTGCTGTCCGCAAACAGGGCAAACAAACACGCCGCTAATAACTAGACCAGCTGGACTTGGACCTGTTTCCTGAAGCAGTCTTGGCTCGACGCTAGGTTTTGAACGTGCCTTCTTGGCGCCTCTGTGGACGCAAAAAAATTCCCGTTTCTACCTCTTGTGCCATCAAACCCAAGGTATAAAACGGGAATCCTGAGCCACTAGAGGGTGGCCTGAAATGTTGCTGAGACTAACTGACTTTACGTGCTGCGCGGCGCTTGCTGAGCTCGTCATCCGGGAACGACTGGTCAACAGCGTGCTCGCTAGGCAGAAGTGCCAAGCTGCCTTCAACCTCACGCCAAACGCGCCCAACGGCGATACCAAATACGCCCTGGCCACCCTGAACCAAGTCAATAACCTCGTCTGCGGAAGTGCACTCATAGACGCTCGCGCCGTCACTCATCAACGTAATTTGAGCGAGGTCTTCAACGCCGCGTTCACGCAAATGCTCCACGGCAGTGCGGATTTGCTGCAGGGATACCCCAGTGTCCAAAAGGCGCTTAACCACCTTGAGTACCAAAATGTCACGGAAGCTATAGAGTCTTTGCGACCCCGAGCCGGCTGCGCCGCGAACGGCAGGTTCTACCAATCCGGTGCGAGCCCAGTAGTCCAGCTGACGGTAGGTAATACCTGCGGCTTTGCACGCCGTCGGGCCACGGTAGCCAGCGTCCTCGTCCAACACGGGAAGGTCCTCGGTGAACAGCAGGCCCTGCGCTCCGGCAGGAAGGGCATTGCTGCCCGTTGTGGCGCGCTTTAGCTCGCCAGCTTCGCCCATTGGACTCACGTAAACCCTCCTCGACTAAAGCTCCCAGGGGGAGTTGCATCCCTGCTGAACGGTTCTATAGCTGGTGCTACAAAAACTCAGTCGTGTAATTTCAACGACCGTCTACCCTCCAGTGTGACCCGGTGGGCCGCAGGATGCAATGGGAACTGATACTTCGACGTTAGAGCCGTGCAGCCCTTAGGTCAAAGACGTTCGAGGCAATTTCGCGCCGTGTCGGAACTTTCAGCCTCAACTTTAACCTTAACGTGACATTAGCCTTGGAAATCTTCCGGTTCTACGTCGTCTAGGAACTCCCTGAAGCGCCGCAATTCACGCTCTTCGTCCACGGTCGTGGCTTCCACAGCGTCGCTACCGTCTTCGCTGTCGCCATTGTCCGCGATTCGGACCCCAGCTTCGTCAACAACTTGCTCCGCGCACCAAATACGGCAATGCGCCCGAAGTGCCAAAGCCAAGGCGTCTGACGCCCGCGAGTTAACTGTTGTGCCGTCGTCGAACTGTATTTGCCCAAAAAAGACGTTGTCTTCAACGGCCACAATATTGACGCGCGCTATCGAATGTCCGAGTGCGTGGATAGCGTCCACCATCAGGTCATGCGTCATGGGACGCGGCGGGATTATTCCCTGCTGTGCAAGGGCAATGGCACTCGCCTCTGGTGTTCCAATCCAAATCGGAATGTGGCGGTCTCCCCCGATCTCCCGCAAAAGGACTAGCGGTTGATTGGATGGCAGTTCAATGCGAACTCCCACAAGCTCCACTTCAATCATCAGGAGTCCATGCGGGCGATGCGATCCTGCACAAGAGCACGGTGCAAGGTCAAGCAGAGTTCGCTGATCTCACGCGCAGCCTCAGCGGCGCGAGCCTGGGAGGCTGCATCTCGGCGCGAGGAGAGCGGAGAGACGGCACGCTCTACCAATCCGAATTCACGCTCCGCTGCGGCTTGGAAGGGACGCAAGTGGCGCGGTTCCAAGCCATGGCTCTCTAATTGCACACAGGCTTTGGCCACCTGGAGTGCATGCTCATCAAAGCGGCCATTGCTGTGCTGAATGAGTCCGAAACTTAACAAGGACTGTAAGAGCGGAACACTGGCCCCGGATTCGGTCCGGAGTTGCTCCTCAGTCAGGGCGCGCACCCTACCTGTCATCTCGGCAGCGAATTCGTCCGAGACAATCCGAGGTGAGACCTTTACGCCAGGTGGAAGATTCTCTGGCCGTTCGCCTCTGTCAATGGCGTCAAGGTAGTCCTTGATGACCTTCAAAGGCAGATACTGGTCGCGCTGAAGCGAAAGCACAAAACGCAATCGCTCAACGTCGTTCTCCGAATACTGTCTGTAGCCAGCCGGCGTCCGATTCGGGGTAATTAACCCTTTTTCCTCGAGGAACCGAATTTTGGACGCGGTCATAGTTGGGAAGTCGTCGCTCAACTGAGCCAAAACTTCACCGATGTTCAGGACACGCGGTCCTGAGTGTTCAGCGTGTGCAAGTACCACTTATGCCTAACTACCGACTCTTTGAACTAAACGTTGCCGGGCGCTGGCGCCTGGCTCAGGTAGAACGTCAGGCGGAACTTGCCGATCTGGACCTCGTTGCCGCTTTTGAGCACCAAACGGTCAACGCGGTCATGGTTGACGTAGGTGCCGTTGAGGCTTCCGGTGTCAACCACTTCAAAGCTGTTAGCGGTGCGGCGGAACTCAACATGCCGACGCGAAACTGTGACGTCGTCGAGAAAGATGTCTGCCTCTGGGTGACGGCCCGCCGTAGTGACGTCAGTGTCTAGAAGGAACCGCGCACCAGCATTCGGGCCCGAGTGTGCGATCAGGAGAGCCGAACCCGCCGGAAGCGCGTCAACGGAAGAAACTTCCTCGGCGCTGAGTTTAGGAGCTGCACTGGGTGCGCCAAGAAGAGGTGCCAGTTGAATCGAGGTGGTCTCGGAGGCGTTCAACTTCTCACGGTCGGCACTCAGTCCGTTCTGGGTGTGGTTCCGCTCATCCCCGGCCATGGGTATCTCCTCTATCGCTTGACTGGAGTTATCCAGCATGAGTGCTGTATTTCTAGGCGGGCTCCCCGCCTAGAAACTAGCCTACCTGTTGTTCGTACTCCGAAGCACTGAGCAGGGACGATGCTACGTCCGCATCAGTGACCTTGACTTCGAACAACCATCCCTCACCATAAGGGTCCGAGTTGATCAGGGCAGGATCAGTGTCCAGAGACTCGTTACGAGCAACCACTTCACCGGCCACTGGTGCGTAGATGTCGCTGACACTCTTCGTGGATTCCACTTCACCCACAACGTCGTTTGCGGTGAGCGTGGCGCCGACCTCAGGCATCTGCGCGTACACAACGTCACCCAAGGCATCTTGTGCGAAATCGGTGATACCAACGCGAACAACACCATTCTCGTCAGCAGCGGAGACCCATTCGTGCTCAGCGGTGTAGGAAAGATCTGCGGGGATGTTGCTCATCGGATGCCTTTCGTCAGGATGTCAGCAGCATTAATGGCGTAGTCACCATCGCACAAAGTATAGGCACAATTGACCGGGTAAAGGGCGGTCCTCTGAGATGATGTGGTCATGAGCAAAGAAGCAACAGTGCAAACTACTGCCACCGAACGAAAAAGAGGCAACTGGGTTGCCAAACTTGTCCTCATTGTGGTGGCCATAGCCATCGCCGTGGTTGCCTACTTCATCCTCGCCGCCATTTTGCCTCGCTGGTGGGCGGACACGATCGCGGGCCAGATCAAGCGTGATCTAGGAGCCAGCATCCTGGTAGGCGTATTCTATGGATTTGTTTTTACCTTTGTGCCGCTGTTGGTTGCTTGGCAAGCAACCAACAAGCGGGTGTCTTGGCCATGGAAGTTTGTGATTGTCCTAATTGCTGTAGCCATTGCCACTCCAAATCTCCTAACCGCCGGGATTCTTATTGGTTCTTCCGAATCAGCGCACGCTGGTCAACGCACACTTAGCATTGACGCCGGATTCTTCTCAACCTGGACCACCATCTCTGCAATCGCTGCAGCGGTCATCTTTGTCATCCTGTTGATTCTGTGGACCGCGTGGCGCCGCAATCGCCGAACCGTTAAGCGCCTCAAAACGGAACAGCGCGCACAAGAACTAAACGTTCGTGATTCTGAGAAGCGCAGAGCAGAAGAGGCCAAAGAAGCTGAGCGCCAGCAAGTTATTGCCCAGCGCAACATCGCTTCGGAAACCGAACGCCGACGCGCGGCTGAGTCAGAACGCGATTCGCTCCGCCAGCCTCAGAGCACTGTGGAAGACCAAGGCGAGGTCCGTTAGGGCACGGAATGCTCGGCCCTAAGACATCCGGGGTGAGCATTCCAAACTAAGTGACCCATACAACCAAAACAAAAGGTCCCGGAAACTGAAAAGTTTCCGGGACCTTTTGGCTGGTCGGGCTGACAGGATTTGAACCTGCGACCCCTTGACCCCCAGTCAAGTGCGCTACCAAGCTGCGCTACAGCCCGCCTTACCTGACCGTTATCGCTGTTCGCGGCCGTTCAAGCAACGCGTACTAGCTTATACGAATGCAGGTCTAATGAGAAATCGAAACCCCCCTCGGTTCCTACGGCCCAGCATCAAAAAATGACGCCGGGCCGTAAGCCTCAAACCAGCCGTTCAACTAGCCTATTTACCGAGCTAAAACTACTTCTTGCGGCTGCGCTTTTCGCGAACGCGCATGCTGACTTCGATCGGTGTGCCATCGAAGCCAAATGTCTCGCGCAATCGGCGAGTAATAAAGCGACGGTAGCCCGGGTCCAAGAAGCCAGTGGTGAACAGCACGAACTTCGGCGGACGGCTCGAGGCTTGCGTGCCGAAGAGAATTCGCGGCTGCTTTCCACCACGTACCGGGTGCGGGTGGGCTGCTACAAGTTCACCGAGGAAGGCATTTAATCGTCCGGTGGGGATGCGCTTGTCCCAACTCTCAAGTGCTAGATCCAAGGCAGGCACCAAACGGTCCTTGTGCCAGCCAGTCATGGCAGAAATGTTCACGCGCGGAGCCCAGGCAACGTGCGCCAAGTCCTGTTCGATTTCGCGCTCAAGGTAGATGCGTCGTTCATCGTCGAGCAGATCCCACTTATTGAAGGCCAAGACCAAGGCACGGCCGGATTCGATGGCCAGCTGCAGAATACGTACGTCCTGCTCGCTGAGCACTTCATCCACTGCCAATAGCACTACAGCAACCTCGGCTTTTTCCAACGCTGACTGCGTGCGCAGGGAGGCGTAGAAATCGGAGCCGTGAGCCATGTGCTGGCGACGACGGATACCGGCGGTGTCCACAAACTTCCAGGTCCTACCGCCCAATTCAATAAACTCATCAACCGGGTCACGTGTGGTGCCTGCGGTGTTATCAACAACAACGCGTTCAGAGCCTGCGAGCTTGTTCAGCAAAGAAGACTTGCCAACGTTTGGCCGGCCGATCAATGCGATACGACGCGGGCCGCCGGAACGTTCTGGTCCGTCAATGGCGGAGAACTCGGGAAGAGTTTCCATCACCTTGTCCAGAAGGTCAGCAACACCACGGCCGTGCAAAGCAGAAACGGGGTGCGGTTCACCGAATCCCAAGCCCCACAAGACTGCCGAATCTGCTTCTTGCACAAAGTCGTCTACCTTGTTGGCTACCAAAATGACCGGCTTTTTAGACTTGCGCAGCATGCGCATTACGCCCTCGTCAGTGGCCGTGGCGCCAACGGCGGAGTCCACTACAAAGAGCACAGCGTCTGCGAGCTCTACAGCCATTTCGGCCTGCTCGGCAACGCGGGCATGGATACCCTTAGCGTCGTGTTCCCATCCACCGGTGTCCACAATTGTAAAGTTGCGGCCGTTCCAGTTGGCGGCGTACATCACGCGGTCCCGGGTCACACCGGGAACGTCTTCAACGACGGCTTCGCGTCGGCCAAGAATACGGTTGACCAAGGTGGACTTGCCCACGTTCGGTCGGCCGATGATAGCCAGCACGGGATCCAGTTTCGCCGGTCCGTCTTCCCAGTCGTCGTCGTCCATACCGGCAAGTATTGCCGCGTCTTCGTCGTCGAGATCGTAGTCGGCCAATCCAGCGCGCAGCGAGGCAGCTCGCGTTTCGGCTTCCTCGTCGTCCAGGGCGGCCAGGTTTTCCGCCACCTGGTCGGTACCGGTGGGCGTGTATTCGTCCTCGTCGCGGTTCGTTCCGCGGCTTGAAGTGGATTCGCTCATTGCACTGTCCTTAGTGGTGGTCCGCCGCGGAGCGGCTGGTTGTTGAATTCAAAATATTGTTTTGAAGTTCCCGTAACGGAACTTCCGGCAGCGGCACCCCGGTGCGCATCGCCGTCGTACTGACGTGGTTAGCCAATGCCGCTCTGATACTCTCCGCAGCCCTGTCCATTGAAGCACGGCCGCTCTCCCCCGGCTGGCGCTGAACACGCAGCCCCTCGCCAAAGGAAGCAACCACACGCCGGCCAAAACGCGGTACATGGTTCACGCCCTCACCGCTGTGGCGAGTTCCCAAAATAGCTACGGGAACGACGATGGCATCAGAGTTCAGCGCTAACCACGCCACTCCCCCGCTCACCGACGCTGCGGCTCCGTCGCCGCGGGTCCCTTCAGGCAAGATTCCGATGCTACGTCCCTGATCGAGGATGCTTTTGGCCCGCTGTAGTGCTTTCCGGTCGCCGCTGCGATTAACTGGCAGCTGTCCGATGCCGTGCAGGAAACTACCCAGCGCACCCTTGAACATTTCTTGCTTAATCAACACGTGCATGGGGCGTGAGGCTGCGGCAAAGAGAACTGGTCCGTCAAGGAAGCTGATGTGGTTTGCAGCGAAAACTACCGGACCGGCTTGAGGAATGTTTTCCTTGCCCAAAACCACTGTCCGGTAGAGAACATTATTGATAAACCAGCCCAGTGGCCGGGCTAAGCGCGGCCGCCAAGCCTGTGGCACAACGGCTTCACTCGCAACGCTAGTCAAGGTCTAAGACCTCACTGACAATGCTCAGGGCTGCCGTCACCGTCTGCTCGAAGTCCAGATCAGAAGAATCAAGGGTCACCACACCATCTGCGGCGAGTGTGAAATTGACGACCGTTGAATCTTTGGCGTCCCTGCCCGTAACTTGACGAGCCAGTTCTTCAGCACCCTGCTGACCGCCTAGCTGCAATCCGCGACGGCGAAGCCGCGCTTCTTCCGAGGCGGTGAGCAGCATCCGAACGTCTGCCTGAGGCGCCACAACGGTAGTGATGTCCCGGCCTTCTACAACCATACGGTTGTGGTGCGCGGTAATCAGCTCGCGCTGACGGCGAATGAGCTCAGTCCTGGCACCCAGCGTGGTAGCCACAGCACTGACTGCGTCAGAAATTCGAGGCTCTCGGATTGCCTCAGCAACACCGATCCCGCCAACGCGGACAAACTCAGCATCTGCGCTGGTACTGATGTCCAACGGCAATTCCTTGGCTGCAGCTTCCACAGCCACAGCGTCTTCAAGGTCAAGCCCCTGATCTAGGCAGTACCAAGTCAAGGCACGGTACATTGCACCGGTATCTAGATAGGCCACATGCAGTCGACGAGCGATTTCCTTGCTGACGCTGGACTTGCCCGAACCAGATGGTCCATCAATCGCCACCAACAGTGACCGCCCCGGACGGAGCGGTTCCACGGTGTTCTGCTCAACGCTACTCATTGCAATACTCTCCATCCACGGTCACCGAGCGCTTCGCTCAAAAGCTCGACTTTGCTCGGCAGCACCGAAAGTTCAACCATGCCCACGTTGTGGCCAGAAGAATGATCCAAGCGCAAGTCTTCGACGTTGACCCCAATGTGGCCAATCTCAGTCAGTAATTGCGCAATCTGCCCAGGCTTGTCATCAACAAGGATGGTCAGCCACGAATAAGACTTGGCCGGGCCACCGTGCTTACCAGGAATTCTTGCCTGACCTGCGTTTCCCTCGCTGATCAGCTGTGCCAAATCGAGTCTGGCACCTGGCGCATTCGGAGCGTCCAAGGTGTTAATGAGGCGGTTCAAATCTTCCCGGACACCACGGAGCAGCTCCCCCATCGGCCCGGAATTCCCGCCAAGAATTTGCACCCAAAGAGTTGGATCGCTTGCAGCAATTCGAGTGACGTCCCGCAATCCATTCCCTGCCAGCGACAAAGCATGCTCAGGCGTCCCCTGCAGGCGGCTAGCCACCAAAGAGGACATCACTTGAGGAAGGTGGGAAACCAAGGCCACCGCAGCATCGTGTTCTTGAGGATCAAAAACAGACACGACGGCGCCAAGGTCAGTCGCGAGGGCCTGTGCGGTATCAAGCGCCTTAGTAGAGCTCAGCCCACCAGGGCACAAAACCCACGGCATCGAGGTGAAAAGCTCACCACGTGCGGCTACCGGGCCAGACTTTTCGCGGCCAGCCATGGGGTGGGTGCCCACATAGCGGCTCAAGTCCACCCCACGATCAGCTAGCTCCGCGGCAATCCCAGCTTTAACACTGGCGATGTCCACAACAATTGCCTCGGGGTAGTCCCCTAGCGCCTTCTGGACAACGTCCACCGTGACATCCGGCGGAGCAGCCACCACTACTAGCTCGGGGGCAGAGTCCAACTCAGAGATCGGTCTGCCCGCACCAATGTCAACCGCAACCGCTTGATGGGTGGGTGAGGGATCAAAAAGGAAAACTGGTACACCCCGGCTACGAAGGCCAAGGCCAATACTGGCGCCGAGCAGTCCTGTTCCCAGAACAACTACGGGGCCAGCAAGATGCGCGCGCTGTTGCGCCGATGCACCCGCCATTCCTTACAGCCCCACAGAGGCCAGAAGGTGTCCAACTTCCTGCTTACCCATAACGCGGATGCTGCCCTGACGCTGATCGCCCAAACCGATAGGGCCAACCTTAACGCGGACCAATCGCTGGACCGGGAAGCCAACTGCGTCAAACAAACGGCGCACAATACGGTTTTTGCCCGAGTGCAGAACAACTTCAATCAACACGTGTCCCGGGGTGGAGTCCACCAATTTGAACGAGTCAACACGGGCAAAGCCATCTTCAAGTTCCACACCATCGCGCAACTGTGCACCCACACCCTGGGGGAACGGGCCACGGACCTGAACCAAATAGGTTTTAGGTACCTCGTAGGAAGGGTGCGTCAAGCGGTTGGCGAGTTCGCCGTCGTTGGTCAGCAACAGCAAACCTTCGGTGGCGACGTCCAAACGCCCAACATGGAACAGACGCTCAGTGCGGGACTTGCTGTTCTTCAAGAAGTCGCTCACACAAGGGCGGCCTTCAGGATCCTCCATGGTGGAGACAACGCCCTTGGGCTTGTTGAACACCATGTAAATCATGGACTCGTCCAGCTGGATGCGGATGCCATCTACGTGGATCACTGCGGTCTTGGGATCTACGCGGAGACCCAACTCTGTGACGATCTGACCGTCAACCTCAACGCGGCCATCTTCGATCATTTCTTCACACACACGCCGTGAAGCCACACCAGCGGAAGCCATAATTTTTTGCAAGCGCATTCCGTCAGCATCATGGATGTCCGGGTGAATGGCATCCACCTGCGGGCGGCGAGAACGCTGCGGGCGCTTTACCGGACCCAAGTTCCGTCCAAAGCGCTCGTCACCAAAAGCCTGGGCGCCTTCGCTACGGGCGGGGCCCCGGCCTGAAGCATTCTTGTGAATGGGAGTGTTGCGTCCTGCGCCACCGCGACCGGTGCCAGCCTTGGGCCGGCCATCCTTGGCGAAACCTGGCTTGCCTACACCCGGCTTGGGCCGGCGAGCCTTAGGGGCTTCAAAGTTTTCATCGCGTGAGCTACCGGCACCAGCGGCTGCGCCTCGAGAATTGTTCCAGCCCTGAGTGGGCTTGGAGAAGGAACCGCGCTGGGGCGCTCCTCCTGAGCGGCCTGCGCCGCCTGTATTACCTGAGCGGCCTGCTGAGTGGTTGCCTGATCCAGAGTTGCTACGTGGTGAACCCTGTCGTCCCGACTGTGTCATGACCCGTCCTATATTCTTTTCGCCGTTTATAGACTGTCCAACGACAGCCTAGTTTCCGGCATGGTTAATTCGTAGTGTTTTGCCGGATCTGATGCTCAGATCCGGCTGGAATCGTAAAACTCACCTAAAGATTCCAATCCTGGAAGGTGAGGTGAGAGCTGCGGAAGCTCCTGAACATCTGAGATGCCAAGGCGTTCAAGGAAGTAGCTGGTAGTCCGGTAGAGAAGCGCACCACTCTCTGGATCAACCCCGGATTCCTCAATCAGTGCTCGTTGCAGCAAGGTCTTTACGACTGAGTCAACGTTGACTCCGCGAATTGCTGAGACGCTTGCACGTGCTACTGGTTGCCGGTAGGCAATCACAGCGAGAGTTTCTAGTGCAGCCTGAGTGAGTCGTGTGCTTTGCCCGTCTAGGACAAAACGAGATACCACTTCGGCATGCTCGGGACGGGAATAGATTCGCCATCCGCCAGCAAGATTTCGCAATTCAAATCCTCGACGCACACCACCGATTCCGGCCGCGTTATTCGAGGAACTTTCAGTATACCCATTATAGTCTTCACGCAATTGCTCCAAGGCCGTTTCAACCTCGGTGACCGGCACCTCGAGGGCTGCAGCGAGCTCTGAGGCGGTGACCGGCTGGTCAACCACCATAAGTACCGCTTCAACACCGCCGCGCACTAGCTCGGCTTGTTCCACACTCACCAGCCGACCTCCTGTAATTCCGTATGATCCACACCCACTGAAGTTGCCTCAGCGTCCGCAGCTAGGCTGATGGTCAATTCGCCCAACGGGGAACTTTGGTCAAAGGCCACAAGCTTTTGCCGAAACAACTCCAGCAACGCCAAGAAACGTGCCACCACCGTGGCGCCACTGACTGCGTTCTGCGCTAAGTCCGCGAAGCTGATGCGTTGTTGTTGCCGCAAGCGATCCAGCACGTATTCCGCCTGCTCGGCAACACTCACGGGCGCGGAATGTAGGTGTTCTAGGCCCACCACGGTGGGTTCCGGCTCCTTGGGAGCAAGTGCCGCTTGGGCCAGTGCAGCAAATTGTTCCGGTGAATGCCGCCACACCAATTCCGGTAAAAGGGATGCAAACCGCTCTTCGAGTCCAGCCTGACGAGGGAACCGCAGCCCTTCAACGGCAAGAGCCTCCCCTATTACTTGGGCGGCATGCTTGTAGGCCCGGTATTGAAGCAGCCGAGCAAAGAGCAGGTCGCGAGCTTCGAGGAGCGCAACGTCTTCATCATCCGCTACCTCACCGGCAGGCAAAAGACGGGCAGCTTTGATGTCCAGAAGTGTTGCAGCGATAACTAAAAATTCGCTGGCCTCGTCCAATTTCCATTCGGAACCTGCGGCTTGAAGCGCACGAATGTAGGCAATAAATTCATCAGTAACTGTGGCCAAAGCCACCTCTGTGATGTCCAACTCATGTTTAGAAATCAGGGACAAAAGCAAGTCGAAGGGACCGGTGAAATTGCCGAGTCTTACTTCAAAGCCAGTGCGGGTTTGCCCTCCCGCACTGGCTTGATTCGCGGCGCCAACTTGAGGCACAGAGCTGCTTGAGGACTTAGGGAGCGCCACCGCGTGCGATCAGCTCTTTGGCTAGGCGACGGTAGGCGTCAGCACCCTGGTGATTGCCGGCGTAGCTTGTGATCGGCTCAGCAGCAACGGTTGCGTCAGCAAATTTGATGGAACGCTTGATAACCGTCTCGAAGACCTTGTCACCAAACGCCTCAACCAGCCGGCCAATAACTTCGCGACTGTGCAAAGTACGAGCGTCGTACATGGTGGCCAAAACACCGTCGATCTGCAGTGCCGGGTTCAAGCGGTCCTGTACCTTCTCGATGGTTTCCACAAGGAGTGCCACAGCGCGAAGAGCAAAGAACTCACAAATCAGCGGGATGATCACACCGTGTGCCGCGGTCAAAGCGTTCACGGTCAGCAGACCAAGAGAGGGCTGGCAGTCAATGAGAACAACGTCGTAATCGTCCTCAACCTTTTTCAGTGCACGATCCAAAACCTGTTCACGTGCTACTTCATTGACCAGCTGAACTTCGGCTGCCGAGAGATCGATGTTGGCTGGCAGCAAGTCCAAGCCTTCGACACCTGTGGCTTGGATCGCGTCACGAATGTCCACTTTGCGGTCCATCAACACGTTGTAAACGGTGACGTCCAGCTCATGCGGGTTAGCGCCAAAGCCTGCGGAGAGGGCACCCTGCGGGTCAAAGTCCACGAGTAATACACGCCGGCCTTGTTCGGCGAGCGCGGCCGCAAGGTTGATGGTGGACGTGGTTTTACCAACACCACCTTTTTGATTGACCATGGCGATCACTCGCGCCGGCCCATGAGAGGACAAGGGTGCGGGTTCGGGGAATTCACGCAGTGGGCGCCCAGTAGGCCCCATCACGGTGTCTTCGGGGTCCAAGTCCGTGCCTTCCAGAGTTACAGAACCCTGTTCGCTGCTCACGTATCTATCCACACTTTCGAGAATCTTGTTGTCAGCTTCTGACTGGTCTTCTTTCAAGGCTACAGCTAACGACACGGTAATCCACGGACCTTGACTTTTCTTGAGTTTTGAGCCTTACCTTCTACCTGAAGTCGAAGGTTGAGATTGAAGGCCCCTCATCAGCGCCCGCTAAAGCAAGCCAGCGGTGGCTCACCCAAGAATTCTTAGGTGAGCCACCGCCGTCGAACATTTACCAGCCACTCCGCGTGGCCTGAGGGAATTACGCCGTGGCCGGAACCTTCAAAGATTCCTGCGGAACGCTCACCTCGTGGCCAACAATCATGGTGGCCTCATCAAACGGTGCGTTGCCGGCAAGGACTTGGTCCACCTGGCTCTTGTTGATTTCTTTAGTCCAGGTACCCACCAGTACGGTAGCCACTGCGTTGCCAGTGAAGTTGGTCAAGGCACGGGCCTCGGACATAAAGCGGTCAATACCCACGATCATGCCAACACCACCAAGGAGTGCCGGCTGGTGCGCCTGCAATCCAGCGGCGAGCGTTGCAAGACCCGCACCGCTAACACCGGCAGCGCCCTTGGAGGCGATGATCATAAAGATCAAGAGGGAAATCTGTGCACCCAAATCCAGCGGGGTTCCCATGGCGTTAGCAACGAACAAGGACGCCATGGTCAGGTAGATGGCAGTGCCGTCCAAGTTGAACGAGTAACCGGTGGGCACCGTGACACCAACAACGGGCTTGGAGACACCCAAGTGCTCCATCTTGGCGATCAATCGCGGCAAGGCTGCCTCTGAGGAAGAGGTGGAGAAGATGAGCAGGTATTCGCGGGCTAGGTACTTCATCAGCTTGAAGATGTTTACGCCAGCAACCAGCTGCAGAATGCCGCCGAGAATCACGATGATAAACAGCGCACAGGTGATGTAAAAGGCCACCATAAGGGTGAACATCGAGACGATGGCTTTGAATCCGGTGTTGCCAACTACTGAAGCAATGGCACCAAATGCACCAATCGGGGCAACCCACATAACCATAATCAGAATGCGGAAAACGAGCGCCTGTGCGTGAGAGATTGCCTTGAGGATCGGAGCACCAGCAGCACCCATCCGCTGGAGAGCAAAACCAACCAGGATGGCTGCAAGCAGCGTGGGTAGGACTGGAATGTCGCCGGGGATAATGCCTAAGAGGAAGTCAACGGTGCTGTCCGTTGCCGCCTTCTTGTTGGGGTCATATGGTGCCAGCTTGAGGCCCTCACCCGGGTGGATGAGGTTGCCAACAACCAAACCGATAGCCAGAGCAAAGGTGGACATCACAATAAAGTAGCCCAGTGCCAGGCCGCCGACCTTGCCGACTGTTGCCGCTTTAGCGATGGAGCCGATGCCCAACACAATGGTGCAGAAAATGACCGGGCCAATCATCATCTTGATGAGCTTGATAAATCCGTCGCCCAGAGGTTTCAACGACTTTGCAAAATCTGGGAAGAGCAGGCCGACTGCTGCGCCGAGAACTACAGCGAGGATGACGGCGATGTATAGGTAATGGGACTTGTCGAGTCCTTTGCGTTTAGTGCTCGGTACAATCGGGGTCGATGGCGTCGTCGCCATGGGCACTCCTTGAGATCAATGGTTCCAGGTGGGCATACCATGCGGCATGTAGTTGGGAGCTCGGACTACCGTAGGTGATAGTCATTGCGGGCCCCGGTTATGTATCAGCATGGCCTAGCTTGTGATCGCCGTCACTGTTGCGGTCATATTGTTCACACTCAACAGACTTAGGCCGCCACCGTCACTGCGAAGGAGCGTGAATGCATCACCATTGGAGCCTTGCCCGCCGGCTCTTCCTGGCTCATTTACTCTTTGTGGTGTCCATGACTTTTTTGGTGGGAACAGCATTTTTTGTGGATGCGCGGGACCACGCCTACAACCAAGCCGGATTGCGGATGCACACCATTTCTGCTTCCATCGCAGACAATCCCTCGGTGCTCAAGGCCGTTCAGTCGGCGAATCCAACGGCTGAGCTGCAGCCCTACGCCAAAGCCCTTATGCGTGACGCAGACGCTGACTTCATCACCATCATGGCGCCAGACCGAACGCGATGGACCCACCCCAATCCAGCTGAAATTGGCAAGCCGTACATCGGCTCTGTGGACAAGGCACTCGCCGGCGAGAGCCAAACTGAAGTAATGGCCGGCACCTTGGGCCCGAGTGTGCGCACCATTGTGCCCATCAAGGACTCCGCCGGTGTTGTCCGAGCCATGGTGGCTTCGGGTGTCACGGTACGCACTGTGGACATTCTGATCGGCGGCCGCATTCCCGCACTTCTGTTCATTGCCACTGCCCTACTCCTTGCAGGCTCTTTGGCTTCATGGTTCTTGGGACGATACTTGCGCCTCGTGACCAGAGGGTGGGGCCCAGAGGAACTGGGCCACTTATTTGCCTATTACGAATCAGTCCTGCACTCCGTGCGCGAAGGCGTGGTCCTGATTGATAACAACCGGCGCGTGGTGATGTACAACGATCAAGCTGCTGAGCTACTGGGCCTCCCTCCCCTAAAGGCAGGCACACCCACTCCAAGCCAGAGCGTCGCTTCCCTGCCGCTAGCGCCCAGCCTCAAAGAACTCTTTGGGTCCGGCCGCAGCGCGCGGGATGAGATTCATCTGACCCAAAAACGTGTTCTGGTACTCAACCAAGAAGAGGCCCGCCCTTCAGCCACACCGCCAGGTCCCGCGCCGGTTATGGGCACTGTTGCAACCCTGCGAGATCAAACGGAGCTCGAATCCTTAGGTAGCGAGCTGCAGAGCGTCAAGACACTTTCCACAGCTCTGCGCGCTCAAACTCATGAACACGCTAACCGTCTGCACACCATGGTTTCCCTGATGGAATTAGGCAGAAGTACTGAAGCCTTGGATTACGCCACCCGAGACCTCAACCTGAGTCAGCAACTCACCGACGACATGCTTAATTCCGTGGACGAGCCGGTGATCAGCGCATTGATTATGGGCAAGTCAGCCCAGGCCAATGAGCTTGGAATTGAACTCATGGTGGACGCTTCCGGGGAACTCAGCGGTTCTGGCGTCAGTGTGCACGAACTCGTCACGATTATGGGCAATCTCTTGGACAACGCCATGGACGCAGTGGCCCAAGTAGACGGCGAGCGCCGGATTTGGCTCAGCCTTGAGGCTGAAGAGCATTGTTTGCGAATCAGCGTTCAAGATACCGGCCCTGGGATTCCCCCTGATGCCTTGGAGAAGGTGGCTTCCTATGGCTACTCGTCCAAAACTCATCAGGGATTTGGTCGAGGCCTAGGCTTGGCTCTAGTCCGGCAATCAGTGCACCGTCTTGGCGGCACCATGACCATTGAAAGGACCCATGTCACGGACATACCCAAAGGGGCCTTTATCGAAGTGGAAATTCCGCTTCTTGAACACAGCAAGGAATCAGGACTGTGAGTAGCACTCTTCACCCAGCAGTTGACCCTTCAGGAGCTATCCGAGTTCTTGTGGTGGAAGATGAGTCGGTTGCCTCCGACGCGCACTGCGCGTATCTGAACCGGCTTGATGGTTTTGTGGTGGCGGGCGCTGCTCCGGACGGCCAATCTGCACTAAGAATTCTCAACGAGCTACATGCCGCCGGGCAAAGCGTAGATCTTGTCCTACTGGACATGAATCTGCCGGACATGCACGGGTTAGACGTTGCACGCCGGATCCGTGCGGCAGGGATGGCAGCTGACATCATTGCCATTACAGCTGTCCGCGAATTACATGTGGTCCGCAACGCTATCTCCGCCGGAGTGGTCCAGTACCTCATCAAGCCATTCACTTATGCGAGCTTTGCCGAGAAGCTGTCCAATTACCGCGACTTCCGCAGCAAGTTGGCGCAATCAAGCGCGAGTATGGCTTCGCAAAGCGATGTTGACCAGGCGTTCGCTAGCCTCCGGACGCCGCTTGATTCCCCCTTGCCCAAGGGACTTTCTCAGACAACTCTCCAAGCTGTCAGCGATTTTGTCCGCAAGCACCCGGGGGCGGTCTCGGCGACTGAGCTGACCAACGCCGTGGGAGTTTCACGCGTCACGGCACGCAGGTATCTGGAACACCTCTCCGACACCGGCGTTCTCAAGCGGACGCCGCGCTATGGCACGCCGGGCCGCCCAGAGAACGAATATTCATGGAATCCATAGATTTGTATACAACATAAGGTTTTTTATTCACTTTCCTCCCAAAAAAGGCCTCTAGTGTATACACTGAAGGCATGAGAGCCAGTGAGCGCGCGTACCAGTCGCTCCACGACGACATTCTTCAGTGGCAGCTGCCCCCGGGCACCGTGCTGACCGAGGTGGAGCAGTCCCAGCGTCTGGGAATTTCGCGCACTCCCCTACGCGAGGCCTTGAGCCGGCTCTCCGCAGAAGGACTTACGACGGCGACTGGCGGGCGCGGTGTAGTAGTCACCGATGTTTCGGCCGAGAGAGTGCGCGAACTGTTTGAACTCCGCGTGGCCTTGGATTCCCAAGCCGCTGCACTCGCCGCCCAACGCGGCAATCCCAAACTATTCCGGGAACTTCAGGCCCAACTAGAAACCGCAGCATCGCAGATCAGTGCAAGTACCGACGAAGATCCAGACCGGACCGCCTACTACTCCTTGGCTAGCCGACTCGATGAGGAAATTGATGCAGCCTGTGGCAATAGCTATCTAGTAGCAGCACAGCGACAATTGCGGGTACACCTCATCCGTCTACGGCGCTTGGCCAAAGATAACCCAGCTCGCCTCCAGTCAGCCGCCGCCGAGCATGCCACCATCGCGGCCGCGATTGCTGCTGGAGACTCCGCCTTAGCTGCCGCCGCCACACGCATTCATCTACACAAAAGTCTTGAACACTTACTAAAAGCACACGAAGAGAGCGAGAAGGCCCAGTGAAAACCCATCACGTCCGCGTCTACAAGAGCGACGAGAACCTCCCCCGCGAAGAACAACTCGCTTGGAAGATTGCTTCAGTTGCGGCTGACCCCGTTGCAGTGAACGAAGACGTCACCCAAATGGTCATCAACCGCATCATCGACAACGCCTCGGTAGCGATTGCGTCCCTGAACCGAGGTCCGATTATTGCGGCACGCGCCCAAGCCCTCAGCCATGCGCCGAGCACGGGCGGCACTGGAGCCTCGGTCTTCGGCATCAGCGAGAAGGTCTCCCCCGAGTGGGGTGCTTGGGCAAACGGTGTGGCGGTGCGGGAACTGGACTATCACGATACGTTTTTGGCGGCCGAGTATTCCCACCCCGGTGACAATATCCCGGCCATCCTTGCCGTGGGACAACACACCGGTGCCAGTGGCGCAGAGCTGATTCGAGGCATCGCCACGGGCTACGAGATTCAGGTCAACTTGGTGAAGGCTATCTGCCTGCACAAACACAAGATCGACCACGTTGCACATTTGGGCCCCTCAGCAGCTGCCGGAATCGGAACCCTTTTGGGCCTTGACGTAGAAACCATTTTCCAAGCTGTAGGCCAAGGGCTGCACACCACAACGGCAACCCGCCAATCCCGCAAGGGCGAAATTTCCACGTGGAAGGCACACGCACCGGCCTTCGCAGCGAAGATGGCAGTTGAAGCTGCGGATCGCGCCATGCGGGGACAAACTTCACCCGTACCAATTTATGAAGGCGAAGACGGCGTTATCGCTTGGCTACTCGACGGCCCGGAGGCGGCCTACGAGGTACCGTTGCCGGAGGCCGGCGAGGAAAAGCGCGCCATCTTAGACACTTACACCAAGGAACACTCCGCCGAATATCAAGCTCAAGCGTGGATCGACCTAGCCCGGAAACTCCACCGCGAACACCCTGAAGTCACTGACGCCAGCAAGGTCAAGAGCGTCCGCATCAAGACCAGTCACCACACCCACTATGTGATTGGTACTGGCGCCAACGATCCACAAAAATACGATCCCAAGGCATCCCGCGAAACTCTGGATCACTCCATCCCCTATATCTTCACCGTTGCGTTGCAAGACGGCACATGGCACCACGTGGATTCGTACTCCCCGGAGCGTGCAGGACGCCCTGACACAGTGGATCTTTGGAACAAAGTCACCACCGAAGAAGACCCTGAGTGGACGCGCCGCTACCACTCCCTGGACATCGCCGAGAAAGCTTTTGGTGGCTCTGTAGAAATTACGTTGACGGACGGCACCGTTATCACTGACGAAATCGCCGTCGCCGATGCCCACCCCCTTGGGGCTCGGCCATTTGCTCGTGAGCAGTACATCAACAAGTTCCGCACCCTGGCCACAGGCTTAGTGACTGAAGAAGAAATTGATCGCTTCCTCACAGCTGTTCAGAAGCTTCCGGAACTAGCAGCCGGCGAACTGGACCAGCTAAATATTGTTGCCGCACCGGGCGTTATTGACCTTGCAGCAGCGCCGAAGGGACTGTTCTAAATGTTGTATTCCTCCACCACCCCAGAACAGAAGCGTATTGCTTTCCGGAACCTCCTAGCTTCCGGCGAGACTGTCCAATTTCCGGGCGCCTTTAACCCGCTCTCGGCACGGCTGATTGAGGAAAAAGGATTTCAGGGTGTCTACATTTCAGGCGCCGTCCTGGCCAACGATCTTGGTCTGCCGGATATTGGCCTGACCACCCTCACTGAAGTGGCACAGCGGGCCGGGCAGATTGCTCGAATGACCAACCTGCCCTCGATTGTTGATGCGGATACAGGTTTTGGCGAGCCCATGAATGTTGCTCGCACCATCCAAGAACTGGAGAATGCTGGCCTTGCCGGTTGCCATATTGAGGACCAGTTCAATCCCAAACGTTGTGGACACCTTGACGGAAAAAACGTGGTTGACGAGGACGTTGCCGTCAAGCGAATTCGGGCTGCCGCAGATGCCCGCCGGGATCCCAACTTCCTGATCATGGCCCGCACCGACATTCGCGCAGTAGACGGCTTAGAGGCAGCGAAGAACCGTGCCCGTGCACTAGTTGAGGCTGGCGCGGACGCAATTTTCCCGGAAGCGATGAAAGATCTCGGCGAATTCCAAGCTATCCGTGATGCTGTGGATGTGCCGATCTTGGCGAATATGACAGAGTTTGGAAAGAGCGAATTATTTACTCTTGAACAACTCCACAGCGTGGGGATCAACATGGTGATTTACCCTGTGACACTTTTGAGAATTGCCATGGGTGCAGCCGAGCGAACTCTGGACGCCATCAAGTCCGAGGGAACCCAAGAACAACAAGTGCACAATATGTTGACACGAGCACGTCTCTACGAATTAGTGGACTACGAGGCCTACAACCAATTCGATACGGGAGTTTTCAACTTCCACGTTCCTGGACGGCACTAGCCAAATCAGTGAATATCCGCTGAAGCTGAATATAACCTCAGCGGACGCAACGCAGCTAGCAGCACTAGACAGACAAAGGAGTCCCATGAGCAACCAAGAAGCATCGGCCCAGGAGGTTCACAAGGGCCTAGCCGGAGTGGTGGTTGATTTCACCGCTATTTCAAAGGTTAACCCCGAGAGTAACTCACTCTTGTACCGTGGTTATCCAGTTCAAGAATTGGCTGCGAAATGCAGCTTTGAGCAAGTGGCATACCTGTTGTGGCACGGAGAACTGCCCACCGCTGAGCAATTGGCGGAATTCACTGCCCGCGAGCGCTCGTCCAGAGCGCTTGATCCAGTGCTCAAACAGATCATTGACACACTCCCCCTCGAATCCCACCCCATGGATGTGTGCCGCACAGCGGCGTCCGTACTGGGCGCGCGCCATCCGCTTGCGGAGGATGCTTCCGCCGAAGCAAACCTGAGCAAATCCATTGACCTATTGGCGGCCATGCCGGCCGTTGTGGCGTACGATCAGCGGCGCCGGCACGGTCAAGAAGCAGTGGCGCCCCGTGAAGATTTGGATTACGCATCAAACTTCTTGTGGATGGCGTTCGGCGAAGAGGCAGCCCCCGAAGTGGTGTCAGCTTTCAACGTTTCGATGATCCTTTACGCCGAGCATTCGTTCAACGCTTCCACTTTCACCGCACGGGTGGTGACCTCAACACTGTCTGACCTTCACTCGGCAGTGACAGCTGCCATCGGTGCCCTGAAGGGATCTCTCCACGGGGGCGCCAACGAGGCTGTGATGCACACCTTCGATGAAATTGGGATTCGCCCTGAAGAAACTCAGGCTGAGGCTGCTGCCCGTGCCAAGACCTGGATGGAAGAAGCACTTGCAGCGAAGAAAAAGGTGATGGGGTTCGGCCACCGTGTGTACAAAAACGGTGACTCCCGTGTGCCCACCATGAAGGCTGCCCTGGACGATATGGTCAAGCACTATAACCGGCCAGAACTTTTGGGACTGTACAACGGTCTAGAGCAGGCCATGGACGAGGCGAAGTCCATCAAACCTAACCTCGACTACCCTGCCGGCCCCACCTACCACCTGATGGGTTTTGATACCCCCACGTTCACCCCGCTATTTGTAGCCAGCCGAATTGTTGGCTGGACAGCTCACATCATGGAGCAGCTTGCTTCCAACTCGCTGATCCGTCCGTTGAGCGCCTACAACGGCGTGGAGGAACGGCACCTCGGCTAACTCAGCCATTCAGACATCCAAAAGAAGTACGACGGCGGCCAGGTCACCCATACTGGTGACCTGGCCGTCGTCGTGCTTTTAAATGTCCGTGTGGACTCCGGGTTCCGGATTGCTCGGGCCCAGGTTGGTGACGGAGTCAACACTCTGGTGATCTTCCTTGAGGCGGACTTCCAAACGCTTTACTTCTCCGTCAAGCGCTGCCGGGAGCCAATGCCTGGCGTCCTCCCACATCTGCGAAAAAGGAAGTTCGTTGATGTCAAACCACTGCGGAGATATTTCGTGCGTTTCGGTGGGGGTGCCCTCCCAGTGACGTGCAGTAAAGAGAGTGGTATCCATGTCCCATTCAGGCTTTGTGGGGAACGTAAAGAGAATGCTGCCCACCGGCTGAAGATGTTCTTCCCGCACGATCACAGAACATTCTTCAAAGACCTCGCGTGCCGCAGCCTGGGCCACTGACTCTCCCGGTTCCACGTGTCCGCCAATCCCCACAATTTTCCCGGCACCGAAGCCTGTCTTTTTGAGGCCCAGCAGTACAAGGTGCCCGTCACCTGATGTTTCGTCGAGGAGGAAGCAGAGGGTAACGGGCGCCGGTGTCATAAGACCAAGCCTACGGTGTGGTGATTTTCAATGAGGTCAGCATTGCACGCAGTTGCTGGTACTCCGGAGTCAGCATGTACGCCTGAGCCTCGTTCATCGAGTTGAATGTATGGAGCGCAGGATCCGCCGGTGCTGAGGCGCTATATTCAAAGACGTCAGCGAAACTGTAGATCCTCGACGTTGCAGTTGGGCCGTTTACAACGTTGTAGAACATACAAGTGGTCCCGTCGGTTCCAGCCGTTGTGGTGGTCAGACCAAGGGTTCCATACACCTTGCCGCTTTGTTCCACTGCGCGATATGTGAACCGCGGAGTCACTGAGGCCGGAACATCCGCGTTATAAGGAAGATTCATTTCTTCAAAGTCCAGAACCGAGTAGGGGTACCGCTCCGGACCGCAAGCACCACCAAGTCCGCCCACCTCGCCGCCGTAGCTCAATTTCGCCATTTCTTTCCCGGCAGCGTCTTTGACCGTCAGGTTCACTGCGCCTGCCCCTGTGGCGCCACCACCATTTGCGCCGGTGGACGGCGCCACGGTCCAATCGCTCGGATACTGGAAACTGACTACACCGTTAGCGCCGCTGTATTTTTTGGTGGTTGCAGTTCCGGTAGGTGTGGCAGACGCACCGGCGCCGGGTCCTTTACCCACCAACGACTGGCGAATCTGGACGGGAATTCCCTTCGCCGTGAATTCCGCGTCCATCGCTTCTTGTGCTGTTAATTGCTTTCCGTCGGCACCAACACTGTTATTCATGGCTTGGAATTCCCAGTTCAGTACTGTGGACCAGTCAGCGGCAGAGTCATGCAAAAACCGCCCGTTGCTGACCTTTGCGATCATGTACCAAGCGTTGCCCCCGTCCAGCTTCATGGCTCGAACTCCCGCATCAGAAATCTCATAGGCCAACCAGCCGTCCGCGCAACCGAGTACTTTGTAATACCCCTGGTTGGCGGGGGCAATGGGAGTGTTTTGGGGATTCTGGGTATTCATCCGCTCGTCAATGTTCTCTACCGTGCAAGCGACGCCGCCCGTTGTCAGTGCTGCTGCGCTGGTTGACGGCGAGCTTGAGGCTGTAGGGCTTGGCGAGGCGCTGTTCGGGTTGGTTGCAGGACTTGGCTTCGGCTGTAACGGGGCCAGATTCAGTCCTATAACTACCGCCGCAGCGGCGGCAGCAACCGCCACAACTGCAGCTATGGCTCGAAGCGTGCCACGCTTGCGCCGTGCCCGGGCGAGCTCCAGTTCGTCTACCGATCCAGTGGAAACTTCACCCAGATGCTCGGGGGCTGCGTCAGGGCTTTCTGTCCCAAAGCGGGACTTCGAACCTACCTCATCAGGCACTACCGCACCTCCCAACGGAGCCTGGGCGCCGGGGACTGTACCGGCAGCAGGCAGTTTGGGATCCGCAACGTTGGGACGGGCGGCCTTCATAAGCTCTTCAATGCGGTCCATGACTAGGCCGTCCTTTCTTGTGCGAGCTGGGCAGGAATGTGTTTAGCGAAAGATTTTCGTGCTCGGTGCAAGCGCACACCGGCGGCCGTTGGGCTACAACCCAGCGCCTCTGCAAGTTCAATGGTGGTCAGGTCATCCCAGTAACTGAGCATGAGAACTTCTCGTTCTTTCTCACTGAGTTGTTCTAGGACTTGCGCTACGAGTGCACGTTCGTTGGTGTTGTGCTCGGATTCTGCCGCCATAGCCTCTTGCTGGAGCCGCTCTTGGAGCATTTGGCTGCGTTCGCGTGCCTTGTACTCGTTGCCTACAACGTTCCGGGCTGTAGCTAGTAGCCAACCGATTCCAGGGTGAAGTTCTGACTTTTGCCACGCTAGACGAAAGAGGCTCTTCGCAGTTGAGGGTGTAGTCGAGGGTCGGCGGCTGGTTCGTGGATAGACGTCGAGGTCTTCCAGGATGGAAGTTCTCACACTGCCCATCTGCCGGAAGACCTCGACTTGCACCACCCTACGTTCGCGACCCCTGACCTCACCACGTTCTGCCGTCTCGATGAGCTCGGCCTCGAAGCCATCGGCCAGTTGATCGAGCCCGACCGGGCGGTACTCGAGTGCCGCGTCGTTGACGATGACCCGTGGTGTCGGAAGTGCGGCGCCGAGGGCGTGCCGCGCGACACCGTGACGCGTCCGCTCGCGCACGAGCCGTTCGGGCACCGGCCCACGACGCTGCTGGTGCGGGTGCGCCGCTACCGGTGCGGCCACTGCCGCCGCACCTGGCGGCAGGACACGACGAACGCGGCGGCGCCGCGGGCGAAGATCTCCCGCGGCGGGGTCGGGTGGGCGCTGAAGGCGATCGTGGTCGACCACCTCACCGTCTCCCGCGCCGCGGCAGGCCTGGGTGTGTCGTGGCACACCGCGAACACCGCGATCCTCGCCGAGGGCAAGCGGCGGCTGATCGACGATCCGGCCAGGTTCGACGGCGTCACCACGATCGGCGTCGACGAGCACGTCTGGCGTCACACCCGGTTCGGTGACAAGTACGTGACCGTGATCATCGACCTCACGCCCGCCCGCAACAAGACAGGTCCCGCACGGCTGCTGGACATGGTCGAGGGTCGGTCGAAGGCGGTGTTCAAGCAGTGGCTCGCCGCCCGGCCCAAGGAGTGGTCGAAGCAGATCGAAGTGGTCGCGATGGATGGGTTCAGTGGGTTCAAGACCGCCGCGTCCGAGGAACTCCCCGACGCGGTCCCGGTGATGGATCCGTTCCATGTCGTCCGGCTCGCCGGTGACGCCCTGGACCGGACCCGGCAGAGGGTTCAGCAGGACACTCTCGGGCACCGCGGTCACGCCGGGGACCCGCTCTACGGGGTCCGCCGCACCCTCCACACCGGCGTGAGCTTCCTCACCGAGAAGCAGACCGCACGGCTGGACGCGGTGTTCGCGGTCGAGGAGCACGTCGAGGTCGAAGCGACCTGGGGCATCTACCAGCGCATCGTCGCCGCCTACCGCGAACCCGACAAGAAGAAGGCGAAGGAGATGATGCGGTCGGTGATCGATTCCGTCAGCAGCGGCGTCCCCGCGATGCTGGCCGAGATTCGCCGGCTCGGTCGGACGTTGAAGCAGCGCGCCGCGGACGTCCTCGCGTTCTTCGACCTGCCCGGCACGAGCAACGGTCCGACAGAGGCGATCAACGGCCGACTCGAGCACCTCCGCGGCTCCGCGCTCGGCTTCCGCAACCTCGCGAACTACACAGCCAGGAGCCTGCTCGAGGCCGGAGGTTTCAGACCCTCGCTACACCCTTGATTCCGAAGAGCC
>NZ_JBNPEN010000011.1:77553-92984 GCF_050490295.1 Pseudarthrobacter sp. J1763 | reverse complement strand
GGCTCTTCACGGTTCGTGGTGAATGTTCTGCCGTGGTGAATGTTCATGCCGCTGTTCTGGCGGCACTGCGCAACAGAATACGCGTTTTGTAGTTGCGTGCGTTGGTGAATCCGCGGCCTGTCCTTTTTATGTGCTTGATCGCGGTGTTGTTAGCTTCCACTTTCGCCGTTGTCGCGCCGGTGACAATGAGGACTTCAATCTCTTGCCACCACCGGCAGACCGTGCGCCAGAGCCGGTTCGTTTCCGGCTGAGCGGCGCGTTCGACCAGGGCCTGCAGGCGCTCTTTCGCGGCGGCCGCGTCGGCAAGGGATCCGGTGGCGAGCAGCGTCCGGAGCTGCTCTTTGACCAGCCATGCGGCCTGCAATTTTCCGGTGGCGTCGTCGGTTGCGAACACGGTGCTGAGCCTGTTCCGGGCCCGGTCAGAGAGTGATTCCCCGGCGCGCAGGAGCAGGCGCCGGTTGGCCCAGACCGGGTCGATGGAACGTCCCCGCCGGCCATGGACCTGCTGGGTGAGACGTTGCCGGACCTCGGTGAGCATGTCGTTGCCGAGCTTGACGAGGTGGAACGCATCGACCGAGACCGCGGTGCGAGGGAGCCACATCCGCAGGGCCTTGCGGAACGCGGCGGAAGGGTCGATCGCGACGACCTGCACGCCCAGACGCCACTGAAGCGGGCGGGCGAACAGCCATTCTCCGACGCCCTCACTGTCGCGGCCGTCCACGATCCCGAGCACCTGGCCGGTGTCCAGATCAACAATGGTCGTCATCCAGGGTTCGTAGCGTTTCCAGGCCTTGGTGGAAGGGTCGCGGAAGAACCGCACGGAACGGTAGCGGTGTTCATCGATGCCGAGCATCCGGGGTGCCAGGGCATCAACATCAGGCAGGGTCAGCGCCGCGGAATCCAGAGCCCGCTGGACCAGCCACCATGAGACACCGAACGAGGAGGCCGCTTCCGCGGCGGCCCTTCCGGATCCAATGACGGCGGCCACGAGGGCATCGCGGAGCCGGCGGGTGGACCGAGCGCGGCGCGGGACCTGGGCGGTCTCCTCGGCGAATGTCCGCCGCGGGCAAAGGTACTCATCGCAGAAGAATCTCCGCTTGGCCCAGATCACTTCGACTGGGCCGGCGACAGGGATGTCGCGCAGACGTTGTGGGCGGCGGGAATGCACGCGGGTGCTGATCACACCACAGGATGGGCAGCCGGACTCGGCAGTGGCTTCAACGCTGACCCGTCGCTGCCCGAAAGTGAGGATCTCAGTGTCTGTGACGCGGTAGTCGGGCAGGTTGAAAATGGCGGTGGCAGCATCGGGGCGCGGGGAAGTAGGCTCGATCAAGGCTCGTAGCTCCTGACTCTTGATGAATGCGTAGAGAACATCCATCACAGCAGGGCTACGAGCCCTTCAGCTTTCAAGACACGGAACCCGTTTCACCACGAACCACGGAGAGCCGCTTTGCGGAAAACGGCCGAAGAACTTCGGCAGAAATTGCGCATCAAAACGCCTTCCGTGAATCAGCTAGCGCGTAATCTTTCGGGCGGAAATCAGCAAAAAGTTGTTATTGCTAAATGGCTCGTTAAAGATTGCGACTTACTCATTTTCGATGAACCAACGCGAGGCATCGACGTTGGTGCAAAGGAAGAGATTTACAAGCTCCTGGAAGAGCTTGCCGCGGCCGGAAAAGCGATCATTATGATCTCCTCCGAGCTTCCCGAAGTCCTTCGGATGTCACACCGTATTGCGGTGATGAGCGAGGGTCGAATCACAGGGTTCCTCGCTAATGACGAAGCCACCCAAGAAAAAATCATGGAGCTAGCGACCCAACGCGATGTTCCTCTTCACCACGACGAATTGTCCGCCACAGCCACGAACGGAGCAAAGAGCGCATGAGCCTCTTGGACAAGACCCCAACCTCGGGCGCTGAAGCAGCCCACCAATCAACGTCAGGTAGCACAGCGACGGCGCTGTTATCCCGAGTTCGATCCTCTTTGCAGCAACTATTAGCCTTCGGATCGCTGATCGTTCTTTTGGTGTTCTTTGGCATCATGAATTCGCGCTTCCTCCTGCCAAGCAATCTTTCCGACATCCTGCTCTCCACTGTGGTGATCGGCTTATTGGCTCTAGGCGCAACATTCGTGATCATCACAGGCGGCATTGACCTGTCAGTTGGTACAGGAATGAGCCTGTGTTCGGTGATGACAGGCGTGGTCCTCACCTATATGGGAATGCCCTTGTGGCTAGGCGTACTCGCCGGAGTCCTGATGGGTGCCGTGATCGGAGCCGTCAACGGTGCCCTTATTTCCTTCCTCAAGATTCCTCCTTTCATCGCCACTCTGGCCACCATGATGGTTGCTCAGGGCCTAGCCTTGGTGGTTTCGGGGACCAAGCCGATTTACTTCACCAGCACACCGGGCTTCTCCAACCTCGCCCTCGGTAAACCGATTGCAGGACTGGTCCTCCCCAACGCCGTGTTTATCTTCTTCGCTGTCGCGGTGATCGCCGGGCTAATTCTGAGCAAAACGCTCCTGGGCCGCTATACGTTCTCCATTGGATCCAATGAGGAAGCCACAGCGCTTTCGGGAATCAACGTTCACCAGTGGAAGCTCTGGATTTACACGGCAGCTGGTGCATTTACTGGCTTGGCCGGTGTGATCATCGCAGCCCGTTTGAATTCCGCCCAGCCCGGGCAAGGGATGGGCTATGAACTGCAGGCGATTGCCGCCGTCGTCATTGGTGGAACGTCTCTTGCCGGGGGTAAGGGTTCCATCGTTGGCACCGTCATTGCTGCCCTCATTATGTCCGTCCTGACCAACGGACTGCGGATTATTTCGGTACCGCAGGAATGGCAGAACGTCGCCATTGGCGCCGTGATTTTGGTGGCCGTCTACCTTGACATGCTTCGCCGCAGGGACCGCGCTGCAGCTAACGCCCAAGCATAAACAACAAACTCACTACCAACGCATCAGAGAACAAAGGAGTTTTCACTCATGAACAAATCCCTGTACAACCGTCGGTCCTTCCTGACTCTTGGCGGCCTGGCCCTCGGTGCCGTGGCTATCGCAGCCTGCGAAGCCCCGGCAGGTTCCGGATCAGCCAGTGCCAGCAACGGCGCCAAGCCGTACATCGCTATCGTGTCCAAAGGTTTCCAACACCAGTTCTGGCAGGCCGTCAAGCAAGGCGCTGATAAGGCAGCCAAAGAATTCAATGTTGAGGTCAGCTTCGAGGGCCCCAACACGGAAAAGGATGTTGATCAGCAGATTCAAATGCTGACCACCGCCTTGGGCAAGTCTCCTGCGGCCATCGGCTTCGCGGCGCTGGATTCCCAGGCTGCCACCCCGCTGTTGGAACAAGCCAAGTCAAAGAACATCCCGGTCATCGCCTTCGACTCCGGTGTTGATTCGGACATTCCGCTGGCCACCGCCTCTACCGACAACAAGGCCGCTGCAGCCGAGGCAGCAAAGCACCTCGCCGAGTTGATCGGAGGCTCCGGCGAAATCGCGATCGTTGGCCACGACCAGACGTCCAAGTCCGGTACTGACCGCCGTGATGGTTTCAAGGAGTACATCGAGGCGAACCACCCGAACATCAAGATTGTGGCCATCCAGTACGCCGGCGGTGACCAGTTGCTCTCCGCCGACGCTGCTAAGGCCATCATCACGGCACACCCGAATCTTAAGGGTATGTACGGCACCAATGAAGGCTCCGCTATCGGTGTGGTGAAGGCCGTTGAAGAGCTCAACCTCAAGGGCAAGCTCGTCATTGTTGGTTTCGACTCCGGCAAGGCTCAGATGGATGCTATCCGCAGTGGTTTGATGGCCGGCGCCGTCACGCAGAACCCGGTGGGTATCGGTTACGAGACGGTCAAGGCTGCCGTCGCTGCGATCAAGGGCGAGAAGGTAGAGAAGGTCATCGACACCGGCTTCTACTGGTACGACTCCAAGAACATCGATTCGGAGCAGATCAAGCCGAACTTGTACGAATAAATTGCTCGGGACAAACTAAAACAGGGCCCGACGGCGGTAGTCAGCTACCGCCGTCGGGCCCTGTTTTTATGGTGTACCGGTTTTATGGCGGGCTGGCGTGCTGGCGTGCTGGCGTGCTGGCGGCGCTGGAGGGAGCGAGTACTAGAGCGATTGGCGCAGCCACGTCTCAACGCCGCTGATATGGACAGTTACCAGTGCGCGGACCAGTTCGGCGTCGCCGCGTTCTAGCGCGTCGGCGATGGCTTTGTGTTCAGCCAAGGTGTGCGCAACTGCTTTGTCCTGCGTGAGGCCGCGCCAAATGCGCGCACGGACAGTTCCGGAAGAGAGCGCCTCGAGCATTCCGCTCAGGTAGTCGTTCCCTGCAGCCTTGGTGATGATGCCGTGGAATGCGAGGTCGTGGCTAACGAGCTGCTCAACATCGGTATTTTCGTCAATGCCGTCCATGGTGGCGCGCAGCGAGTCGATGAGCTCGGGTGTCATATGGCTCGTGGCCAGGAATGCGCTGGCCGGCTCTAAGATGCGGCGTACCTCGAAGAGCTCCAGAATGGAGCGGTCTTGGTGCAGATCCACCACAAATGCCACTGCCTCGTTGAGCAGGCTGGCGCTCAGGCTCGTGACGTAGGTGCCGTCGCCCCGACGGACATCGAGGACGCGAATGAGTTCCAGGGCTTTGACTGCTTCACGCAAGGAACTGCGGGACAGGCCCAAGCGTTCACTGAGTTCTTTTTCCGGGGGGAGCCTGTCACCGGGGCGCAAATCGCCGCGGATCAACATGTCCTTGATCTTGCCAATTGCCTCATCTGTGACAGCCATTCAGTCATCCTAACCGTGAATCATCGGATGTTTGGAGCAACCGTGCCGGTAATGGCCTTCGATTCGAGCTCAACCATCAGCGCTTGAAGGCGTTCGCACACTGCCATCACCGAGCGTCGCTTGAGGTTTTCCGGCCTCGCCAGGATGTCAATTCGGCGTCTGGTGTTCAGTCCTTTAAGCGTGCGCAGGACCAGCGTCCCTTGCAGTGGCGATCCCTGCGCTAGGGCACGCCCCGCCGTGTAGCGCGGAAGCAGCGCCAGCACTCCTCCGGCGGCCACGAGGGAGGCGGCAGTCGAATAGTCGTTGATGCGGTGCGCAATGTTGCTCGGGGTGCTCGTGACGGCGGAAATCGCTGCCAACACATCGGCCGGTGAATAGCCCGGCCTGCTGGTCACCCACCGCTCGGTAGCAACATCAGCCGGTGTGAGGTGCGCTTTCGCGGCCAGCCGGTGGCCGTCTGGCAAAGCCACATCAAGCGGTTCATTGGCCAAGGGGATCACGGCCACCTGTTCCGTAGGCCACGGCGGGCTGTGATCCATCCGGTGAGCCAGTACAACGTCATAACGTGCGGTCAGCCCCGGAAAGTCCTGTTGCGCTACGTCTTCGTCAGCAAAAAGCACCCGTGGCTTCGGCTCCGGGGAACGATCTACTGCCGCCGCAAGAGGGGCAAAGAGTGCTTGCCCAGCGCTGTGGAAGCCGCACACGCTCACCTCGGCGTTTTCGTCGTCGTGATAGGCGCCGATCGCGGCCCGCGCGTCGGCCATAGCGGCAACGACGCCGGCACCCGCCTTAGCCAGCACCGCCCCGGCGTCAGTGAGTACAAGATTGCGGCCATCTTTGCGGGTCAGTGGCACCTGAACGCTCTTTTGTAAGAGTGCCAGTTGCTGCGAGACAGCGGAGGGGGTGACCAGCAGCGTCTCGGCTACGGCCTTAACGCTACCGAGCTCGCCGAGCTCGCGCAGGATCTGTAATTGATGAACTTCCACACCCCAGCATAAACATAAGCAAAGACTTAATCGTTGATTGAGTAAATCCTAGTTGTGCTAAGCGTTTTCTCGGGCTCTAATGAAGTGAAACAGACCACATATTCAGGAGATGGACCCCCATGAAGGCACTGTACAAACCGGGCCCACAAGCAGGCTTCGAGCTCACCGAACGCCCCGAACCCGAGGCTGGCGCCAACGAGGTCAAAATCCGCGTCCACACCACCGGAATCTGCGGCACCGATCTCCACATCCAATCGTGGGACGCCTGGGCAGCCGCCAACATCAACGCACCCCTGATCGCTGGCCACGAGTTCTACGGCGAAGTGGTGGAAGTCGGCGAGGACGTCCTGGATGTCAAGGTGGGGGACAGAGTTTCAGGCGAGGGCCACGTGGTGTGTGGAATCTGCCGCAACTGCCGTGCCGGGCGCAAGCAGATGTGCATCAACACCGTCTCCGTTGGTGTCCAGCGCGACGGCGCGTTTGCCGAATACGTGGTGATCCCGGAAACGAACGTTTGGGTTCACCATGATGAGTCAGTTACCCCGGAACTCGGTGCCATCTTTGATCCCTTCGGAAACGCCGTGCACACTGCCTTGAGCTTCCCGCTGGTTGGTGAAGATGTGCTGATCACTGGCGCAGGCCCCATCGGTCTTATGGCGATTGCCGTGGCCCGCCATGCTGGTGCACGCAAGATCGCCATCACGGACGTCTCACCCACACGTTTGGACTTGGCCCGGAGCATGGGAGTGGACCTCGCGATCGACGTCTCCACCACACGGGTCAAGGACGCCCAGCGGCAGCTTGGTATGCGCGAAGGCTTTGACATCGGACTGGAAATGTCTGGTCACCCCACGGCCCTGCCGGAAATGATTGAGAACATGAATCATGGCGGCCGGATTGCCATGTTGGGGCTGCCCAGCCAGTCAATCAACATCGACTGGGGCAAGGTGGTTACCCACATGCTTACCCTCAAGGGAATCTACGGCCGCGAAATGTTTGAGACCTGGTACGCCATGAGCGCCATGCTCTCATCCAACACAGAGCTTCACCGCAATATTTCGGCAGTAGTTACCAACGTATTGCCCGCCTCGGAATGGGAAAAAGGCTTCGAAACCGCCCGTGCCGGAATCGGTGGCAAGGTAGTACTCGACTGGACCCGGATCTAAGGAGAACCATGTACAGCTCAATGAAAGGCCAACTCGCCACCGAGTTGCAGGAAATCCGTGACGCGGGCCTGTTCAAAAACGAACGCAGCATCAACTCGGCACAATCGAGCCACATCACCGCTGGGCCCATCGGCCAGCCCGGCGCCGAGGTCCTGAACTTCTGCGCCAACAACTACCTCGGCCTAGCGGATCACCCGCAGATCATCGAGGCGGCCAAGGAGGCCATGGATTCGCGCGGATTCGGTATGGCCTCGGTGCGTTTCATCTGCGGTACCCAAGACCTGCACCTCGAATTGGAACAGCGGGTCTCCGCATTCTTGGACACCGAGGACACCATCTTGTTCTCGAGCTGCTTTGATGCCAACGGCGGGGTTTTCGAATCACTCTTTGGCTCGGAAGATGCCATCATCTCCGATGCCCTCAACCACGCCTCGATCATCGACGGCATCCGCCTGTCCAAGGCCAAACGTTTCCGTTACGCCAACCAGGACATGGCCGATCTTGAAGCTAAGTTGCAAGAAGCCTCAAGCGGTGAGGCCCCTGCCCGCAGGAAGATCATCGTCACGGACGGCGTCTTCTCGATGGATGGGTTCCTGGCCCCGCTGGAAGCAATTTGTGATTTGGCCGAGAAATACAATGCCCTCGTGATGGTGGACGACTCGCACGCCGTTGGTTTTATGGGTGCCACGGGTGCCGGAACGCCCGAGCATGCAGGCGTGAGCGACCGTGTGGACATCTACACGGGCACCTTCGGGAAGGCGCTCGGCGGCGCATCTGGTGGTTACGTCTCCGGCCGTTCGGAGATCGTGGCCATGCTGCGTCAAAAGGCCCGCCCGTACCTCTTCTCCAACTCCTTGGCACCGGCCATCGTTGCGGCCACCATCAAGGCTCTGGATCTGGTGCAGAACTCGGGTGAGTTGCGCACCAAGCTCTTCGAGAACGCAGCCCTGTTCCGCCGTCGTATGACTGAAGAGGGCTTTGAGCTCCTTGACGGGGAGCACGCAATTGTCCCGGTGATGTTCGGTGATGCGGCGCTGGCCGGGAGGATTGCCGACCAAATGCTCCAGCACGGTGTGTACGTCACGGCGTTTAGCTTCCCGGTGGTGCCGCGGGGCGCCGCGCGCATCCGGGTTCAGCTTTCGGCATCTCACACAGCGGACGACGTCGAAAAGTGCGTCAGCGCGTTCCTCGCCTCGCGCGCCGCTGCGGCTTAGCCCGGGCTGCTTAGACGCTAGGAATCCGGCTTCGTAGCCGGCTTGTCCGAAATGCCAGACGGCGCCCTCTGATTTGGGGGGTGTCGTTTGGCGTTTGCGGCAAGAATAGACGAATGAGCACACCCACCCCGCAGAGCACACTGATTACCAATATCGGCGAGCTAACGACCCAGGACCTGGAACACCGAGTCCTCAAAAATGCAGCAGTGGTGATTGAGGGCGAACGCATCGCGTGGATCGGTCCGGCGGATCAGGTACCTGCGGCGGACACGGTGGTGAACGCCGAGGGCCGTGCTGTGCTGCCGGGGTGGGTGGATTCGCATTCGCATCTGATCTTTGCGGGGGATCGCACTGCTGAGTTCGAGGCCCGTATGGCGGGGGAGAGCTACAGTGCTGGCGGCATTGGCGTCACCATGAACGCGACCCGGGCCACCGGCGACTATGACCTCACACGCCTAGCCTTGGGCAGGGTGGCCGAAGCCGTCTCCGGCGGAACCACCTACCTTGAAACGAAAACCGGCTACGGCCTGGACATCGAACATGAAGCACGTAGTGCGCGCATCGCGTCCACGGCCGTGGATGAGGTGACCTTCCTTGGGGCTCACCTTGTGCCTCAAGGCCAGGACGCCGAGGAATATACGGAGCTGGTCTGCGGCCCGATGCTTCAGGCAGTGTTGCCGTATGTTCGTTGGGCCGATGTGTTTTGCGAACGCGGCGCGTTCAACGAGGAACAATCACGCCGTGTCCTCCAGGCCTGCCGTGCGGCCGGCTTGGGGCTTCGAGTTCATGGCAACCAGCTCGGCGAGGGGCCCGGAGTAAAGCTTGCCGTGGAGTTCACGGCAGCCAGCGTAGACCACGTGAACTACCTTTCGGACGCTGATGTGGAGCTCTTGGCCAGCAGCTGGAATGGATTCGACCCCACCACGGGAGCAGGGGAGCGCGGAACTGTGGCCACGTGTCTGCCCGCGTGTGATCTCTCCACTCGCCAGCCGCTCGCGCCTGGCCGGGTCTTGCTGGATGCTGGCGTGCAGATTGCCCTCGCCTCCAATTGCAATCCCGGCACTAGCTACACGAGCTCCATGAACTATTGCGTCACTACCGCCGTGCTCCAGATGGGGCTGAGCGTTCACGAAGCTGTGCGTGCCGCCACTTATGGTGGGGCCTTGGCCCTGCGCCGGGAGGCCGGTACCGATACTGACGGGCAGCGCGCGGTGGGCTCAATCACCGTCGGGCACCGCGCCGATTTGCACATGTTGCGCGCTCCAAGCGCAACTCACCTTGCCTACCGGCCGGGAATGCCCATGACCCACGCCGTATGGCGTGCCGGAAAGCGGGCTGTATAAGTTTCGCAAAACGCCTCACAACGAACGGCGGCGGCACCCCCGAAGGGGAGCCGCCGTCGTCGTGATCTGTTTTGTTAGAAATGACCTACCGGTGTTAGCCGGCTGTCACGGTAGGAGAACGTACGCTGCTTAGGGGTTGCAGACGAATTTTGCATCCGCGCAATCACCCCAGTCATCACCGGCGTCGTCTCCATTGCTGTCGGCGATGAGCTCAACGTTCTGCTTTCCGGTGATATCAACATTGACCGGCAGGGCTGCCGAGTCTGCGCTGAGCACCGGGCTGCGGAACAGTTCCACGCCGTCTGCTTTCACAATAAACACCACGGATCCGTGGAGTCCCTTGTTCAGTTTGATGTCATCAACACCAACCTTCGCTTGGAAGGACTGGCACTTTGCCTCGGTGCTGATCTTGACGTTGGAGTTAGCGTGGACGCCAAGACCCTTGGGGTATACGACGCCGTCCAGCGTCAGAGCGGGGCCGTCGCCAGCGATGTCTTCACCGTTGGCCATGTCGCGTTCTGCCGGTCCCCACCCATTGGTGGAACTGAGCCACGCCAGATCCGATGCGTAGACAGTTCCCGAAAGCTGCACAGCAGGCGCTTCGGTCACAGTGTCAGAGCAGGTGAACTTGGCGTCCGCCCAGTCAGCGTGGTCATTACCGTTGCCATCCGGGGTGGTGCCAACTACCAGGTCCACGTACTGTGCACCGCTGACGTTCACGTCCAGCGGGAGCGTTGCCGAGGTTGCACCCAACACCGGGGTAGTGGTGAGTGTTTTGCCGTCGGCCACCACGCTGAACGTTACCGAACCACGGCTGGCCTGCTCGTCGTCAATACCCACAGCAGCAGTGAACTTGGTGCAGTAGCCGCCCAAGAAGTAACGAACCGTCGAAGGGGCGTGAGTTCCCAAGCCCTTCTGGTAAACAACACCATTGAGCGTGATGGGTGCTCCATCGTTGAGTGAATCCTCGCCGTTAGATTGGTCCTTTTCTACCGGACCCCAACCATTTGTTGATGAAACCCACTCGTGGTCACTTGCAAACACGGTGGTCTGCGGTGCCTTCGGGAGAGTTTTGATGGAAGTACTGCCGGTGACAGTGCGGGCACCGTCAGGCGTGTTGTAGGTGCCAGTCAAACCGATGGTGAAGTTACCGTCGGCCGAACCGGGAGCGGTGAGCTTCCAGTGGGTCGTGAGAGTTCCGCCAGCAGGCAAGGTGGCTGCCGTGGCGGCGTCGCTTGCCGTGGCAGTCCAGCCCTCAGGCAAAGTCAAGGCAACCTTCACGTTGCTGATCGCTGTGGGTTCGGTAGAGCGCAATACCGTGGTGAAATCGGTCGCTTTGCCCTGCTGGACAACATCGGCACCCAAGGAGCCAGAAATGGTTGCACAGGCCGGGACCTCAGTAGAAGCGCCAAGGTCTTCTACCAAAAGGTTGTCCAGCGTGAAGTCTGCACCGTTATCCGACGCTGTGCGCTGCAAGCCCACAAAGTAGGAGCCACAAGAGCCCGCTGTGAACTGCTGCTCGAAGCGAGTGGTGTCCGTTTTCTTCGGCAAAGCCTGAGAACCGGTCACGCTCGAACCCTTTGTGGTGTCGTAGCCAGAAACCCAGGCGTACTGGCCATCCTTGGTGTTCTGGTAATCGAAAGACACCTTGTACTTGTGGCCTGCTTGGAACTTCAGAGTGCTGTCCGCCGTGCGGTAGACAATGCCCGGACCACCGTTGGGGGCAAGATTCTCATCGTGCGCAATCAAGGACCAGTTTCCGGCGAGAGTCTCGTCGATGGTGTTGTTGTCCCAACCCTTTTGGGTAAAGGGTTCGTTGCGCTCGGTGATGTGGGTACGCGGGTCGGTGGAACCACCGGAGTTGCCCTTGACGAACGGACCCCAGCCCTGATCAACGTTTTCAAAGTCTTCGCTGAGGACACCGGTGGTAGCCACCCGGGAAGTCTTTACGGCGCGGAAATCGTCAACGCGGACCTTGGCTGTCCCCGCTGCGGCGCTCAACTTCACGGTTGCCTTGGAATCATCTTCGGGAACGTCGATCAGTACCCGAACCCGCTGGAAGTTCGTATCGTGCTTCTCATCCGCTGCAACATAGTTCGTAGCCGTGGACGTATCTATCGTGTAGCTCTGCGCCTTGCCGTTGATGTCCACGGACAACGTGGTGGGACGGCTCTTGCCCGGCTCAATTTCGAGCCAAGCGCTCACCGAGTACGTGCCTGCGTCAAGATTCTGCACCTGCTGCGAGATGCTTGAAACGCCTGCGCCCAATTGTGCGTAGCGGCGGCCCAAGCTATCCCGAACCTGCGTTACCGAACCGCTGGGGTTCCAAGCAGTAAGACCGTCTCCATTAAAACCCGGGTCGGTGAACGGGGTACCGGAACCGAAGTTGGCCTTCTGGGGCAGTGCGCTGCTGTTGCCCTTGGGGCTGAGCACGTAAGCCTGGCCCGCAGCAGCCGTGTAGCTGATGGCCCCGTTGACCACGGGAAGGTCAGTAATCTTCACTCGGCCGTTGTCGGTGAGTTTGAACAGTGCCACTGACGTAGCATTTGCGAACTCGCTAGTGAGCTTCCAGTTCTGGGCGCCGCTGGTGGCGCTGTAACCGTAGAGCTTGTCGTTAGTATCGTTGTCCTTGGAAGACCACGGCAACAAGTAGGAAGTTCCCTTGAGGACTGAAGTGCCACCGACGGTGATGTTGCGGTCCGCAGCATTGGTACCGGTCACTGAAACACCGTCGGCGAGGTCAATCTTGTCCGCCGTCCACTTAGTAATGGCATGGTGCTGGAGGAACTTGGCCGGAAGGTTGGATTCCCACACGTTTTTGCTGAAGGCGTTGTAGTCGTTCTGGCCGGTCCATCCTTCGAACTCAACAATGTGAGAGACACCCAGCTTGGGGTCCGGGTTCCACACATCGGATTGAGTGTTGTTGATGAAGCGCAGAATCTGGGAATTTACGCCCTTATTGCTGCTTCCACCGTAGTTTTCGTCATTGGCCCAGTGCGACCAGGTGTTGTTCTGGCCCAAGTGATCGGCCCATTCAGAACCAACACGGAAACCATTTTTGACCAGTTCGCTCTGCAGGCGCTGTGCCAGCCAGCCCCACTCGTAGTAGACGTCAACGTACGCGAAGTCGAGGTTTTCATCGGTGGCTTCACGCAATTGCTTGATGCGTGTGGCCAGCTTGCCGCTAACAATGTCTTGACGCTGGTTAATCAGGTAGGACTGATCGAGCCAATTCCAGCCCAATGCTTTGTCCGCGCGCAACAGGTCTTCGCTGAAGGACTTGGCCTCGGGGTAAATCTCGGTGGCGTTGATGTGCACACCAAAGGAGGCGTTCCACTTTTTGCCCTCTTTAACCATGGCGTTGAGATCATCGAGCCCGCCGGCACGGGTGTTGAAGTTGTCTCCATAGTCCGTGTTCGCGGAGTCGTGACCTTCGGACGTAAAGCCCTTGAGCATCGCAACTTGTCCTAGACCATCGGTGGCTAAGGAAATGCGTTTGACGTCATCAAGAGTGCGCAGGAACGGGTGCGTGGCTTGGGACGCGAAGTTGAAGGGGATGTGGGTGATGACGTTGTTCGGCGTCTGCTCACCCTTATTTGCCTTGACTTCAATGTCGCGCATGGCGATCGCCGCGTCTTGCCAGTCAACCGTCTTGTCAGCGTTGGCGTCGGCGGTGATCGCGACTCGCGTCCAGGGAAGTTCTTCTGTCTGGCTGGAACCATCGGCGCGGTACAGCCACTGTCCGCTGGCAATGCCAGATTCCTTACCACCGTCGGCGGTGGCTACGGTCTGGTGCCAGAATCGGCCAGAATCCTTGTAGCCAGGTCCTGAGGAAGTGTCGTAGAGGGCGTTCGTTTCAAAGGCTGCGCCCAGCTCGGCGGTGTTGGCAAGTGCATAGGCGGACCCTTTAGCCGAAGTGTCCACGGCTGTAGCTGCCGTGATCGGGATAAAAGCATCGCCGCTGACGGACCGGTCCACCGAGAGGTTGGCGGTGGAAAGCTGCGCGCCGGCCTGGGCCGAGGACACCGTCACCAAGTTCAGTTTGGGCAGCTGAACCGTTTTGACTTGGTTTGCAGCTGTGTCATTGATCTTGGTGATGTTGAAGTTGACCACGTTCTTGTCCACCGAGAGTTTGGCTTCCAGAGTGATTCCGCCCAAGGCTGGCACGGTCAGAACGTAGGTAATCGTAGTGTCGTCAACTACCGAAGACGTGACAGTTACGGGCTGCTCTGTGCCATTGATGGTGATGGTCTTCAGGGCAGAAGGCGTACCGGCAAGTGACTTGCCCGTGGCGCGGTCGGTGTAGCTGATGACCTGCGGGAACGACTTTGAAACCAGCACTGTCAACTTGTTGCTCTTGAGGACTACCGAGCCCGCTTGAGCTGTTTCGGTAGAGGGCGCCGCGACGGCGGGGAGGGCCGCGATTCCCAGCGCTGACGTTGATAACGCAGCGGCAAGGCTGAGGGAGAGTGCTCTCCCAAGGGGCCGAATGCGGGGCATTGCTGCTCCTTTGTGATCGAAAATGAGAAGAATCGCTCATTAATGTGCGATACCTATCAACATTGTTCATTGTGAAGCCGATCACAAGGGTGGTTGAGGAAGAAATTGCTGTCTCCGGAGAGATTTTTGCCTTAATAACCCCCAATTGCGGCTAGATTTGCAGGAAATAAACGCCAAAGGTGGAGAAAGCCGCTGCGGTGAGCTAGCTTTAAGTTGATTGATATTTGGCGTCAACGAGCAAGATTGCTCATAAGTAGCGCGCGGAGCAATCACTGCAGTACCAACCCACCAATCAAGGAGCCAGTAAAGATGTCGGAGAGCACTCTCGGCGCATTCATGGACGAGGAACTGACCTCGCAGCCGGAAACCTGGGCCAAAGCTATCGCGCAGGCCAAAATCGAAAACGTCCTTCCACAGGATGGCGAGCGCGTAGCAGTCATCGGTTGTGGCACCTCATGGTTTATGGCGCAGAGCTATGCAGCCGCTCGCGAAAGCGCGGGCAAGGGCCTGACAGATCCCTTCGCCGCTTCTGAAGCGTTCCTGAACAACAACAGCGAAGCCCGCAACTATGACGTAGTAGTTGCCATTACACGCTCAGGCACTACTACTGAAGTTTTGGACTTGCTCCGCGAACTCAAGGGCAAAGTGCGCACCGTCGCGATCATTGGCGACGTCCAGTCCCCGATCATCGACCTTGCAGACGAGATTATCGGCTTGCCATACGCGGATGAAAAGTCGGTGGTGCAGACCCGCTTCGCCACCACAGCATTGGCGTACTTGTTGAGCAGCCTCGGCGAGGACCTGTCTTCGGCGATCGAGGATGCCAAAGAAGCAGTGTCTGCTCCGGTTGAACAGGAGCTGATCGACGCCGAACAGTTTACGTTTTTGGGCCGAGGCTGGACCATCGGCTTGGCTCATGAAGCTGGTTTGAAGATGCGAGAGGCTGTACAGGGCTGGACCGAGTCCTACCCCGCCATGGAGTACCGCCACGGCCCCATCTCCATCGCCGCTCCGAACCGCGTGACCTGGCTCTTCGGTGAGCAGCCCGAGGGTCTGGACAAGGACATGGAAAAGACTGGTGCCTTGTACCTGCACACCGACAAGCACCCGCTCGCCGAGCTGGCTCGCGTTCACCGCGTGACCCTTGAGCGTGCCCGTGCCCGCGGTCTGAACCCGGACGTTCCGCGCAACTTGACTCGTTCAGTGATCTTGGCGGACGCCTAAGGGTATTGCTGTACTGAACCACAACCTCTTCTCGGAAGGCTCGGAAAGTAGATGGCGCTAGGGATAGCACGTGCGGCGGTGTTGGCGTTCGACGTCGGCGGTACCGACATGAAGTCTGGTCTAGTTGCCGCAGACGGCACGGTGCTGGGGGGGGGGGGGAGACCCCCACCCCACAACCCCCCACACCCCACAGAAAAAAAACTGGAA
>NZ_JBNPEN010000011.1:0-77543 GCF_050490295.1 Pseudarthrobacter sp. J1763 | reverse complement strand
GGGGGCTGGATGGGGTTTTTTGTTTTTTTGTCGTGGCCCTTTTTTTTCTTTCCCCCCCCCCCCCCCCCACGCCCCGTGATCCGCAGCGTCCGGCAGAGGCAATATTGGACAGTATCGCCGGGCTTGCCGGCGTGTACTGTGATGCTTTCCCGGAGCACCATATCGAAGCCATGGGGCTGATTGTCCCTGGCTTAGTGGACGCCGAAGCGGGCATAGGAATTTACTCGGCTAATTTGGGCTGGCGGGATTTCCCTTTTGGTCAAGAAGCTGAAGCCCGCTTGGGTGTCCCGGTCGCTTTTGGCCATGACGTGGGAACTGCAGGTTACGCGGAACTTGAGTTCGGTGGCGCCAAGGACCACCGTGACGTGGTCATTTTGGTGGTTGGAACCGGTATTGCAGCCGCAGTTTTTGCTGCCGGCGAGCCCGTGACCGCTGGCGGCTTCGCAGGTGAACTCGGCCATGCTTTGGTGCCGAACCCTGACGGTGCCGGAACGGTGATCTTGGAATCAGTAGGTAGCGCTGGCGGAATTGCCCGCCGTTACGAAGGCTATTCTGGCCGCGCCGTCTCAGGGGCTCGCGAAGTCAGCTCCCTAGCCATGGACGGGGACCCGCTCGCGATTCGGGTATGGAGTCAGGCAGTAGATGCTTTGGCGTTCAGCATTTCGCAATGTGTCTCGATTATGGGCACAGAAGCAGTAGTTATTGGTGGCGGGCTCGCAGAAGCTGGAGATGCCCTGTTGGAGCCGCTGCGCGTGCGAGTAGACGAACTTCTTAGCTTCCACCGCCGCCCGCAGATTCTGCCCGCAGTATTAGGCCAGGACGCTGGGATCCTAGGTTCTGCTCTGCGCGCCCGCGAACTCCTTGCCCGCCGCGCAGAGGGAAAACTGGAACAGGAAACGCTCGCGGAAGAAGAGGTTTCCCCATGAGTGCAAGCGTGAACATCAAGGGCGGTGCCGGTGATTCAAGCGCAGCTGCCAAGCGTGAACCACGCGTTGTGACGGTAACGCCCAACCCCGCCGTGGATACCACTTATCAAGTCGCAGCCATTGTTCGGGGGGCCAGTCACCGCGTTCCGGGGCCGCTGGTGCGTGCAGGCGGTAAAGGCCTGAACGTGGCCCGTGTGGCCCATCAACTTGGCTTCCCAGTTCTTGCGATTGCCCCAGTTGGCGGAATCGCTGGTGCAGAGTTTTCAGAAGAGCTCAGCGCCAGTACGGTCCCACATCAGCTCATTCCGGTGGCAGCATCCACACGTCGAAGTATCGCCTTGGTCGATGCGAATGATGGCGAGACCAGCATTTTTAATGAGGCCGGTAATCCCCTGACTGTGGACGAATGGCAAAAGCTAGCCGCCGCCGTCGTAGATTCCCTTAGCGACGAAATTCACCCGGCTGGAGTCCTTGTAGGCTCGGGAAGTCTTCCCTCCGGGGCGCCAGCTGACTTCTACCCGGCACTTGTTGCCTTGGGGCACAATGCCGGAGTACCGGTGATTGTAGATACCTCAGGGCCAGGTATTCTCGCCGCAGCCCGGGCTGGTGCGGACCTACTGAAACCAAATCACCACGAACTCATCGAAGCGATGGGTCTCGAGGACCTTCCCTCGGCCGCGTGGGAACTCATCAAACTAGGCGCACGGATGGTGTTAGTCAGTGCAGGGGCAGAAGGAATGATGGCCTTCAGCGCTGAACACCCTGGAAAGTACTGGACGGCACGTTTGCCAGAGCCGCTCAGTGGTAATCCCACGGGGGCGGGCGATGCCGCAGTCTCAGCGGCCGCCGTCGCGCTCGCCCAAGGAGTACGTGATCCGGCCGAAATTCTTCGCCGCGCCACCAGCTGGTCTGCTGCGGCAGTGCTGATGCCCGGCGCTGGTGAGATCTCAGCACGCTTCAGAGAGCTTGAAAAACTTTTGATCCTGACCGAAAAGGAATCGCAATGACTCTAGTAAACACTCGCGAACTGATGGACCAGGCTGCCGCCGCGGGAGTCGGTCAGGGCGCATTCAACGTGATCCACCTCGAAACTATTGAGGGACTTGTTTCTGGCGCCGAGCAGGCCGGACTTCCAGTGATTTTGCAAATTTCGGAGAACTGCGCCAAATACCACGGTGGTATAGAACCGCTTGCTGCTGCCACCCTAGCAATCGCTCGCCAATCCACCGCGCCGGTAGCAGTTCACCTAGACCATGCCGAGGATGAGCAGCTGGCGCTGCAGGCAGTGGACTTGGGATTCGGTTCCATCATGTACGACGGCGCCCACCTGGAATATTCAGAAAATGTTGCAGCCACGCAGCGTGTAGTTAAGTACGCCCATGCGGCGGGTGTGTACGTGGAAGCTGAACTTGGCAAAGTGGGCGGAAAAGACGGTGCCCACGCCCCGGGCGTTTTAACTGACCCGGATGAAGCAGTCAGCTTTGTTGCTGCCACCGGCGTTGATGCTCTTGCCGTGGCTGTAGGTTCCTCCCACGCCATGACCGAGCGGAGTGCTGCGCTGAACCTGGAGCGCATTGCTGCCTTAAAGGCAGCCCTTGACGTGCCCTTGGTGCTGCACGGATCATCAGGTGTCTCAGATGCAAACATCGTTGCGGCCATTGCCGCTGGAATGACTAAGATCAATGTGTCCACACACCTCAACGGGTTTTTTACCAGGGCAGTCCGTGAATATTTGGATGCCAACCCCACAGTGGTGGATTCACGAAAGTACTTGAGCGCCGGCCGCAAGGCATTGGTGCCTGAAGTTGCACGCTTGCTTGCACTCTTCGCCGGCCACGCCGGGTAAAGTCGGGTCACCACTACTATGGCGGCCCCTTGAAAGGACACGATGAACCGCACTGAACGGCTGACAGCCATCTTGGATCTACTCGCGGAGAGCGGGCAGATCGAGGTGGAAGACATTGTCACGCAGTTGGCTGTTTCACCTGCCACCGCGCGTCGTGATCTTGACAGCCTGGCCAAGCAGCGGTTGCTGCAGCGCACGCGTGGTGGTGCCACCACCGGGTCAGTGTCCTATGACCTGCCTGGCAGGTACAACCGCGACGATCATGCCGTGCTGAAACACCAGATTGCTATGGCTGCTTCTGCTCTGATCGAACCAGGCTCCGTGATTGGCCTCAGTGGTGGCACCACCAGCACAGCATTGGCTCAAGTCATTGCCACGCGGGACGATCTCAACGCGCCTGCCAACCGGCCCACACTGACCGTGGTCACTAACGCCATTAACATTGCCGCGCAGCTGGCAGTGAGGCCAAATATCAAGATTATGGTCACTGGTGGAATTTTGAACCCCCGCTCCTATGAGCTGGTGGGCCCATATACGGACACCATTATGCAAAAGGTCGCTTTGGACATCGCGTTTATTGGCGTCAACGGGATCGATCCCGAGCTTGGCCCCACCATCAACGATGAAGGCGAAGCGATGGTCAATACCGAGATGGCCCGACGCGCTGGAAGTTCATACGTTTTGGCCGATTCTTCAAAGATTGGCCAGCGTGCTTTTGCCACGATGGGCGGTTACCAGCTGCGGAACCTCATCACTGATTCTGGCATCAGCGCCGATTCACGTGCAGCCTTTGAAGCACAAGGGATTCGCGTCATCGTTGCGGACAGCGTCGGATAGCTCAAAACAGCATGGGTGGAGCGTTGAGCACCGTTGCGGTTTCTTCGCGGTTGACCCACTGGGTAAAGGGACGGTCTAGCTTGTACTTTCCGTCAGCGCGGTGAAGCGTCCGAATTTCGGCATTCTCTGGGTTGTTCAGCGATTCAAAGTATTCAACCGACCAGTGAAACCAGCGCATACAAAACAAGCGCATGGTTAATCCGTGTGTGACAAACAGTGCGTTGGGGGCGTAGTTCTCTTTGGACCAGTGCCGGTACAGGGTTTCCATAAACGAGGAAATGCGGTCGTACACGTCGGAGCCGGATTCTCCTTCGCGGAAGCGGTAGAAGAAGTGTCCGTAGGCGTTGCGAAGTTCTTTTTGGTCTGCAATATCCCCGGCGATCTGGAAATTAGCCCAGTCTTGTTCGCGCAGCCTGGGCTCTTCAATCACTCGCTCCGCCAAAGAACCGAGGTTGAGGGCTTCCAGTGTTTGGTAGGCACGCAAGTAGGGCGAGACGTAAACACAAACTGGCTGCCCATCTAATTGACGCCGGATTTTCTCGCCGGCTTCTTTGGCTTGTTGTACGCCTAGCTCGGTCAGTGGGATGCGGTAATCCGGCACCCTGTTATAGATGGTGGTGTCCACATTGGCCGCCGATTGACCGTGACGGACCATAATGATTTGCTGTGGAGCGCTCATAGTCCCCAAGCATATCCACGTGGACGGGCAACTCAGAGTTGGTTCACAGGAAAGTTGGAGCATCACCATGGGTTATTCACGGCAAGATAGTGAAATGCTTACCCCTGCGCGCAAAAGACTGCGGCTTGAAATCCTGATTGTGCTTGGGCTTTCGTTGGGGCAATCAGCGGTCTATTCGGTAGTGCAGTTGGCTGACAAGATGAGCCAAGGCCCGCTGAGTCAGTCGACGTCTACACTCAATGCCTCGAGGAATAACCGCGAGTTCTTTGACGCTCTATACCAACTTTTGGACATTGGTTTCTCGCTGGTGCCGGTGTTGTTGGTGATCTACTTTTTAGCAGGGGAGGGGCCGGGTGCCTTAGCTCGGCTTGGGCTAAAGCGAGGTTCTCTGGGCTCGCTGGTCAAAGACGTATTGACTGGTCTGGTCTTGGCCGCGGTGTTGGGTGCCGGAACTCTGGCACTGTACGCCGCTGGCCGAGCAGCTGGAATTACGACGGCGATTATCCCCTCCGCCTTGGACGCTCACTGGTGGACGGTGCCGGTTTTGATCCTCTCCGCGGTGCGCCACTCAATTCTCGAAGAAGTTATTGTAGTGGGCTATTTGTTGGCCCGCTGGGAGAAATTGGGCTGGCGGGTTCCGGCAGCCATCATTGTTAGCTCGCTGTTGCGCGGTAGCTACCACCTGTATCAAGGGTTCGGACCGTTTATTGGCAACGTGGTGATGGGTTTGCTCTTCGCGTGGTTGTACTCGCGTCAGTGCAGATTGGTTCCGCTCTTGGTGGCGCACGCGCTCCTGGATATTGCTGCCTTTGTAGGTTTCAGCCTCTTTGGCAAAGCAATCGGCCTAGGCTAACGCGGAACGCTAACTCAGGCCGATCGATTTTATGCTTGCAGAAGTGTGAAGCCTAGATGGTGACAGCTCCGTTGGGAGTGTTGAAGGTGACGGACATAATGCCAGGTGTGCCGTGCGGTGCTACCCACTCAACGGCTACATCTTCTAGAGGCTGTTCTACTGGCTCACCCAACCATTCGGTAACGCGCTCAGCTGAGCCCGCGATAGTCAGTTTGGACATCGCGATTTCGCTGTTGTAGACGTTGGAAGGGTGCAGTTGCGGGTCACCCTCCCACTTGAGCATGTAGGGGACCTGCGGGTCTGCAATCAGACCGAGGATGCCAATCTGGTGCCACATCAATTCGCGGCCGTCAGGGAATTTGCGGTTGCCCGGGACTGCTGCTCTGCCAAGTCGCTGTTCAAAGGGGGAGAGGTCCTCGACTTCCACACACCATCCCATCCAGCCACCGCCGGCAGCGGAACGGGCGCGCACAGCTTGTCCAAACGGGGCTTTGTCCGAAGCGGGGTGGTCTAGGACCTCCACCACTTCAAGATAGGTGTGCCCAGAGAGGGGAATGATCATGTTACGAGTACCGAAGCGGGGATGCACTCCGCCACGGACTGCATCTACACCTAAGGCGGCGGAGATTCGTTCGGTAGTGGCCGTGAGGCCGTCGGTTTCACAAGCGTAAGAGACGTGATCCATGCGCATGCCATTCATCTTGGCACTTTGTGATGGAGGTCTCAGCTAAGGCTCACCTAAGCGTTATGGGATGTCCCTACATTCTGTGTGGTCGCAGTCATCTTCGTCATATTTGTCACACGCACTGGAGACTGCAGCTCGCGGGGCCTACTCTATAAAAAGGTCATGAGTGCCAGCGCTAAACCCCGGTTTGCTGGCCGGCAACCCTCTTCTAGCGGTGGGGTGCCCCGGGTGAAGACCAGGTTTCGCGGCAACGGGTCGCGGAGCAAGCGCGGTCCGTTCGCCTCAGTCTCGGCTAGAGGTCTCGGTCCTTAACCTGAGGAACGAACATGTCGAATTCATGGTCCTTTGAAACCCGTCAGATCCATGTTGGTCAGGAACCAGATGTCGCTACCGGCGCCCGGGCACTGCCGATTTATCAGACAACTTCTTTTGTTTTTCCTAGTGCCGAGAGTGCAGCCAATCGTTTCTCGTTGAGCGAGCTAGCCCCCATCTACACCCGCATTGGTAACCCCACGCAGGATGCGGTTGAGCAGCGAATCGCTAGCTTGGAAGGCGGCATTGGGGCGCTCCTTCTGAGCTCGGGCCAGGCTGCTGCAACTTTGGCAATCCTCAACGTTGCCGAGGCTGGCGATCACATTGTGGCGAGCCCCAGCCTCTACGGCGGAACGTACAATTTGCTGGCGCACACACTCAAAAAGTTCGGTGTGGAGGCCACCTTTGTGAAGGACCCGGACAATCTTGACCAGTGGCGTGCGGCTGTCAAACCGAACACCAAATTATTCTTCGGTGAGGTAGTTTCTAACCCGCGCCAAGATGTACTGGACCTTGAAGGTATCTCCGCTTTGGCACATGAGATCGGCGTTCCGCTGATTGTGGACAACACTCTGGCCACCCCCTACCTGATTCGTCCCATCGAATGGGGAGCAGACGTCGTCGTTCATTCGGCAACCAAATATTTGGGTGGCCACGGCAGCGCAATTGCTGGTGTGATTGTGGATTCGGGAAAGTTTGATTTCGCTGCTTATCCGGACCGTTTCCCTAATTTCAACACCCCAGACCCCAGCTACAACGGGCTGGTTTATGCACGGGATCTTGGCAAGGATGGCGCCCTCGGGGCCAACCTATCCTTCATCCTTAAAGCTCGAGTTCAACTCTTGCGGGACCTCGGCGCAGCAGTGTCACCATTCAACGCATTCCTCATTGCTCAGGGACTTGAAACGCTGAGCTTGCGCGTGGAACGCCACGTGGAGAACGCGGTCAAAACGGCCCAATGGCTTGAGGCTCGCGACGATGTAGTCTCTGTGGCTTACGCCGGTCTCGAGTCCAGCCCGTGGTTTGCCCGCGGTCGCAAATACGGCCCTCGTGGAACAGGTGCAGTGGTCTCGTTCGAATTGCCCGGTGGTGTTGAGGCTGGAAAGCGATTTGTGGACGCTTTAGAACTGCACTCGCATGTTGCCAACATCGGCGACGTCCGCTCCTTGGTGATTCATCCCGCCTCCACCACTCACAGCCAGCTCACACCGGAACAGCAAGCGGTTGCCGGTGTAACACCCGGTCTGGTCCGACTCTCCGTGGGAATCGAGCACATCGATGACATTCTTGCCGACCTCGACGCCGGCTTCCGCGCTGCCAAAGGCAACTAGCCAAGAACGGAGGTTGCCTTCAATGACTCTTATTGCTCCGGCTCCCGAACGTACGGCTCCCTTGCCTCCCCGCGACGGCTTTGTGGCTCGGCACAGTGTTGGTGCGATTGAACTCGAAGCTGGAGGTTACCTTCCTGAGGTCACACTGGCTTACGAAACATGGGGCGCGCTCAACGCTGACGCCTCCAATGCTGTTCTGATCGAGCACGCACTGACCGGGAGCACTCATGTTGCCCGTGGTGAGAGCAACGAATCAGGTTGGTGGGATGACCTGGTTGGTCCAGGGGCGCCGGTGGACACTAACAAGTATTTTGTGGTGGCCATCAACGTCCTGGGTGGTTGTTACGGAACCACTGGGCCGTCATCGGTGGCCGATGATGGTGCTCCTTGGGGTTCTCGGTTCCCCTTTGTCACGCTGCGAGACGCAGCAGTGGTTGAAGCGCGGTTAGCCGATGCCCTCGGGATTCGCCGCTGGCATACAGTCGCTGGTGGGTCTATGGGCGGGGCACGGGCGCTGGAGTGGGCAACAAGTTTCCCGGAGCGCGTGGAGCGTTGTGTGGTTATTGCCTGCGGCGCTGCAAGCACCGCGGAGCAGATCGCCTTTGCGCAGGCGCAAACCTTGGCAATTCGTCAGGATCCAGCGTTCGACGACGGCAATTACTATGCGGGACCCGCGCCTGAAGCTGGGCTCGCTTTGGCCCGCCGAATTGCGCACATCACCTACCGTTCGGAATCCGAACTCGAGTTCCGTTTTGGCCGCAAGCCGCAAGTGAATGAGGAGCCCTTGCGCGCCGCTTGCGTAGCTGATCGAGGACGCTACCAGGTGGAAAGCTACCTTGACCACCAAGGCAACAAGCTGGTGCAGCGCTTTGATGCCAATAGCTATATTGTTCTGACCGAAGCGTTGATGAGTCACGACGTCACGCGGGGGAGGGGTACCCTCAAGGCAGCCCTGGGCGAGGTTTCGAGTGCCTTTTTTGTTGCAGCAGTGGACTCTGATCGTTTGTATTTTCCGCGTCAGTCAGCAGAGCTGGCCGAAGCCTTGCCACACAAAGTGGAGGTACACACCATCAAAGCTGAAATTGGGCACGACGGATTCTTGACGCACATTGCCCAACTATCTGAACCGTTGCGGAAGTTCTTGGCCTAAGAGCCCAAACGCGCCTTAACCTCGCATAATCTCCGCGCGCTGAGCCATGTAATCCTCCATGGCAATTTTGCCGTCACTGAATTGGGCATCCAGTTCAGCTAAGCGGCGTGCCCGGAATCCACCGGCTGATGCGGTCCCAGCCTCATTCGGTGTGCTCGCCACGGGCGGCTGGTTGTTTACCGGCTGGCCATAAGACTGTTGGCCGTACGAATCCTGGTCTGGCAGTGGGCTCATATACCCCTGGTTGTAGCTTTGCTGCGTGCCTTGCCCATTGGGGCTAGTGGGGTGTGGAGGCCGATTGGTGTTGGGGAAGCTCGGCGGCAAATTCTGCGGCCGCTGAGCGCCCTGACTCTTGCGGATGGTGCGCATCACTAAAGGCACCACCCACGAAAGAATGATGACCCAAAAAATCCAACTCACGTGGCTCCCCTTAGTGACCTGACAATATCAGTGGCTTGACAGCATCGTGTGGCCATAAATTTGGTTGAGCTTCAAGGCTACGCCAAGCTCGGAGGGCACTGTGGAAGGTCCTAGTCTGTCTCGACGGCTGGTTCTCCACAGCCCAGCGGAGCGCCGCTGCCAAACACCGGTGCAAATACCGGCCGCTTGGCTGAGATCCCGTCACCTGAAGACTGGTGCCGGAGCCTGCGGACAACCCACGGCATGAAGTGTTGGCGTGCCCACACCAAGTCGTTGGTGCGAGCGGTTCGCCAGCTCTGAGCTGGAAGTGGCTTGGGGGAAAGTGGCTCGAGGCTGTGTTCTATGTTGAGCGAATCAAGCACCATGGCAGCAATGGTGTGGTGCCCTAAGGGGGAGAAATGCAGCCGGTCTTCTGCCCACATTTGAGGGTCCGCAAGTTGGCGCAAAGACCACATGTCAGCAACAACGGCGTCGTGACGATGAGCCACGGTCCGCAAGTTCTCGTTGTAGATGGCAACTTTGCCGCGGAGCCGGCCAAGTACTGTGGAGCCGGTGTCGGGGCCGTTAAACAAAATGACCGTTGCGCCGTTCATGGTAAGGATCTGAACTGCTGAGTCGAGCTTTTCGGCCAGTACGTCCGGGTCTCCGCCAGGGCGCAGTAGATCGTTCCCGCCTGCGGAGATGGAAACTAGGTCCGGTTTAAGGGCTAATGCGGGCGCAAGCTGTTGGTCAACAATTTGCTGAAGGAGCCGGCCGCGAATAGCCAAGTTGGCGTACGCAAAGTCTTCCTGATCTCGGCTTAACTCTTCCGCCACACGGTCGGCCCACCCACGGAAACCACCGGGAACTCCAGGCTCAGGGTCGCCAATGCCTTCGGTAAAGGAATCACCCAGGGCTACGTAGCGGCTCCATGGGTGACGTACTTCGGGTTTAGTGGTGGGCGGTTGTTGGGTGTTGGCGTCAGTCACATGCTCAATCCTGCCCCTTGGACGCATGGCTACGCTACCGTAGCTTTCATTCTGGATGGTGAAAGTTAGGTCTAGAACTAGTTTCATTGAAGCTTCAAGTGTTGCCATGTAGGATGTTATGTATGACTGAGAGCCACAACTTTCCCGAAGCCACCGTCGTCTGGTCTGTCCCCGAAGAAGAGCGCTCTGGCCGCCCGCTGCTCCTGATGCTCCATGGCTACGGTGCCAATGAGGCGGACCTAGCGGGTTTGGCAGACATGCTGCCGGAAGAATTTGTGGTGGCGTCCCTCCGCGCGCCGCTCAGCGTCGGCGGCGGTTACAGTTGGTTCCCGCTCACCGCATCCATCGACTATTCCCTCGATGCAGTGAAGGCCGGAACGGACTACGTCTTCGAGTGGCTGGATCAGGTCAAGGGACAATTCAGCTCAGTGACGCTGCTTGGTTTCTCCATGGGAATGGCCATGGCAACCTCACTCTTACGTCACCGGCCCGCTGACTTTGCCGCCGTCGTCGGACTGTCTGGATTCACGGTTGAAGCGAGCGGGGACCCCTACTTTAAGGATGACGAACTCAACGGTACTGTGCCGTTGTTCTGGGGTCGGGACCAGCAAGATCCAGTGATCGGTGCTGAGCGGATCGAGAGCACCATGGCTTGGGTTCGGAAGCATGTGAAGCTGACCAAGGTGCTTTATTCAGGAATGTGGCACGGTATCAACCAACAAGAAATTGGTCACGTTGGCGAATTTTTGACGCACGAGGTTTTGACCACAAGATAGACCGCCACAAACGCGGTCAAAGCGGCACCTAAGATCGAGCGACGATTCGCACCGTGGCGCCGTTGACCGTCACAGTGTCGCCATCGTGTAATTGACGGCCACGACGGTCTTCGATCTCGCCGTTGACCTTTACCAAGCCGTTCTTGATCACCTCAGCGGCTTCGACACCATCCTCTGCGAGATTGGCAAGCTTGAGTAATTGCCCCAGACGAATCATGTCGTCACGGATTTCTACGGATTCAATCTCAGCGGAACTCATAGGATCAATCATGCCTGACGTAGGCTGGTCACGATGACTTCACGAACCCAGATACCGGTTACTTTAGGCCTGCCGCTTGCCATTGTGGCTGGCCTTGCGGTGCCCGTGCAGGGACGCATTAATGGTGCCTTGGGCCAGCGGCTTCACGATGGCTTGGCCGCAGCGGTGGTGTCCTTTACTACAGGGCTGATCGTTATGATCGTGGTTTCCCTAGTGGAACCTTCCGCGAAAGCTGGTGCAAAGCGCATCATTCCAGCGCTGAAAGCCCGCTCCTTCCCACCCCTATACGCGATGGCTGGTGCTATCGGTGGCTTTTTTGTAGTCTCGCAGTCCTTTACCGTGGGGCTGATTGGAATTGCGCTGTTTACTGTTGCAGTGGTGACCGGACAATCGCTGAGCGGATTGATCGTTGACCGGTTGGGCATTGGGCCAGCCGGGCGCAGATCCATCACCGTGATGCGTGTACTGGGCACCCTGCTGATGATCGCATCGGTGATATTTGCCGTCTCGCCTAGGTTAGGTTCCAACCACGGCGTGGGTGCGCTGGTTCTACCAATGCTTTTTGCCTTGTCCGCCGGATTTTTGATGAGCTTCCAACAGGCCATGAACGGTACGGCGACATTGCACTACGGCACTCCGCTGGCCGCAACTCTGGTGAACTTTATTGCCGGGACAGTGGTCTTGTGGATTATCTGGGGCGTCAAGGTAGCAGTGAGCGGTGTAGGCGCAGGACTGCCCTCTGAATGGTGGTACTACCTTGGTGGCCCCATGGGCTGCATCTTTATCGCGCTCAGCGCCACACTGGTACGTAGTATCGGAGTGCTGCTCACCGGACTAGGAATGATCGCTGGACAGCTCATTGGATCCCTGTTCCTTGACCTCACTTTCCCCAGCCCCGGAACCGTGATCACCCTAGCCACGGTTGCTGGCACCATATTGACTCTCATTGCCATGGTGGTGGCTACCTTGCCGTGGCCCCGGGGTGCTCTCTCCAAGAGGTTGTGATGGCAAAAACACTTTTCGTTGGCAGCTACACCGAAAATGCTCAAGGAGCGGGTGTTACATCATGGGCCGTGGACGCCGCCGGCCACCTAATTGAACAGCGCGCGGCTTCCACCGGTGTCCGGAACCCTTCCTACCTGGTGTGGCAGCAAGAGCGTTTGTTCGCCGTGGAAGAGCTCGAAGAGGGGGCTGTAGTTGAGTTAGATCCGATCACTCTCGAGGTCATCACCAGAGTCTCGAGCGGCGGCAGTTCTCCCTGTCATCTGGCGCCGTGTACCTGGAACGCCGGTGTAGAGGGCGAGTTGCCGGCGCAGGGCTTGATCGTCAGCAATTATTCCTCCGGGACGGTTGCCCTGTTGAATATCACAGAGGCTCTCACCGGCCCGCTGGATACCGTGGTGCAACACGGCGGTGGCCCGGTGCGGGATAGGCAAGAGGGCCCGCATGCTCATTCGAGCCAGCAAACACCGTGGGGGAGTGTGCTCGTGGCTGACCTGGGCCGGGATTCTATTGACGAGTACACCCTTCACAATTCGCGGCTGATCCATTCCGGGTCCATCACTTTGCCACCTGGGACGGGCCCACGGCACATGCGTCTGCTTGGAAATACGCTGCTGGTAGTGGGAGAACTGGACGCCATGATTCACGTCCTTGACCACAACGGCCTCAGTTGGCACTGGCGTGGGGCCAGCCAGCTGTTTGACGTAGAGAACCAAACGCTCGCCATGACGGATGGTCTATACCCTTCTGAGATCCTGAGCCTCCCGCATGTAAGCCGGGCGCTTGTGGCCGTTCGCGGACGCAACAGTATTGCCGTCGTCGAGGTTCCCGAAAGGCCTGTGATGCCGTTCCTAACGGCGGAGGTTTCCACGGCGGGCGACTGGCCTAGGCACATGGCGCTCGCAGGCCCCGGAGCGAGTGTGCTGTATGTGGCCAATGAACGTAGCCACAACATTGAACTGTTCGTGATGAATGAGGCCGGAGACCTCACCGTGGAGCCAGTGCAGAGCATTGCGGTGGGATCACCGAGTTGCGTGCTGCCGGTAGGCTAGATGAGTGCGTCCTTTTGGGACGCTGACAAGCAATTACACCCAGCGGACCGCACCCAGCGGCCCCGTTCACATTGGAGTTCCCATGGCAGCAAAATCCACTCTGGACCAGGTCATTTCCCTCGCTAAACGGCGCGGATTCGTCTTTCAGGCCGGTGAAATTTACGGTGGATCACGCTCCGCATGGGACTACGGCCCCTTGGGCGCTGAACTCAAAGAGAACATCAAACGCCAGTGGTGGCAGTCCATGGTCCGCGGACGCGAAGACGTTGTGGGCTTGGACTCCTCGGTAATTTTGCCCCGCCAGGTCTGGGAAGCTTCAGGCCACGTAGAGGTGTTCTCTGATCCTCTGGTTGAGTGCTTGTCTTGCCACAAGCGTTACCGGGCAGACCACCTCGAAGAAGAGTACGAGGAAAAGAAGGGCCGTCCTGCAGAAAACGGTCTCAAGGACATTGCGTGCGCTAACTGTGGAACCCGCGGTGAATGGACCGAGCCGCAAGAATTCTCCGGTTTGCTCAAAACCTACCTGGGCCCCGTTGCCAACGAAGAGGGCCTGATGTACCTGCGCCCCGAAACGGCGCAGGGCATTTTTGTGAACTTTGCCAACGTGTTGACCACTTCGCGCAAAAAGCCGCCGTTCGGTATTGGCCAGATCGGCAAGTCCTTCCGCAACGAAATCACGCCCGGAAACTTCATCTTCCGCACGCGCGAATTCGAACAGATGGAAATGGAATTCTTTGTTGAGCCTGGCACCGATGAAGAGTGGCACCAGTACTGGATGAAAGAGCGTATGTCCTGGTACACCTCCTTGGGTATCAAGCCGGAAAACCTGCGCTTTTTTGAACACCCCAAGGAAAAGCTCAGCCACTACTCCAAGGGCACCACTGACATCGAATACCGCTTCGGATTCCAGGGTTCCGAGTGGGGGGAGCTCGAGGGTGTTGCAAACCGCACCGACTTTGACCTCTCCACACACGCCAAGGCTTCCGGTACGGATCTGAGCTACTTCAACCAGGCAACCAACGAGCGTTACACGCCGTATGTGATTGAGCCTGCCGCTGGCTTGACCCGTTCCTTTATGGCGTTTTTGCTGGATGCTTACACCGAGGACGAGGCACCTAACTCCAAGGGCGGTGTAGACAAACGCACCGTGCTGAAGCTGGATCCGCGTTTGGCTCCGATCAAGGCTGCAGTGTTGCCGTTGAGCCGCAATGAAGACTTGTCTCCCAAGGCTAAGGACCTCGCCGCTCAGCTGCGCAAGACCTGGAACATCGACTTTGACGACGCCGGTGCCATTGGCCGCCGCTACCGCCGCCAGGACGAGGTGGGCACCCCGTTCTGCATCACCGTGGACTTTGAAACCCTCGAAGACCAGGCAGTGACCATCCGTGAGCGTGACACCATGAGCCAAGAGCGTGTTGCCTTGGACAAGGTGGAGGGCTACCTTGCGGCTCGGCTGATCGGCGCGTAGTTCATGGCTATTGAATACCGCCCTTGGCGCGAGAACGACGATCTTGCCCTGCTGGAACTGTGGGGCGGGCCAGAAACCGAACAAGCTCGCCAGTTCCGTTCTGCCTTGGCGCCGTCCAACACCAGCACTGAGGCTGATCAGTGGCGGGTTTGTATTGTGGCCGAGGACGTTATTGACGGCGTAGGCATCCCAGTTGCCGCCGGTGTGGTGTATCAAAGTTCGCTTCACCCCGAGCGGCTGTGGACCTACATCGAGGTAGCCAAGGACCACCGCGGAAACGGAATTGCTTCAACACTTTTGGTGATGCTGCGCCGCGAGGCGGAGCGATCGCCAAGTGGTGTGAGCAAGCTGCGTTCAAAAGTGGAACCGGGAACACCCGGTGCCGCGTTCGCAGCTTCTGCGGGCCTGAGCCCTATCCAGCGAAGCCGCCTTGTGGTGGTGGCGCCGGGCAGCCTGAAGTTGCCGGTCTTTGACAACACCCCTGAAGGCACTTCGCCCGGTGGCGAGGATGCTGGTAGCGACGTGGTGATGGATCTGGCCACAGGCTCGGTTGAACTCAGTGACGTGGTGGGCCGTTACTACACGGCCGTCCACCATTGGGATAACCCGGGCACGCTCAGCATTGGCCAGGTCCAAAAATTGTTCCTGGACGATCTCACTGGCGCTCACGGAGCAGTGGTGTTGCGGGCCAAGCCAGAATCGGCCTTTGGCACCGGTGTTGCGCCGAGCCGCAAGGGCCGAATTCGTGCCTTTGTGATCAGCTATGCAGCCCCCGTTGCCGGGGCCGACGACGGTGCTGACGCCCGCTCGGGTGCCGACTACCCGACTGACGTCTTTTTGGGCCATGAGCCGGGGCTCGAAGCCAGCGACGCAGCTGAAGCTGTGCGTGACCTGCTCTCCCTGATTGCGTACCAGCACCCCGTGGTTCTGGAACTGGACGATTCGATGACAGCCCTGACTGCCGCCGTCGAACCTCTTTTGGAAAGCGGTGGTGCACGCCTCGCTGGTGCCGAAACGCTCGTAGTGAGCGATTCCTAGGCCGCACGCGCAGCTCGGGGAATTGGATAGTTATGGGTCACAGTCATGGGCACCTTTCCGCTTCTGGAGAGGGCAAAGCTTCGGCTGTGCTCTCTCCAGAGGTGGCCACCACCCGACGGCGCGCCCGATGGATCTTGAGTTCCATCTTGGTGCCCTTGGGTCTTCTCACGGTGCTGGCGATGGTGATGTTATGGCCCAGTAATAGTCGCCAAGATTTATCGCTCAGTTCGCCTTATGCCGCCGCGCCTGGTGTGAGCTTTGATACCGGGACCATTGTTGAAGCGCAAGAATCGGGCTGTAACCCTTCAAATGCCAGTTCCCCAACAGCGGGCTCTGGGGAACAGGCCGCTGGTAGTTCGTGCCTGTGGGCCATCACTCGCCCTGATCATGGCGGCTCCAACGTCAAAGTAGCTATCAACCCGGACGTAGCTAAGTCCCACGCCGTCCAGGCCGGAGACTCCATTCGTTACCTGAACCTCAGCGGTGTTCAGGGAGCTGTTCAGGGAGACACTCAGAGTGGTGGCGAAGGCGCATCGGCCCAGTCCAGTGCTCCGCTGTACGTGTTTGTGGAGTTTGTGCGCACCGTGCCGATCACCATTTTGGCGGTTGTATATGCGGCGGTAGTGATTCTTGTGGCGCGCTGGCGGGGACTACGGGCGCTTATCGGTTTAGCTGGCGCCTATGTGGTTCTCACAGCCTTCATTTTGCCAGGTCTTGTTGAGGGCAAACCTCCGCTTTTGCTGGCCCTCGTTGGTTCCACGGTGATTATGATCGGGGTCCTCTACTTTGCCCATGGGTTCTCCGCCAGAACGTCCACGGCGCTGCTAGGAACCATGTTTGGTTTGGTGATCACCGCTTTGCTTGCCGCGTGGGCTACTGATGCAGCAAACCTGGTGGGTGTGGGCAACCACGATGCCGCAACACTAGTGAATATCTCGCCCAACATTTCCATTTCGGGGATTATCTTATGTGGGCTCATCATCTCGGGCTTGGGGGTGCTTAACGATGTCACCATCACTCAGTCTTCTGCGGTGTGGGAGTTGCACGAACTGGCCCCACACACCTCGGCACGCCAGCTGTTCTCTGCGGCGATGCGGATCGGCCGCGACCACATCGCCTCCACGGTGTACACCATCGCATTTGCCTACGCAGGGGCGGCTCTGCCTGTTTTGATGATTGTGATGCTCTACGACCGTCCGCTCGTTGAAACACTCACTAGCGCAGAACTATCCGAAGAAGTGATCCGAACCCTTGTGGGATCAATCGGGCTCGTTTTGGCCATCCCTGTCACCACCGCGATTGCGGTTCTGGTGGTCAAAGCCACTGGTCTTCGCGGCTCCAAACGGCGCAGCCCTGGGCGCCGGTCAGCGGCCGCCGGGAACACGCCGTCGTACGATTTGCCCTGATTTGAGAGAATTGTCAGGTGACTATTGCAGCAACCCCTCCCTCCCGCAAGCTTGAACTACCCCCACTCAAGCTTGGACCCATCACCGTTGACACACCCGTGGTCCTCGCGCCGATGGCCGGTATCACTAACACCGCTTTTCGCAGGCTGTGCCGCGAATACGGCGGTGGTCTTTACGTTGCAGAGATGGTGACGTCACGGGCGCTGGTTGAGCGCACCCCGGAATCCTTACGGATCATTTCGCACGACGACGACGAAGACGTCCGTTCCGTACAGCTGTACGGTGTGGACCCGGTCACCGTAGGTCAAGCAGTGCGGATGCTCGTTGAAGAGGACCGTGCGGATCATATTGATTTGAATTTTGGTTGCCCCGTTCCCAAGGTCACTCGCCGTGGTGGCGGCGCCGCTCTGCCGTGGAAGATAGATCTGTTCACCTCCATTGTTCAGACAGCCGTGCGTGAAGCCTCCGCCGGCAACGTCCCGCTGACCATCAAAATGCGCAAGGGCATCGACGACGATCACCTCACGTACTTGGAAGCCGGTCGGATCGCTCGCGACGCCGGTGTGGCAGCAGTTGCGCTTCACGGCCGTACCGCTTCGCAGTACTACTCGGGCAAAGCAGACTGGTCAGCCATTGCACGCTTGCGCGAAGCGCTCCCGGACGTTCCGGTTCTAGGAAATGGTGACATCTGGTCAGCCGAAGATGCTGAGCGAATGGTGCGCGAAACCGGTGTTGACGGTGTGGTGATTGGCCGCGGATGCCAAGGCCGCCCGTGGCTCTTTGGCGATTTGATGGCCGCATTTGAGGGTAGCGAAACCCGTCACCGTCCGGGACTGCGCGAGGTCGCAGCAAGTGTGTACCGCCACGCTGAGCTGCTGATTGACACCTTCGAGGACGAGGGCAAGGCGCTGCGCGACATTCGCAAACACATGGCCTGGTACTTCAAGGGATATGTGGTGGGCGGTGAACTGCGCGCCAAACTGGCTACAGTACCCACTCTGGAAGTATTGCGGGAACTCCTTGATCAGCTGGACTTAGATTCCCCCTACCCAGGTGTGGATGCCGAAGGCCCACGTGGTCGGGCGGGAAGCCCTAAAAAGACGTCTCTGCCCTATGGCTGGTTGGACAACCGGAGTATGGACGAGGCACAAACCCACGAGATTGCCGCTGCCGAGTTGGACGTTTCAGGCGGCTAATTTTTGTTCTTAGCCACGGCTAGTGGATGGTTGGGCACTGTGGCCGGGCGAGTTCATCACGCTGACTACACTGGAAGGGTGACTGGCACTAACGAATCTCCCCGAACCGCAGGCCATGGACCCGTTGTGGTGCCAGGCTACACGCCAGCTGATTCGGAACGTTGGGTAGCTGAACCGGGCAAAAACAACTACCGCTCTGACTTTGAACGGGACCGCGCCCGGGTGCTGCATTCATCAGCCCTGCGACGTCTCGGCGCCAAAACTCAGGTGGTGGCCCCGGACACTGATGACTTTGTCCGCACCCGGCTCACTCACAGTTTGGAAGTGGCTCAGGTAGGCCGCGAATTGGGCCGCGCATTGGGCTGTGACCCTGACGTGGTGGACACAGCGTGCCTCGCTCACGATCTGGGCCACCCGCCCTTTGGCCACAACGGTGAGTCAGCGCTTAATGATGCTGCGCACGCAATTGGTGGTTTTGAAGGAAACGCGCAGACGCTGCGCCTATTGACCCGGCTCGAACCCAAAGTTCTGGCCGTGGACGGCAGCCCTGCTGGATTGAACCTGACCCGCGCGAGTCTGGATGCCTCATGCAAGTATCCGTGGGCCGTTGCCGACGCACCGATGATCGACGGACGGCGGACCGGTAAGTTCGGCGCCTATGTTGATGACTTGCCCATCTTCGAATGGTTGCGCGAAGGCGCCCCTGCTGGCCAATCATGTGTTGAAGCACAAGTGATGGATTTGGCCGATGACATCTCATACTCAGTCCATGACGTGGAAGACGCCATTGTGGCCGGACATTTCCAACTCGGGTGGATGAATAACCCGGATCACCGTGCTCGTGTGGTGGGCTACACCCGCCAGTGGTACCTACCCCACGCTGAACCTGCCGCAGTTGATGCAGCGTTAGCGCGTCTGGAAGCTGGTAAACCGTGGGTCCGTGAAGCCGACGGCAGCCGAAAGTCCATGGCGGCGCTCAAGGACATGACCAGCCAGCTCATTGGCCGGTTCTGTCAGAGCGCGCTTGCAGCAACCCGAGCGGTTTACGGCCCGGAGAACCTGACCCGATACTCCGCACAGCTGATTGTTCCGGAAGAAACAGTCACTGAAATCGCAGTGATGAAGGGGCTGGCCACCACCTTTGTGATGACCACTGACCACCGGCAACCCATCTACGAACGCCAGCGCGAAGTGCTTCACGCGCTTGTCACGGCACTCAACGCCACCGGCGACCGTCACCTTGAACCGATGTTCGCCGCTGACTGGAGAGCCGCCGCTGATGATGCGGCCCGCTTGCGAGTAGTCATAGACCAAGTAGCCTCACTGACCGATGGTTCCGCATTGGCCATGTATGAGCGCCTGGTGGGGAGCCTGCCGTCACTGTGGTGATCGTTGTACAACACTGCCGTTTTGCGAATACAGTACGGGGCTCAAAGAGCTCCGAGATGAGGATGAGACTGTGGCTGGCCTAATCAAACGAGAAGACATTGATGAGGTCCGTCAACGCACCGATATCAAAGAGGTTGTTGACGGTTACGTCACCCTCAAGGGCGCCGGAATTGGGTCCTACAAAGGCTTGTGTCCCTTCCATGATGAGCGCTCGCCGTCGTTCCATATCCGCCCGCAAGTGGGTACGTATCACTGTTTTGGTTGTGGGGAGAGCGGCGACGTAATCTCTTTTGTTCAGAAGATGGACCACACCTCGTTCAGCGAGACGGTAGAAAAGCTTGCGGCCAGGATTGGCTTTGAACTCCACTACGAGGACGGCGGAAGTGGCCCGCGCCGGGAAGACGTGGGCAAGCGCCAGCGACTGCTCGACGCGCACAAAATCGCTGCAGAATTCTTCCGGGATCAATTGCTGACCGTAGAAGGTGCAGAGGGGCGCAAATTCCTCCAGGGCCGTGGTTTCTCGCGTGAGGCCGCGGATCAGTTTGGGGTGGGGTATGCGCCACAGGGCTGGGACGGGCTGCTCAAACACCTCCGCGGCCGGGGATTTACGGACGCTGAATTGAAGCTTACGGGGATGTTCTCCACGGGCGGGAACAGCAGCCAGGAACGACTTTATGACCGCTTCCGTGGACGGCTTATGTGGCCAATCCGGGACATCGCAGGGGACACCATCGGATTCGGTGCCCGCAAACTTTACGAAACTGACCAAGGCCCCAAGTACCTCAACACCCCGGAGACCTCTCTCTACAAAAAATCCCAGGTTTTGTACGGGATCGACCTCGCAAAACGCTCCATTTCCAAGGAACGCCAACTTGTGGTGGTGGAAGGTTATACGGATGTAATGGCCTGTCATTTGGCCGGTGTGCAGACTGCGGTGGCCACGTGCGGTACCGCCTTTGGCGCTGACCACATCAAGGTGGCCCGGCGCTTATTGTCCGACGACGGCACTGGCGGTGAAGTGATCTTCACCTTTGACGGGGACGCCGCCGGCCAAAAAGCAGCCTTACGGGCCTTCGAAGAAGACCAACGTTTTGTGGCTCAAACTTATGTTGCCGTTGAACCAACAGGGGCTGATCCTTGCGATCTGCGCCAACAACGTGGGGATGCTGCTGTCCGTGAGCTGATTGCGAGCCGCCGGCCTCTGTTTGAGTTTGCCATTCGAGTCTCACTGAAGCGTCATGACCTCAACACGGTTGAAGGGCGCGTAGCCGCCTTGCGGGAAGCTGCACCAGTTCTTGCGCAGATTCGTGACGCTGCCATCCGGCCCGGCTATGTGCGGGAGCTCGCAGGTTGGCTGGGAATGCCCGTGGAGGACGTCAGCCGTGCCGTGGGCGGTGCAGCCAAACGTGGCGCCGCTTCTGGCCAGAGCGTGCCTCGGTCAAGCGGTTCTCTGTCAAGTGGTTCTGCGTCAAGTGGTTCTGACGGGGCAGATATAGTCTCTGGCGGTCTGGGTGTGGCGCGTCCAGACCCTCGGGATCCAGTCGCCGCTATGGAACGGCAGGCTCTTGAAGTGGCGTTGCAACAACCGGCTGTGCTGGATGAGAGCTCGTGGGAGATGTTTTCTCAGGCACGATTCTCTGCCCCGGCATACTTGGCTGTGCACGAAGCCATCCGTGCGGTGGGAATCGGCCGAGCTGTAGATCCTGTGGCGTGGGTGGAAGCCGTGCGCCAAGAGGTGCCTGAACCGTTGCGTGCCTTGGTTTCGGAGCTGGCTGTGGCCCTCATCCCGGCCAGTAGTGAGCAAGCACTGACCAAGTATTGCCAAGACATTTTGGCAAGATTATTTGAACTGCAGATCACACGGGTCAAAGCAGAGAAAATGGGGGAGTTGCAGCGATTGGACTCTACAAGCGATCCCGCTAAGTTCCAGCAGCTCAACCGTGAGTTGATGGAACTGGAGATGCGTCGCCGAGCGTTGCGGGCTGATAACTAGCAGCTATCAGGAGGCAGGGCTATGGTCGATTTAGTATCTGGGGCCGAAACTTGCTAAGCTTGTACACGCTTCATTCCTCCTTAGCTCAATTGGCAGAGCATTCGACTGTTAATCGAAGGGTTGCTGGTTCAAGTCCAGCAGGAGGAGCCATTGATCCCCGTTTCGGATTCCGAAACGGGGATTTTTTGTGCCCTAGAGCACCTTTAGGAAGCGCGAAGGTGGCCCCAACGCGGCCGATTTCGCATCCGAGCGAAACCTTTGCTAATGTCGTAGTCGCTTCATTCCTCCTTAGCTCAATTGGCAGAGCATTCGACTGTTAATCGAAGGGTTGCTGGTTCAAGTCCAGCAGGAGGAGCGTTGGCCGTAGATGCCAAACAAAAAGCCCGCAGCAGTTCAAACTGCTGCGGGCTTTTGTTTTGCCTCGTGAACCCCTGAAGCCTGAGAGGGTTATAGAGGACCGTTGAAGAGCCTCAGTACCTCATTGAGGAGCTCAGCGCTTCCACGGGCCGGGATTGACGCGGTACAAGGCAGCGGCTCCGATGAGAGCGCCGAAGATGATTCCCAACGCACCCGCTCCGATGTACCTGCCAATGAAGTATCCGGCGATCGCGCCGGCAACAGCGCCCACAAAGAGTCCGCGGCCGTTGCGGTGAGGTTTTTTGCTGGGTCTGTTTTTGTTTTCCATAAGGCTCTCGGATCGCTAGTGGATGGAAGCTCTAGTGGATGGAAGGTACGGTCCGAGGCCGGACCACCAGCCAGAAGGCTGCGATGGCCACGCCCAGACACGCAGCTTGAACAAATCCCATCGGGGCAGCCGAATTGGTGCCCAGGAGTCCCACAACGGGGGAGATGACTCCAGCCATCAGAAAGGTGCTGGCGCCCAGCAATGAGGCTGCTGTTCCGGCTCGCGCACCGTGGTTGGCCAAGGCCAGAACTTGAATACAGGGAAAGGTGAATCCTGTGCACAGGATGTAGAACCACAGGGGGATCATCACTCCCCACAGTCCGGCACCGAGCAAGGCGAGGAACGCGATCAGTAGGCTCATCAACAGCATGCCGGCGGTGGAGAAGGCCATAATCCACTGGGGTGGTACTCGCTTGATCAGCCGCGAACTGGTCTGCACACCAATCACGATTCCAATTGAGTTGATGCCAAATAGCAGACCATACTGTTGCGGGCTAAATTCGAAGACACCTTGGAACAAAAATGGTGAAGCGGCTAGATAGGTGAACAGGCCGGCGAAGTTCATTCCACCTACGATCAGCAGCCCCACAAATATCCGGTCTTTAAACAGTGCCGCGTAGCGTTGCATCGCTGACTCGCCGTGCAAGCCGCGCTTCTCGGCTGGGAGTGTTTCAACCACTAGGAAAATCGCGGCAACCATCACGACGGCGGCGTACCCGGCCAGGACGTAGAAGATCCCTGGCCAGGTCATTACCAAAAGAAGTTGCGAGCCGATCACCGGGGCCAGAATGGGCGCCAAACCGTTCACGAGCGCCATGCGGGAAAACATCCGCACCATGGCGTAGCCGGAGAACAAGTCTCGGACCATGGCCATGGCCACCACGCCGCCACCGGCAGCGCCGATGCCCATCAGTACTCGGAAAATGCCAAGCATGGTGATATCGGTGGAGAGCGCAGCTCCAAGGGACGCCAAAATGTGCAACCCTGTCGCCATGATCAGCGGTCCTCGGCGCCCCACTTTGTCGCTGAAGGGGCCAACAATTAGCTGTCCTAAAGCGAAGCCCACAGTGGTACCAGTCAGCGTTAGTTGTACTTGCGCGGCCGTAACGCCCAGATCGCTCTCGAGCGCCGGGAATGCAGGCAGATATAGATCAATGGTGAAGGGCCCTAAAGCAGTCAAGGCACCTAGTAGGAGGATATAGAGGAGTTTTTGTCTTCGGCTGAGCGCGTCGCCGGGTTGCGTAGTGGGGTTCACCGTGGAAGTCACAGATCAATCCTAGTTGCGAGCATTGGTATTTATTCAGGCCGCCGGACAGTCTTCAATTTCCGTTGACAAGAAGCCAAAGGCTACTCAATGGTAATTTTGTTCAGTGGTGGGATCGGTTGTGCCCAAAAGGGTGACTGATTCTGCGCCGGGCAGCCAAATCCCTTGGTTGCTTTGAAATGAAGAGCGAAGCCAAAGCGAGGCGATACAAATGAGTGCCCGTCACAGCAGCAACTCCGCGCAGGGAATCCGTATATCGGCGATCCCGCAGGTTGTCCGGTCTGTAGTTCAGTTGGCTCCACGCCAACTGGGTGACGAGATTGAACTGGCTAAGACTGAACTCAAGGGTAAAGGCAAAAAGCTGGGATCGGCCGGGGTATTCATCGGCGTGGCTCTGGTTTTTGCGTGCCTGTTAGTGATCGCTTTGGTAGTGGCCGCAATTCTTGGCCTCGCTACCATCATGCCCCCGTGGTTGGCTGCACTCATCGTTGCGGCGGCATTCATTGTGATTGCCGGCATTGGGGCACTTGTTGGTGTCAGTAAATTCAAGCGCATCCTTCCTCTTGTCCCACAAAATGCCATCCGTGGACTCAAGCATGACCTAGGGATTGCCAAAGAAGGCTCGCAGTTTGATGCAGCGATCTTGGACCCGGAGTCTGAGCAGGCTAAAGCGGCTAAGAAGGCCAGCGAAGAAGCTAAGGCCAAAGCTAAAGAAGAGAAAGCTGCTGCAAAAGAAGCTGCCCACCCTGGCGAAGCAGACCAACCGCACGCTTCCCAGCGTGAACTGATGAATCGCCTGGACCTGCGCCGTAAACACCTCACTGCGCTGCGTGATGACTTGAATCGTCAGATGGACCCCAAGGCCCAGGTGCGTCATTTTGTAGCCAACGCTAAAGAGCGTGTTAATGGTGCCCGCGCTTCCGCCCGGGAGCAGTTTTCACGTCTAGTAGACGCCGTTCCAGAATCGGAACAGGAAAAACTGCGCGCGCGTTGGAAGCCCATAGCTGTGGCAATCGCGGCAAGTGCCGCCGTCGTTGTTTTGCTGCGAAAGCTAAATCAACGCTAATCCCAAACGCTATCCACAGTGCGGAAGTGCTGAGTGTTATCAACGGGAACTAAACACGAACACCACGGTGGAACTCTTGGAGAGGGGGAGCATGCGGTTTATTGGTGCTGGTACACGTCCTGGCGTGGAGCAAGTAGACCATAACCGTGTGCTCACTGTCCCCAACCTCCTGACGGTTCTGCGCTTTTTAGGTGTTCCGTTATTTGTCTGGCTGGTTCTTGGGCAAAAAGAATATGGGTTGGCTGTTTGGGTACTGGCCATTATGGGGAGCACTGATTGGATCGACGGGTACGTAGCCCGGCGCTTTGACCAGACCTCCAAGCTGGGACGAATCCTAGACCCGGCGGCTGATCGCTTAGCCCTGATTTCTGTGGCCGTGACCTTGGTGCTGGCCGGTGTTGTGCAGTGGTGGTATTTGGCTGCTTTGTTGGTCCCGGACGTTATTTTGGCGTCAGCCTCATTCCTGTATTTCCGGAACCATCCGGACCTGCCAGTCAGCGTGATTGGCAAAGTGCGGACCGCTTTATTGCTGTTGGGAACGCCGCTGCTGGTGCTTTCGAAGCTCCCGATTCCCGGGTCCACGGTTTACTTTGTGGTGGCGTGGATTCTTCTCGCCTTGGGGTTGCTGGGTCACTGGATTGCTGCGGTTAATTACTTTCGCGCAATTGTTGCCAAGGGACGGCCGGTTCGTGCGGCTCGTACTGCTGGAGGCCACGGAGGCCAAATCACTGGTAGTCAAACCACTAACGACGGCGGTGCCGCCCAATGATGTGGGTCGCGGTCCTTTTGGCGATCATAGGCGCATTCTGTCTGGCGATCGGCGCTCAACGCCAGGGCAGCGCCGTCAAGGCGGATACCGGCGGGCTCTCTCTGGGATCGGCCGGGTTCCTTCGTCTCCTCCGGAACCCGCGATGGCTTTTTGGGCTGCTGTTGTTGGGTCTGGGAACTGCGATGAATGCAATTGCCCTCGTTTCGGCACCATTGACGGTTATCCAGCCGATTGGCGCTATTGCGCTGGTGATCACCACGGTGGTCAACGCAAAGGACCAAGGAATTAAGCTCAACCGAGCAACCGTGGTGGCGATTTCTTCTTGCGTCGCGGGGTCGGCGTTTTTTGTCCTGCTCGCTGTGAATGCCACTGAAGAAAATCATCATGTGGCACCGAACGAAGAACTGACCATTGTGCTGTTACTGGCCCTAGCAGTGGGTGTGTTCGGTTCCCTGGCCCTGATGTTCAAACACCGGATGAGCGCCTTTGTGTACATCCTTGGGGCAGGTGTTCTCTTCGGTTTTGTGGCAGTGTTGACCCGCATCATTGGCAAGCACTTGCTTGATCCCAATGGCCAGTTTTTGCTCAACGTTCCGATCTATTCCTTGGTTGCCATTGCCGCGGCCGGAGCGCTGGGCTCGTGGTTTGTTCAGAGCGCCTACTCGGGTGGACCACCGGATCTGGTGATCGCTGGCTTGACCGTGATTGACCCCATTGTTGGTATTGCACTTGGCATCACCATCTTGGGAGAGCTTCGTCCCGATGTCCACGCCGTGCTGGCGATTGCCATGGCTGGGGCCGCTTCCCTTGCTATCGTGGGAGTGATCGCCCTTTCCCGTCACCACCCAGAGGTGACCAAGCGCAAGAAAGATGCCAAGAAGGCTGCTGCGAAGGCGGCTTAAGGCACCAACTACAGGAGTTATCCACGTGACGCTGCCCGACAACCAGAAGCCACTTACGATTCTGATTGCCGCGGAAACTTATCCTCCGCATCTGAACGGCGCCGCCCAGTTCGGCTACCGCTTGGCAAAAGGAATGACCGCCCGCGGGCATAACGTTCATGTTCTGGCTTGTAGCTACAAAGCAGGCAAGAGCTTTACCGAGTTCCGTGAGGAAGGCACCGTCCATCGGCTCCACTCCCACGGTGTTTTCACTCACGAGTACTTCCGCATCTGCCTCCCTTGGGAAATCAAGAAGGAAATCTCCTTGCTGTTCGACCGCGTCCAGCCAGATGTGGTGCACGTACAGAGCCACTACATGGTGGGCGAACACGTCCTTTACGAGGCAGTGAAGCGCGGTATCCGGGTGGTGGCAACGAACCACTTTATGCCGGAGAACCTGAACCCCTTCTTGCCGTTCCCGCAGTGGTTCAAGGACATTGTGGGCAAGGTTTCGTGGAAGGACATGGGCAAGGTGATGGGCAAGGCCGACGTGGTCACCACCCCCACACCGTTGGCTGCAAAGGCCATGCACCAGCACGCGTTTTTGCGTGAAGTGTTGCCGTTGTCCAACGGTATTGACTCGGCCGCCTACGAGCTGGCTCCGGGCGAAGTGATTGAGCCGCATGAGTTCCCCACGGTGCTCTTTGCAGGCCGGTTGGCCGAGGAGAAGCACATTGACGTATTAATTAAGGCCGTGGCTAAAACCCCGCCAGCGCTGAACGTGCACCTTGAAATTGTTGGCGGCGGAGAGCAACGTCCGGCACTCGAGGCCCTCGTAGCCGAGCTGGGCCTTCAAGACCGCGTTCGGTTCCTGGGCTTGGCCAGCGACGAAGATCTCCGCGAGGCATACATCAAGGCCGACCTGTTCTGCATGCCGGGTACGGCAGAACTGCAGTCCTTGGTGACCTTGGAGGCGATGTCGGCCTCAACCCCGGTGGTGCTGGCCAACGCCATGGCGTTGCCGCACTTGGCGAACGACGGCGTTAACGGTTACCTTTTCACCCCCGGCGACTCGGATGACTTGGCCTCGAAGATCACTAAGGTCTTCGAGCAGTCAGATGAAGACATCAAAGCCATGGGTGCTGCCAGCCGCAAGATGGTGGAGCCGCACAGCATCGAAGGCACGCTGCAAACCTTCGAGGATCTGTACCGCGGAGCAACCTTCAGAGACAAACAAGTCTGAGGTCACAGCCTGAGCCTTTGCTCGTGAGCGCTGCTGGTTTCACAAGCACAGTGTGGTTCGGGCTAGACTATCGGGAGTGTTTTGCCGCCTCTGGCGGCCACTTGGGGCCATAGCTCAGCTGGTTAGAGCGCGGGACTCATAATCCTAAGGTCCTCGGTTCAAGTCCGAGTGGCCCTACAACATAGGAACCCCCTCGAATCTCTGGATTCGAGGGGGTTCCTATGTTTAACGCTGGCCGCATACTTTACTTTTGCCTGCCCGCTTGATGGTGCGCTTGCCGAAACATGGGAGTGGAACATTAGACGGGGTGCTGAGAGTAGCGGCGTCGATCCTCATTGAAGGAAGAGGGAAATTGGAGTAGGTTACTGATCAGTAACATCGCGTGTTTTTAGCGCAACCTTTTGACAGCCCCAATGGAGGAGCTCCCATGGCCAAAGCAGAGATCGACATCAACAACCTCCCGTATGCTGACGGCGACTTCTACGGATTTGAGCAGTTGCTCACGGACAAGGAACGGAACCGCTTGGCCGAAGTGCGCGAATTCCTGAACAAGGAAATCAAGCCCATCGCTGTGGACTGCTGGAACCGAGGAGAATTCCCTCACGAGATCATCCCTAAAATCGCTGAGATGGATCTGATGAGCCCGGTTCGTCGTCAGGGATACTCAAACGTCTTCGCCGGTATGGTGCACGCAGAGTTCACCCGTGCAGACGCATCCCTTGCCACCTTTATGGGCGTTCACGACGGCCTGTTCACTGGTTCCATCGAAGCCCTCGCGTCCAAGGAACAGCAAGAGGAGTGGCTGCCTGATATCTACGCGTTGAAGAAGATCGGCGCCTTTGGTCTCACAGAACCTCTCGGTGGATCGGACGTCGCAGGTGGAACACGTACCACCGCCACACGCGAAGGCGACAACTGGATCCTCAACGGTGCCAAGCGCTGGATTGGCAACGCCACGTTCTCCGATTGGGTTGTTATCTACGCTCGCGATGTCGCTGACAACCAGGTCAAGGCGTTCCTCGTTGATACCAAACTTCCCGGCTACAAAGCCACCAAGATCGAAAACAAGATCTCCCTGCGCACTGTCCAGAACGCCGATATCGTCCTTGATAACGTTGTGGTCCCGGATAGCTTTAAGCTGGCTGGCGGCAACAGCTTCCGCGACACCAACAAGGTCCTCAAAGTCACTCGTCTGGCTGTCGCTTGGCAGGCCGTTGGCCTTCAAATGGCGGCGTTCGACGTCGCACGTCGCTACGCCGTTGAACGTGAGCAATTTGGCCGCCCACTCGCATCCTTCCAGCTGGTTCAGGATCAGCTGGTCAAGATTCTGGGCAACACCGTCAGCTCCACCGGAATGATGGTTCGCCTAGCTCAACTCGAAGATGCGGGCCAAGCCAAAGACGAGCAGTCCGCTCTGGCTAAGGCCTTCACCACGGCACGTATGCGCGAAAGCGTTGCCATGGGCCGCAGCCTCCTGGGTGGCAACGGCATAGTCACCGACTACGAGATGGCCAAGATCTTCGCCGACGCAGAGGCCGTCTACTCCTACGAGGGCACCTACGAGATCAACACCCTCGTAACAGGGCGCGCCATCACCGGCGTATCCGCCATTGTTTAAGAGATTCGCCTAAAGGTTTAGCGAGAGCGTCCTAACTCTTCAGCGCCTCTTGGTGTTGTGGCCCGGGCTTAGCCCAAGGGCAGCAACACTGAGGGGCGCTGATCCACAATAAAAGACATGGGGTCCTGATAAACGTCGTCTTGGCGTACACCCCAATGAACGCACAGAGTCAGAGCGCAATGCCCTGTATTTACCGTGCCGATCAGCTGCCCTTTTGAAACGGCTGAACCCACGGCAAGGCTGCTCTCCACCGGTTCAAAGCTACTGCGCAAGCCGCCCCCGTGATCAATGGTGATGACCGGGCGGTCCACCACCGTCCCACGGAAAGTCACAACGCCAGCCTCAGGGGCGTAAACGGAATCTTGCTCTGCCCGCAGATCAACACCGCGATGTCCGGCCATCCACGGTTTGGGGGGTGGATCGAAGGCGCGTAGGACTTTGCTCTGCGGCTTCGCCGGCGCTGGCCGCAAAGGGAACTCCCAATGCCCCCGGGCAGCAGTAGGGCCACCAGCCGTAGGACTATCACGACTAGGACTAAGCGCAATCGCCGTCGTTCTCTGATTCTCAACATTTATATGTTCCGAACTTGGGGCTGCACTGGCGGCCGGGGACGCCAAGAGAACAAGACTCAGAACAGTGGTGACTAACTGCTTCATCTCTCCACTGTGGGCTTTTGATGTCCGTTGTGGGGAAGCGGGAAAGGCTATGTGGATAACTTCGCCAAATTGGCCACTTGTTGAGCAATGGTTCCGCACTGAGAAGGCTAGAAAGCCAATAATTTTAGCGTCAGGAGACCTCGTGCCCCTGTAGTACAATTGTGAGTGCAGTTTGCCATGCCTTGAAGCATCCAAAAACTCCCCGGAATTTTCTCTGGGGTTTTGTGTGCCCAGAGGCAGTCAGGCTGACTACGCGTATCCGTGCTTTTCCTCCGGCTAATCCTAGAGGCAGGGAATCGTTGAGCTTGCGGTCTGAGGAAACTTGGATGAGCGCAACGATGGATACCAGGAACGTTTCCCGCCGTGGGAAGCGTTGAATAACCGTCAACTATGGCAGGGTAAGAGGTCCTCGAAGGCCTCTCATGATTCATGACCTGCCGGAAGGAGCGTCGGCATGCCCGTCGTAACTATGCGCCAGCTGCTTGACAGCGGCGTACACTTTGGACACCAGACCCGTCGTTGGAACCCGAAGATGAAGCGATTCATCTTCACGGAGCGCAACGGCATCTACATCATCGACTTGCAGCAGTCGCTGTCCTACATCGACCGCGCTTACGAGTTCGTTAAGGCCACTGTTGCCCACGGCGGAACCGTATTGTTCGTTGGTACCAAGAAGCAGGCTCAGGAAGCAATTGCTGAGCAGGCAACTCGCGTTGGCCAGCCGTACGTGAACCAGCGTTGGCTCGGCGGTATGCTGACCAACTTCCAGACCGTTTCCAAGCGCATCCAGCGTATGAAGGAACTCGAAGAGATCAACTTCGACGACGTTGCTTCTTCGGGTCACACCAAGAAGGAGCTCTTGCTCCTCAAGCGTGAACTCACCAAGCTTGAGACCAACCTCGGCGGTATCCGCAACTTGACCAAGGCTCCGTCCTTGCTCTGGGTTGTAGACACCAAGAAGGAACACCTCGCTGTTGACGAAGCCAAGAAGCTGAACATCCCCGTTGTTGCCATCTTGGACACCAACTGCGATCCCGACGAAGTTGATTTCCCGATCCCGGGTAACGACGACGCCATCCGCTCCGTGAACTTGTTGACCCGCGTTGTTGCCGATGCTGTTGCCGAGGGTTTGATTGCTCGCAACAACCGCGCAACCGGTAACACCGAGACTGCAGAAGAGCCCCTCGCTGAGTGGGAGCGCGAGCTCCTCGAAGGTAAGGCTGAAGAAGCAAAGGCTGAAGAAGCCCCCGCTGCTGACGCTGCTGCCGAGGCTCCTGCCGCTGACGCTGCTGAAGCTGACAAGTAAATCTCGATTTTCCCGCACTTCGGTGTGGGTCGACTAACAGGGTGGCTGCTCGGTTCCCGGGCTGCCGCCCTGTTAGTGGCGTAAACCACCAAATCTCTAGACACAGGAGTTCCCATGGCGAACTACACTGCTGCTGACATCAAGGCCCTGCGCGAGCGCACGGGTGCCGGAATGATGGACGTCAAGAAGGCTCTTGACGAGGCAAATGGCGATGCTGAAAAGGCAATCGAACTCATCCGCATCAAGGGTCTGAAGGGCGCTACCAAGCGCGAAGGCCGCTCCACCGCTGAAGGCCTCGTTGCCGCAAAGGTAGTGGGCAACGTTGGTGTGATGGTTGAAGTTAACTGCGAGACCGACTTCGTTGCGAAGTCTGACAAGTTCATCGCCGTTGCAAACACCGTTCTCACCACCGCCATCGAGTCTGGCGCTGCTGACCTGGAAACCCTTTTGGCCACCGAGGTTGACGGCAAGCCGTTGTCCGAACTGGTTATCGAAGAGGGCGCAATCTTGGGCGAGAAGGTTGTTGTTCGCCGTCTTGCACGCGTTGAAGGCGCAATCGTTGACGCTTACCTGCACAAGACTTCCAAGGACCTTCCGGCCCAGGTTGGCGTTTTGTTCGCAGTTGAAGGCGAAGGCGAAGCTGCTGCGGCCGTGGCCCACGATGTTGCTGTTCACGTTGCAGCAATGGCTCCGAACTACTTGACCCGCGAGGACGTTCCTGCCGAATTGGTAGAGTCCGAGCGCCGTATTGCCGAAGAGACCGCAAAGGCCGAAGGCAAGCCGGAAGCTGCAATGTCCAAGATTGTTGAAGGCCGCGTGACGGGCTTCTACAAGGGCGAAGTTTTGGTTGACCAGGCATTTGCCAAGGACGCCAAAAAGACTGTTGCAAAGGTCCTTGAAGAGGCAGGTGTTACAGCTAAGGCTGTTGCCCGCTTCCGCGTAGGCGCCTAGTAAGTCTTCGAAAGGGGTGGTCACTTCGGTGGCCGCCCCTTTTGCATGCGCTGATGCGCGCGCAATAGCAAGTCCGCGATACCCTAGCCAAGAGTTCATCAATGGGAAGGCACCATGGAATCCGTTCAGAACACCGCAAACGTCACAACAACTGACGACGCCGAAACTTCAGTTTCGCAGCCGAGCTCCACGGATGCCGCGCCTGCGCGCCGTCGTGTTTTGCTTAAGCTTTCCGGCGAAGTATTCGGCGGCGGCAAACTAGGTGTTGACCCGGACACGGTTCGTGGAATCGCCCGCCAGATCGCTGACGCAGTGAAAACTGTTGAAGTGGCGATTGTGGTTGGTGGCGGTAACTTCTTCCGCGGTGCCGAACTTTCGCAGAGTGGTATGGACCGTTCTCGTGCTGACTACATGGGTATGCTCGGGACTGTTATGAACTGCCTAGCTCTCCAGGACTTCTTGGAGCAAGCCGGTGTTGAAACTCGAGTTCAGAGTGCCATCACCATGGGTCAGGTCGCTGAGGCTTACATCCCGCGCCGGGCCATTCGCCACATGGAAAAAGGCCGTGTAGTGATCTTTGGTGCTGGGGCAGGTTTGCCGTATTTCTCCACGGACACCGTCGCTGCACAGCGCGCACTTGAAGTCCACGCCGATGAGGTTTTGATGGCCAAGAGCGGCGTTGACGGCGTTTACACCGCCGATCCTAAAAAGGATCCCACCGCGCAGAAGCTCGAGGAGCTCAGCTACGACGACGCACTTCGTCAGGATATTCGCGTGATGGACCAGACGGCCATGACCATGTGCAAGGACAACAAATTGAACATGGTGGTCTTTGGTATGGAAGGCGAAGGAAACGTCACTCGAGCCATCTTGGGTGGCAAGCTGGGCACCAAGGTTCACCCCTAGCTCCGGCTAGGATAGTTGCAGGACCATCCCGCCCTGGCGGACTGAACACCAAAGCCGCACTGCGAGAGTGCGGAAGCAACGTATTGCACAGGAGATGCCGTGATAGAAGAGACTTTGCTTGAAGCTGGCGAAAAGATGGATAAAGCCATCGAGGTCGCTAAAGACGATTTTGCTGCCGTCCGTACCGGACGCGCCAACCCGGCCCTCTACAACCGAGTTTTGGTTGACTACTACGGCTCGCCGACTCCGCTCCAGCAGCTCGCATCGTTTGCCGTGCCGGATGCGCGCACCATTTTGATCACCCCGTTCGACAAGACGGCGCTGCGGGACATCGAGCGTGCGCTGAGCGACTCCGAGGTTGGCGCCAACCCGTCTAACGACGGCAACGTCATCCGTGTCACGATTCCGGACCTCACCCAGGAACGCCGCAAGGAGTACGTCAAGATCGTCAAGGGTAAGGGCGAGGACGCAAAGGTCTCCGTTCGTTCCGTGCGCCGTAAGGCCAAGGAAACCTTGGACAAGCTCGTGAAAGACGGGGACGCTGGCGAAGACGAGGGCAACCGTGCTGAGAAGGAACTGGATGCCTTGACCAAGGCTCACGTTGATGCAATCGACGAGCTTATTAAGCGCAAGGAAGCCGAGCTACTCGAAGTCTAATGGTTCAGCCACAACCGGCTGCGGTCCGTTTGAAGAGACCCCGCAGGAATCCTACGCCGAAGGCCGGCCGGAACTTACCGGCCGCCATCGGTGTGGGGCTAGGGTTGCTTTTCGCCGTTATCGGCGGACTCTTAGTGCTACCTCTGGGCTTCGTTATTTTGGTGACGGCCTTTGCCCTCTTTGGTGTCTGGGAAGTAACGCGTGCCCTGACTGCGCACGGTACTGCTGTTCCTCTGGTGCCGGTGATAGTTGGCACCTCGGCCATGCCGCTTTCCGCCTATTTTGGTGGCCTCGAGGCCATGTTGTTCACCTTGTTGGCCTCGTGTGTGGCGGTACTCGTCTGGCGGACCCTTGATGAGCCCGCAGGTTCGGCACGCAGTATATTTGCGGGCGTATTCACCTTGGTGTGGGTTCCGTTCTTTATCAGCTTTGCCATACTGCCGCTGCACACCGGAATTGGAGCTGCGCCACTAGGCCTGTGGCCAGACTGGCATATTCCGCAAGGGGTCTTCCAACTGCTGACCATGCTCCTGCTGGTGGTTTCCAACGACACCTTTGGTTACTTGGTAGGCGCCTCCTTGGGCAAACACCCAATGGCTCCAAAAATTAGCCCCAAGAAGTCCTGGGAAGGTTTTGCGGGCTCGGCTGCAGGTGCCATGGTTGTGGCCATCTTGATGTGTGTGTTGTTTTTGCACCAGCCCTGGTGGATTGGTGTTGTCCTCGCAATCGGTATGGTGGCAGCGGCCACCGCCGGTGATCTAGCCGAGTCCATGGTTAAACGTGAACTGGGGATCAAGGACATGAGTAGTATTTTGCCCGGGCACGGCGGTGTGATGGACCGTTTGGACTCCATCCTCTTTGCCGCACCGGTCTCATTCATCCTGTTTAGGGTCCTTGCAGGAGCCTAAGAGTTAGCGACGGTCCGGGCAGGACCCCAAAGCACGGAGTGAAGGAAGCACAGTGACCGCGAAGCCCAAGGGAAAAATTCCCGCCACGTTTGAACTCGTGGACCGTAAGGACTACGGCTACAACACCAAACAGGTTGACGCCTTTATGGCCAATGCGCGGAACTTTTTTGAAGCACCTGAGCTGGCAACCAAACCTGTGAACAGTGGTGACGTTCGCGCTGTGGCGTTTGATCCAATTAAGGGTGGATACAACGCCGTCCAAGTTGATGACGCTCTGGACGTGTTGGAAGATGCTCTGGCCCGCAAAGAACGGGATGAATTGGTTGCTGCCGAGGGCGAAGAGGCTTGGCTGCAGCGCATCGGCAAAATGTCCGCCACGCTTCGTGGACGGCTTCACCGTCCGGCCAATGAGCGGTTCCGTTCACCTAGCAAAAACAACGTTCGTGGCTACCGCAAAGCCGACGTCGATGCCCTGTGCGAGGACCTTATTGGGTACCTAGAAAAAGACAAACCGTTGAGCGTCGATAACGTCCGGCGCGCAGTTTTCCGCTCGGCCCAAGGTACTGAGTCTTATGAAGAAGCCCAAGTGGATGCCTTTTTGGACCGCGCCGTTGAACTCATGGCGGCTATCGACTAGTCAGTGAGGGGGCGTTGACTCCCCAAGGCGCGATCGCTGACGTCTGCTCGCTCAGGGACATGCAGCCGTGCCATCATCCGAGCCGTTTCGGTGGGGACTCGTTGGGGACTCAACAGGGAAATCGTGATCATCACAGCGAAGGCCGCAGGCACAGTCCACGCCGCCGGCTGCGCTATCCAGCCTGGTGTGGCACCTGAACCCAGCAGTGTTGAAGCAACGATTGATCCACCGCACAACACGGCACCAGCAATCATGCCGACTACGGCGCCAATGTCGCTCAGGCGGCGCCACCAGATGCCGAGCAAGAGGACTGGGCAAATCGTGGATGCGGTAAATGCGAAAACTAGCCCAACGCTTCCGGCCAGTGCAGGGCTTTGTGTTGGTGCGGCTATCGCCAGCGGGACCAAAGCCGAGCACACGGCGGCAACCCGGAATCCCTTCACACTACCGCCGAGGACGTCTTGACTGATCACACCGGCCAAGGAGATCACCAGCCCCGAAGTGGTGGACAAGAAGGCCGCGAAGGCGCCAGCCACCACGAGAGCGCTAAGCATTTCCCCTAAAGGCCCCGGGATCAGCATGGAGGGCAAAGTCAGGGCGATGGCATCGGCCTGACCGGCCGCCGGGAGTGAACCGGGAACCAGCCGAGCGAGGTACCCAACGGTGGTGGGGAGCAAATAAAAGACTGACAACAATGCCAAAACGATCATGGTGGTTTTTCGTGCTGATTTACCGTCCGGGTTCGTGTAGAAGCGGACCAAAACGTGCGGCAGCCCCAGAGTTCCAAACAACAAGGCAATCAACAAAGACACTGTCTGGTACAGCCCCGTAGGGGCGGCTCCGGTGGGATTAACGACGTCGTTCATCTTCACTGCCGCAGCGCCGCCGCCCACAGCTAGAAGCATAAAAATTACTGGCACCGCCAGCGCCGTGAGTTTGAGCCAGTACTGGAAGGCTTGAACAAAGGTTATGGAACGCATCCCACCAGCGGTGACAGTGACAATCACAACGGCGACTACCGCAACCGCTCCAATCCACGACGGCAGCCCAGTGGTGATGCTAATTGTCAGTGCTGCTCCATGTAGCTGCGGGACAATGTAGAGCCAGCCCACCACCACCACAAGAGCACTCGTGACCCGGCGGACAGTGCGGGAGGCTAGCCGGGCTTCGGTGAAATCCGGAACCGTGTAGGCACCCGAGCGGCGCAAGGGGGCTGCAACAAAAAGCAAAAGCATCAAGTACCCGGCCGTGTAACCCACTGGGTACCAAAGGGCATCGGTTCCACTGAGTAGCACTAGCCCGGCAACACCCAAAAAGCTGGCCGCGGAAAGATATTCACCACCAATGGCTGACGCATTCCACCAAGGACGCACGGTCCGTGAGGCAACATAGAAGTCGCTGGTTGTCCGGGAAATACGCAAGCCGTAAAAGCCGATCAAGGCGGTGCTGAGGGACACTGCGATGAGCGCGCCGAAGCCAATAGCGGGGTTCACGGGAGCGTTCCTTGCGTCACTTGGATACTCATTTTCCGCCAACGAGTTCGCGGTAGCGTTCCTCGTTGCGTGTAGATGCGCGCACAAAAAGAAACGCACTAAGACCGATCACCGGGTAGGCGCCGGCGCCGAGCAGTATCCAAGGAAACGGGATGCCAAAAATCCGTAGTTCGCCGATGCCCGGAACCCACAACAAAATAGCGCCAAAGCACATCAAGATCAGGATAAATCCGGCTGCAACCACCAGAGCCAGACGCAGTTGAGACCTGATGAGCGAGGCAACATACAGTTCCGTGACGTCCCTGCCGAGCTGCTGGCTGGTGGCGTGGCCTTGAGTATGCGCCGCTAGGGGAGTGCCGGTGACCCGAACGCGGCTCACAGCTGATCCATCAGGCGGGCCTGGGACGGGTTTGATCTAAACGGCCGCGGAGACTCGGCGCTAAGCGGCGACTAATCGGCAACTCCGCGCCAGCAACTGTCACAGTGGGGTGTGGGTTGCCCCACGTGATGCGGGAGACGTGATCCAGCGCCACGAGGTAAGAGCGGTGGATCCGAACAAACCCGCCATCAGCCCATTGTTGTTCAAGCTCGCTGAGCGGGATCCTGATCAGATAACTTGAATCTGGAGTGTGCAGTCGCGCGTAGTCTCCCTGGGCTTGGACATAACTGACGTCCTCGCGCCGAATCATTTTGGAAACTCCGCCCTGGTCCACCGTGATGATCTCTGGTTTGGACGGCCCGTCCTTGAGAAGTTCGTGAATACGAGTCACCGAACGTGCCAAGCGCTCGCGACGGACGGGCTTAAGAAGGTAATCGATCGCGGCGAGCTCGAACGCTTCAAGCGCACAAACCTCATCGGCTGTAACAAATACTAAAGCCGGAGGGTTGAGACTAGTGGCTAAAACTTTGGCTACGTCCAGGCCGGTCACAGCAGGCATGTGGATGTCCAAAAACACCGCTTGGATGTCACCTTGCTTGAGCTGTTCAAGAGCTTCGGCTCCTGTAGATGCTCGTCGAATGGCTCCGATACGTTCGTCTTTGCCCAGCAGAAATGCCAGCTCCTCAACCGCGGGGAGCTCGTCATCAACGACTAGAACTGTGAGCATGGTTACTAGGCTAATGCCTAGGTCTCATGCAGGGGCTGTGACTTTGGCACCCGCATGGTAATTAGTGTGCCTTCGCCAGGGGCAGTATCAATCTCCAAACCGTGTGCGTCCCCATAGACCTGCCGCAAGCGGACATCAACGTTGCGCAGGCCCACGCTGTCTGAATCACTGAGCCCAGCCAGGACGCGCCGCAACTTCCCGGGGTCCATACCCACGCCGTCGTCCTCCACTGTTACCTCAGCAGAAGTGCCCAAGTCACGGGCAGAGATTCGAATAGTACCTACCCCGGCTTTTGACTCAAGCCCGTGCCGCACAGCGTTTTCCACCAGTGGTTGTAATGACAAAAACGGGACAATGGTGCTCAGAACCTCGGGCGCAATTTGCAAGGAGATTTGTAGACGTTCGCCAAACCTAGCCCGCTCCAAAAGCAGGTAGCTGTCAATGCTGCGCAATTCTTCGGCCAAGGTTGTGAACTCTCCGTGGCGGCGGAAGGAGTACCGAGTGAAGTCAGCAAATTCCACCACTAGGTCCCGCGCCCGTTCTGGGTCGGTGTTGATAAATGACGCGATGGCATTGAGCGAGTTGTAGATAAAGTGTGGGCTGATCTGGGCTCGCAGTGCTTTTACTTCAGCCTCCATCAGTAATGTCCGCGACTGATCCAGCTCAGCGAGCTCTACTTGGGTAGCCACCCAACCGGCTACCTCGGAAGTAGCGCGAACCAAACCGGCACTGGCTGCCGGTGCCATCGCCGCGACGGCACCAACCACCCTGCTGCCAGCGTAAATCGGTGCAACAATCACCGCTCTCAACACTGCCTCAGGCTTGTCAGGCTGTGAACTGTTCGATCCTGGCAGCGGCGCAAATCCACCCCGGTGAACGGCAGCGGTGCCGCTGGCCATCGAAGGGGAAGCTAGCCGCACCAGCTCTGGAGCATAGGCATGCCCCGGCCCGTCCCAAGCGATCACCCCTTGGGTGTCGAGGATCGCGAAGGCGTCGCAAGCGAGCAAGGTACTCAAATGGCGCGCCGCCTTGGCTGCACCTGCCGGTTGGAGCCCAGTACGCAAATGCTGCCCGGCCATGGAAGCGATATGGAGTGTGCGATACGTGGCTCGTTCAGCATCGGTCCCAAGTTCACGGAAGGATCGCAAAATCTGCACACCCACTGCCACCACGGCAGCTACGGCAAGCGTTACAAGAGCCACGGCAACGGCGGCGGGCAAAAGCGATTCGGGCATGGGCCAAGCATAGTCAGCACCAACAAGCTGACTGCGGGTAGTTCTTCAGTGGAAGAGCTGTGGGCCTGCCGTTTAGCGCACGGTGGTGACCGTTCGTCGCGCCATGACTTGTGACGGTGGCATTGCGGGGGAGGAGTCGTCAATAGTGAACTAAGTCACAATGCTCGACGTGGGTGGTGGCTGAGAATTGTTGGCTGTTGGAAACAGTCCTACTAGGAGGAACTATGGGCAACGACGCCCGTCAGAGCGAAGCGCAGGAGGGGCCGGACTTCGAAGCATTGCAGGCCTCACCACGCTTCCAAGAACTTCGCAAACGTCATCGGAGCTTTGTGTTCCCCATGGCTGTCTTTTTCTTGTTGTGGTATTTCGCATATGTGCTCTTGGCTGACTATGCAGTGGACTTTATGTCCACCAAAGTCTGGGGCAATATCAACATCGGCCTCATTTTGGGATTTTTGCAATTCCTCACCACGTTCGGTATTACCGCCTGGTACGTGAGCTATTCCAATAAGAAATTGGACCCGCTGGCAACGGAATTGCGCAACGAAATCGAGGACAGCAAGAAGTCCATCAATGCGCTGAACACGGCGCCTTCCGCGGAGGATGATGCCAAGTGATGCCCATGGTTAATGTCTCTGACCTTAAAGACACCACAGCCTTGAATATTGGAATTTTTGCCCTGTTTGTAGCGATCACCTTGGTGATTGTGCTGCGGGCGAGCAAAAACAACAAAACAGCCGCTGACTACTATGCCGCCGGTAGGTCATTCACCGGCTCGCAAAACGGTACAGCTATCGCCGGCGATTACCTTTCGGCTGCCTCATTTCTGGGTATCACTGGAGCCATTGCCATCAACGGCTATGACGGTTTCCTGTACTCGATAGGTTTCCTGGTTGCATGGCTTGTGGCGCTGCTTCTCGTGGCAGAACTTTTGCGCAATACCGGCAAATTCACCATGGCGGATGTTTTGTCTTTCAGACTTAAACAACGCCCAGTGCGGATTGCCGCGGCCATCTCAACGCTCGCTGTGTGCTTCTTCTATTTGCTGGCCCAAATGGCAGGCGCGGGAAGCTTGATCTCATTGCTGCTAGGCATCAGTGATTGGGGAGGCCAGGCGTTGGTCATCACGATCGTTGGCATTTTGATGATTGTGTACGTACTCATCGGTGGAATGAAGGGGACCACGTGGGTCCAGATCATCAAGGCTATTTTGCTGATTGCCGGCGCCGCTGTTATGACCGTCTGGGTGCTATCGATTTACGGCTTCAACCTTTCAAACCTCCTGGGTGCGGCGGTAGATACGGCCAAGAACCCAGCCGTCCTCAACCCGGGCCTTCAGTACGGTAAAACAGGAACCACCAAGCTGGACTTCATCTCGCTTGGGTTGGCCTTGGTTCTGGGAACCGCTGCCTTGCCGCACGTTTTGATGCGTTTCTACACGGTGCCAACTGCTAAAGAAGCACGCAAATCGGTGGTCTGGGCCATTTGGCTCATCGGCATCTTCTACATCTTCACCTTGGTGTTGGGTTATGGCGCCGGCGCCCTGGTGGGTGCAGACACCATCAAGGCTGCGCCGGGTGGAGTGAATTCGGCAGCGCCGTTGCTTGCCTTCTTCCTTGGTGGCCCCCTCTTGCTGGGCTTTATTTCCGCGGTAGCTTTCGCCACGATTCTTGCAGTGGTTGCGGGGTTGACCATTACGGCGGCGGCCTCCTTTGCCCATGACATCTACGCGAGCGTATTTGCTAAGGGAAAGGTCGACGCCGGCACGGAAGTTAAGGTGGCGCGCCGCACCGTAGTAGTAATTGGCCTTCTAGCCATCCTCGGTGGCATTTTTGCTAACGGACAAAATGTTGCGTTCCTTGTGGCGTTGGCTTTTGCCGTGGCAGCTTCGGCGAACTTGCCCACCATTGTGTATTCCTTGTTCTGGAAGAAGTTCACCACTCAAGGTGCGCTGTGGAGTATGTATGGGGGACTTGGATCGGCCATCATTCTGATCGCATTAAGCCCTGTGGTTTCTGGCAGTAAAACGTCGATGATCCCGGGAGCACACTTTGCGATTTTCCCTCTCAGTAACCCCGGCATCATTTCGATTCCCTTGGCCTTCTTTTTGGGCTGGTTGGGAACGATTTTGGACAAACGCCGCGAAGACGCCAAAAAGCAGGCCGAGATGGAGGTTCGTTCTCTCACTGGAGCAGGGGCAGAGAAAGCAACCGATCACTAGTTTCGGTGCTTAGGCTCCCGAGGCCCACCACTTGCTCCCAAACGTGGGAAGCAAGTGGTGGGCCTTTTGCTGTGTTCAGTTGCCAGTCTCTTCACGCTCCAGGAGTGGGAGCATCCTAAAGGGGATCAGTTCTCCCATGGCGATTGCGGTGTCAGTGCGCTCAACACCCTCGCAAGCGAGGACTTTACCGTTGATGCGGAAGAGATCTTCTGCATCCTTAGCAACTACGCGAAGGAATAGATCGGCAGATCCGCTCAGCGGGTAAGCCTCGAGGATTTCCGGGATGCTGCCTAAACTCTCGGCCAGTGAGGGCAGCTTTCGTTGCTGGACGTGAACTGACATAAAAGCTGAGAGTGTGTAACCCAAAGCAGCTGGATTGATCCGGCGCTCAAAGTTCAAAAACACCTTGTTTTTCTCGAGCTGGCTCATTCGAGCCTGGACGGTATTGCGGGAAATGCCGGTCACTTGGGCCAAAGCAACTACGGTTCGGCGTGGATCTTCGGCGAGGGCTGCGAGCAACTTTGCATCGGTCCCATCTAGAGAGTACATAATGCGCAGAATAGCACTGTTGCTTCCCTCGGGTCTGAGCATTTTGCTCAAGCTGTTCGCGGGTGGTTGTACTCATTGCAACTTGTGAGTAGGGTCACATTAACCGTGGGCAATGGCGCCCACGGGGTTAAGACTGAACGGCTCGCGGCAGGGGCAATCCTCTTGTCGGATACTGTTCCTTCACGCCGGGAAGGTCACTGGCAAAAGTGTTAAGCAACGACTCACAAACATTCGTTCAGCTCATTTCAGCCGAGGGCACACGCACCCCAAGCGCCGAGTGGGATCCGTGGCTGAGCGACGTTGATGAAGCTACGCTCGTAGGTCTCTACGAAGACATGGTGGTTATCCGTCGGATCGATAATGAAGCAACAGCGCTTCAACGCCAAGGCGAACTCGCGTTGTGGCCGCCGCTCTTAGGTCAAGAAGCATCTCAGATCGGCTCAGGCCGGGCACTTCGCCACGATGATTTTGTCTTTTCCAGCTACCGCGAGAACGGTGTGGCCTATTGCCGCGGTGTGGACTTCACGGACATCCTGCGAGTGTGGCGAGGCAACGCCTCGGCCGGTTGGGATCCCTTCACTATCAACATGGCCACCCCACAAATCATCATCGGCGCCCAGACACTCCATGGAGTTGGTTACGCCATGGGAGTCCAGTTCGACGGCGCCAGTACGGCAGTGGTGACCTACTTCGGCGACGGTGCCACGAGTGAAGGCGACGTCAATGAAGCCATGGTGTTCGCAGCGAGTTTTCAGGCTCCCGTGGTTTTCTTTTGCCAAAATAATCACTGGGCCATCTCAGAGCCGGTAACTCTCCAAAGCCACGTGCAAATCGCAGACCGTGCGGCAGGCTTTGGTATTCCGGCCATCCGGGTAGACGGCAACGATGTCCTCGCTGTTTTGGCGGCATCACGAAGCGCCTTGGAGCGAGCCAGGACCGGTGGCGGCCCCACTTTTATTGAAGCCGTCACCTACCGTATGGGACCACACACCACCGCTGATGACCCCACCAGGTACCGGGACGCTAACGAACTCGAAGACTGGCGTGCCAAGGATCCGATTCTGCGCCTTGAACGCCACCTCGATTCGCTCGGCGTCCTGAGTGATGACGTGAAAGCCCACGTGAAAAACAAGGAAGACTCTGTAGCTGCTGCCCTCCGGGCCGGCATCGTCTCCATGGAAGAGCCTCGAGCTGAGCAGATCTTCGAACACGTCTACGCCGAGCCTCACTCCTTCTTGGAGCGCCAACAGGACCATTACCAGCGGTACTTGCAGATGATGGGTTCCGACAACTCAGCAGGAGCCTTGTGATGACCTCGATGACGTTTTCCCGTGCCATAAACTCCGGCCTGCGCCGTGCCATGGATGCTGACCCCAAAGTAGTCCTGATGGGGGAGGATATTGGCGCTTTGGGTGGGGTGTTCCGCATTACGGATGGTTTGCAAAAGGACTTTGGTGCCCACCGAGTCATTGACACACCTTTGGCGGAATCTGCCATCATCGGCACCGCCGTAGGGTTGGCCTACCGCGGTTACCGGCCCGTGTGTGAGATTCAGTTTGATGGCTTTATCTACCCGGCCTTTGATCAAATTGTTAGCCAAGTAGCCAAGCTCCATTACAGGACTCAAGGTGCCGTCAAGATGCCCTTGACCATCCGGGTGCCTTTTGGTGGTGGGATTGGTTCACCTGAACACCACTCCGAATCGCCGGAAGCGTACTTCACCCACACTTCAGGTCTTCGCGTGATCTCAGTTTCCAATCCGCAGGATGCGTACACGATGATCCAACAGGCCATTGCCTGTGACGACCCGGTGCTTTATTTCGAACCAAAGCGCAGGTATCACGACAAGGGCGAAGTGGAGGAATCCACCACTGAAGCGGTGCTACCCATGGGGAGTGCCGCCGTCGTACATGCTGGTGCGGATGTCACGTTGGTGGCCTATGGACCACTGGTCAAGACCGCGCGGGACGCAGCGGTTGCCGCGTCTGACGAAGGTATTTCTGTAGAAGTGATTGATTTGCGCTCCCTAGCGCCAATCGACTTCGTCACCTTGGAAGCGTCGGTACGCAAGACCGGTCGCTTGGTGATCGCTCACGAAGCTGCGCAATCAGGTGGACTCGGCGCGGAGATCGCTGCCAGCATCACTGAACGTTGCTTCTACGTCCTTGAGGCGGCCCCAATACGCGTGACGGGCTTTGATATCCCGTACCCCTATTCGAAGTTGGAACTGCATCACTTGCCGGATTTAGACAGGATCCTAGACGGCGTGGACCGGGCCCTGGGCCGGCACAACTCTTTGAGCGGATTGGAAGCGTGAGCACAACAATGAGGCGCGAATTTAGGCTCCCAGATCTGGGCGAAGGCCTCACCGAGTCAGAGATACTCTCGTGGCACGTTGCCCCGGGGGACACTGTGGAGTTGAACCAAATCATCGCCGAGGTAGAAACAGCTAAGGCCGTGGTGGAATTACCGTCGCCTTTCGCCGGAGTGGTGCTTGAACTGCATGAACCAGCCGGAACAGTGGTTGAAGTTGGTAAACCGATCGTTTCCTTTGACGTTCCCGACGACGGCGCCGCCCCGGACCCCAGTAATGGAACCGGCGGCGCTGCAATCAGTGAAGGCGCTCTGGAAGGGGAGCCCAAGCGGGAACCAAACTTGGTGGGTTACGGTGCCGTGGTCGATCGCGGGGGCCGGCCGAGCCGCCGTGCCCGGGCAGGTGTTCCAGCAACAGTTACTACGGCAGTAACCACGCATGTAGCAGTAACGGCATCACCCGAACGGCCGCGCTCTACACCGCCGGTGCGAAAACTGGCCAAAGATCTGGGCTTGGACCTCACTCAGCTCACTGGCACTGGACCTAGTGGTTTGATCACCCGCACCGATGTCCAACAGTGCAGTGCCCGATCTGAGGGAAGCGCCGATTCTGCGGGGGAGCGGGAGACGCGCACGCCCATCAAAGGGGTCCGCAAGCACACGGCTGCAGCCATGGTTTCTAGCGCTTTTACTGCGCCGCACGCCACCGAGTTCCTGACCATTGATGTCACTGCCACGATGGAACTCTTGGCACGGCTCAAGGCCAGCAAACAATACGCGCAGGTTCGCATCACGCCGCTCACGATCGTTGCTAGGGCCCTGCTCGTGGCGCTCAAAGCAAACCCCAGCCTCAACTCTCAGTGGGACGAAGCGGCTCAAGAAATTGTGCAGTTCAACTACGTCAACCTAGGCATAGCCGCTGCTACACCCCGTGGACTGACAGTGCCGAACATTAAGGACGCCCAAGACCTGACGTTTTTGGCTCTGGCTGAAGAGCTTGGCGAACTAACCCAAACCGCGCGGGCGGGCAAAACTTCCCCGCTGAACTTGAGTGGCGGAACCATCTCCATTACCAATATTGGTGTGTTTGGGATTGACGCTGGCACGCCGATTCTGAATCCCGGTGAAGCGGCAATCCTTGCCATGGGTTCGGTGCGTAAGCTCCCGTGGGAGTACCAGGGCGAAGTAGCACTGCGCGAGGTGATGACACTGAGCCTGTCTTTTGATCACCGGCTTGTTGACGGGGAGCAAGGTTCGCGGTTCTTGGCTGACGTCGGCGCTTTGCTCAAGGATCCAGCGCTCGCACTAACGATGGGCTAGGCGCCGGCGGTCAGTGCGGCAAGGGCCAGCTCTTCCAAAATTCCAGCGGCTGTTTTGCGGGCGACGCTGGTTCCTTGCCCTCTGAGCGAATGCGGCGTGGAGTTGATGAGTCCAAAAGTGGCATGGGCGCGTAGGCGTAGCTCGGCCACCGAGTCACTCGAGTGGATCGCGCCTAATTGCTCCACCCACAGCTCTACATATTGCCGCTGCAGGGAACGGACTTCGGAGCGGCATTGTGGGCTGACGTTGTCCAGGTCCCGGTCTTGAACTCGGATCACGTCAACGTTGCTCAGTGCAAAATCCACGTGAAAGTGGACCAGCTCTGTCAAGGTCGCTCGGGGATCCACGGAGCGGGCTGCCACCAATGAACCGCCAGACAATAGGCCGCGGCTTACCGTCAACAACACCTCGTCCAGTACGGATTGTTTGCCGGGGAAGTGCCGGTAAACCGCTGGGCCGCTGATACCTACGGCGGCGCCCAAATCCTCGAGCGAAACCCTGCTGTACCCCTTGGACGCAAAGAGGTTTGCGGCGGCAGCAAGGAGGGCTCGGCGTCGCTCTTCTTTGGCCAAGCTCCGCTGGGTTTGCCGTGCGATTGCCGAGTCCTCACCGTCACTTGACGAGGTTAATTCTGGCTGGTTTTGAGTGTTCACGTGATCCTTTGTCAGTGTGGTGGACATCACGGTTATTAGAGACTAACGTAAAACTCAGTTATCCGGTACTAACCAAAATGACAGCGGATTGTGCCGCATCAAAGCACCTAGGAAGCAGGTCAATGGAGACCCTCGCCACCGCGCTGGATCGCGAATCCGCGCCGTTCCTCGTTAATGAGCAAGCCCAAAAAGCGCTCGTAACCGAACTCCGTCACAAGCTGGAAACCACCGCACTAGGGGGCCCAGAAGCATCACGTGAGCGGCACATTGCCCGCGGCAAACTTTTGCCTCGCGAGCGTATCAATCGCCTGCTCGACGATGGCAGCCCGTTCCTGGAGATCGCACCGTTGGCAGCAAACGGCATGTATAACGACGACAGCCCGGGCGCTGGTGTGATCGCCGGGATCGGTTTGGTTCATTCACGCCACGTGATGATCATTTCCAATGACGCCACAGTCAAGGGCGGAACCTACTATCCGCTAACCGTCAAAAAGCATCTGAGAGCCCAGGAAGTTGCTCTCGAGAACAAGCTTCCCTGCATTTATTTAGTAGATTCCGGCGGAGCGTTTCTTCCTAAACAGGACGAGGTTTTCCCGGACAAAGAACACTTTGGCCGCATCTTTTTCAACCAGGCCAAAATGTCTGCCGCCAAGATCCCACAAATAGCCTCGGTAATGGGCTCGTGCACGGCCGGTGGCGCCTACGTGCCAGCAATGAGCGATGAGACGGTGATTGTCCGCAACCAGGGCACCATTTTTTTGGGTGGCCCTCCGCTCGTTAAAGCAGCTATCGGCGAGATCGTTACGGCCGAGGAGCTTGGCGGCGGTGATGTGCACTCACGAATTTCCGGTGTCACTGACCATCTGGCAGAGAACGATGAACATGCACTCCAGATTGTCCGGGACATCGTGTCCACACTGCCGCAACAGCCTGCACCGGCGTGGGAAGTCACTGAGAGCACTGAACCAACGGTCGACCCGGAGGAGATTTACGGTGCCGTCCCGGTTGATGTGAACGCCCCCTATGACGTCCATGAGGTCATTGCGCGCTTGGTAGATGAAAGCCAGTTCCACGAATTCAAAAAGAACTACGGAACCACTTTGGTGACTGGCTTTGCCAAAATTCACGGTCACCCGGTAGGCATCGTGGCTAACAACGGTGTCCTGTTCAGCGAATCCTCACTCAAGGGCGCCCACTTTATTGAACTCTGCGATCAGCGAGGCATCCCCCTGCTGTTTCTGCAAAACCTAGCCGGTTTTATGGTCGGCAAAGACTACGAACACGGCGGCATTGCCAAAAACGGGGCCAAAATGGTCACCGCCGTGGCCACCGCTCGCGTACCCAAATTGACAGTTGTGATTGGCGGTTCCTTCGGGGCAGGAAACTATTCCATGTGCGGGCGCGCTTACTCGCCCCGATTCTTGTGGATGTGGCCCGCCGCTCGCATCTCGGTGATGGGCGGCAACCAAGCATCGGGAGTGTTGGCCACCGTCAAACGCGAGCAGATGGAATCCCGCGGCCAAGAATGGTCTAGCGAGGAAGAGGAAGCATTCCGGGCGCCCATCCGCGAACAGTATGAGGACCAAGGCAGCCCGTACTATTCAACCGCCCGCCTCTGGGACGACGGCGTCATTGACCCTGCGGAGACCCGCACCGTTGTGGGACTCGCCCTTGATGTTGTTTCCCGTACACCACTGCCGGAGACCTCCTTCGGCCTCTTCCGGATGTGAGCCGTTGATGCAGGAATCACCTTTGAAATCCCAAAACACTGCGGCTCTGTTCAACACTGTGTTGGTGGCGAACCGTGGCGAAATCGCCTGTCGGGTTATTCGTACCCTGCGCACTATGGGTATCACCTCAGTTGCTGTCTACAGCGACGCCGACGCCGGTGCACGCCACGTGCGCGAAGCTGATACGGCCGTACGGATTGGCCCCGCAGCGGCCTCCGCAAGTTACCTCAACACCGATGCGATCATCGCTGCGTGCCGCAGTACGGGAGCGCAAGCCGTTCATCCTGGCTACGGTTTCTTGAGTGAAAACGTTGAGTTTGCCAGTGCTCTGGAGGCTGCGGGCATTATGTTCATTGGCCCCGGTGTGGAGTCGCTCAACGTTATGGGTGACAAGATCCGCTCTAAAAACCATGTCAGTGGATACGGTGTGCCAGTGGTTCCCGGCATCGCCGCACCGGGACTCAGCGATGCGCAGTTGATCGAAGCGGCTTCTAGCGTCGGATTCCCGTTGTTGATCAAACCTTCCGCCGGAGGTGGTGGAAAGGGAATGCACGCGGTGCAACGTGCAGAGGACCTTGCAAGCACCCTCCTGACGGCGCGACGTGTAGCTGCTTCAGCATTTGGTGACGACACTTTGTTTTTAGAGCGCCTTGTCCTGACCCCGCGGCACATCGAAGTGCAAATTTTGGCGGATAACTACGGCAACGTGATTCATCTCGGGGAGCGTGAGTGTTCCCTACAACGTCGCCACCAAAAGGTGATTGAAGAAGCGCCTTCGCCCATGCTTGAAAGCCTTCCTCGCGGTGAAGAGATCCGCGCCAAGTTGGGTGAGGCGGCCTGTAACGCAGCTCGGAGCGTGAACTATTCGGGGGCTGGAACCGTGGAGTTCTTGGTATCAGATGCTGCCCCGGACGAGTTCTTTTTTATGGAAATGAACACACGCCTGCAAGTAGAGCACCCTGTAACAGAGATGATCACCGGGCTGGATCTGGTTCAGTGGCAAGTGAAAATTGCTGCCGGCGAGCACTTGACCATCAAACAAGAGGACATTCAGCTCAACGGACACTCGGTGGAAGCTCGTGTTTACGCTGAAGTGCCTGAACGGAACTTTATGCCCTCAACGGGCACGGTTCAGCTCCTGAACGAGGACGCCAGCGCACCACCAGGAACACTGCTTCGTATGGACTCGGCCCTACTCAACGGTTTGGAAATCTCCGCCGACTATGACCCCATGGTGGCAAAAGTCATCAGCTGGGCACCAGACCGGCAAGCCTCACTTGATGCCTTGGACGCAGGGCTCTCTCACTACCTAGCCTTGGGCATAGATACAAATGTTGAGTACTTGCGATTACTGATCAACGATCCCGATGTGCGGGCTGGCAAGCTCGACACCGGGCTGATCGAGCGCAAGATGCCAGACTTCGCTTTCCGTCATGTGGGGGAGGCGGAGGTAATAGTCGCCGCACTGATGAGCTGGGTTCACAGCACTAGGAAAAACCAGGGTTCTACAGGCCGGATGTCGACGGGTAGCCCGTCAGTGACCACTGGCACCCCATGGAACCGGCTGGACGGTTGGCGCATGGGGGCCCGCGCACCATGGAGGCTGCACGTATTGCTCCCAGACGGGCAGCTGGCTGAAGTTTCAGTGACCTCAAAGGATTCACAAACCCTCAGCGTGAGCGTGGATGACGAGCCGGCTCAAGAGTGCAGCATCCCTGAAATCGTTGGTCAGCGCGTCCGTTTGACTATCAGTTCGGCTACTCACGAGTGGGCATTTGCTACGGACGCGGCCACATATTCACAGCAGAACCAGCGAATCTACCTCGGCTCCGAAGGCTGGCAAGGCCACCTCGATATCCTCGGCCGTGAGGCCTACCTGCATCAACGATTGGCAAGCATCGAACGTGAATCGGGCACTGCAGATCCAGAAGTCCACTCACCGATGCCGGGCACTGTGGTTAGCGTCGCCGTCGTCAGCGGGCAGGAAGTGCAAGCCGGGCAGCCGCTGGTCAGCGTAGAAGCAATGAAGATGGAGCACCAACTTCTTGCCGCCGTGGACGGGATAGTCCATCTGTCCGTCAAGACCGGAGAAATCGTTAAGGCTGATCAAGTATTGGCAACCATTCATCCCATCACCGACAACGACGTCACCACCAAGGAGTAAAACGTGAATAGCTTTGGACTCAGCGAGGACTATCAAGACCTCAGCGACTCCGTACGGGATTTCGCCAACGAAGTAGTTGCCCCTGTTTCACAAAAACACGATGAAGAACACAGCTTCCCCTATGAAGTGGTTGCAGGCATGGCAGAAATGGGCCTGTTTGGGTTGCCGTTCCCCGAAGAGCATGGCGGAATGGGCGGGGACTACTTCGCACTAGCCCTAGCGCTGGAACAACTAGGCCGAGTGGACCAATCGGTGGCCATCACCCTTGAAGCTGGTGTCTCCTTGGGAGCCATGCCCATCTACCGCTTTGGCAATGACGCCCAAAAGAAAGAGTGGTTGCCGCTCTTGGCCTCGGGCAAAGCGCTCGCAGGCTTTGGCCTGACCGAACCTGAAGCGGGCTCGGATGCTGGAGGAACCAAAACCACGGCTAAACGCGAAAACGGCCAGTGGGTGGTTAACGGCAATAAAGAGTTCATCACTAACTCCGGTACCGACATCACCAAACTAGTTACAGTCACCGCAGTCACCGGGCAAAGCGAACGGCCCGATGGCAGCATCAAAAAAGAAATTTCCACCATTCTGGTACCCACCAACACTCCCGGCTTTAAGGCGGAAAAGGCCTACAACAAGGTGGGCTGGAATGCCTCGGACACCCACCCGCTGACCTTGGCTGACGTTCGTGTTCCCGAGGAAAACTTGCTCGGAGTTGAAGGGCGAGGCTACGCCAACTTCCTATCCATTTTGGATGAGGGTCGCATCGCGATCGCTGCGCTCGCCGTAGGCGCTGCTCAAGGCTGCGTAGACCAGTCAGTGAAGTACGCGCTGGAACGCCAAGCCTTTGGTAACAACATTGGTAAGTACCAAGGCATCCAGTTCAAGATTGCCCGGATGGAAGCACGCGCCCACACAGCGCGTTTGGCCTACTATGACGCCGCCGCCCGGATGCTGGCTGGCAAACCCTTTAAGACTCAGGCAGCCATCGCCAAAATGGTGGCGGGTGAAGCCGCAATGGACAACGCCCGTGATGCCACACAAGTCTTCGGCGGGTATGGTTTCATCAACGAATTCACTGTGGCCCGCCACTACCGCGACTCCAAAATTCTTGAAGTCGGCGAGGGAACCACAGAAGTGCAGTTGATGCTCATTGCCCGGGATCTAGGCCTCTAAGGTTTTAGGTTTTGTTTCCGTCTGCGCGCAAGCGGAATTGGCGGTGGAATATGCTGCTCGCCGGCACTGAAAGGATCAATGATGATTAACAAGGTTGTAGCGAACGCCGCTACGGCGGTGGCGGATGTCCATGAAGGCGCCTCACTCGCCGTCGGCGGTTTTGGTTTGTGTGGAATCCCCGTGGCCCTGATCGCTGCCCTGCATGATCAGGGAACCGGCTCGCTTGAAACGGTCAGCAATAATTGCGGCGTCGACGACTGGGGGCTGGGCATTCTGCTGCGCGACGGCCGGATCCGTAGAACTATCAGCTCCTATGTGGGCGAAAACAAGGAATTTGCGCGCCAATACCTGGCCGGTGAGCTTGAGGTAGTGCTCACACCGCAGGGAACTTTGGCGGAGAAGCTTCGTGCCGGCGGTGCCGGGATCCCAGCGTTCTACACAACCGCTGGTGTGGGCACCCAAGTGTCCGACGGCGGACTGCCACAGAAGTACGATGCGGACGGAGACGTTGTGATCGCCTCCGCGCCGAAAGAAGTGCGAAACTTCGGCGGTGCAGATTACGTACTGGAAGAGTCTTTGACTCCAGACTTCGCGCTGGTCCACGCCTGGAAGGGCGACCGGCACGGAAACTTGGTGTTCCACGCGACGGCCATGAACTTTAATCCTCTGTGCGCCATGGCTGGAAAGATCACCATCGCTGAAGTTGAAGAACTTGTGGAACCGGGCGAGCTGGACCCCGAACACGTTCACATTCCGGGCATTTTTGTTCAACGGGTAGTCCACGTTCCTGCGGGATCGGAAAACAGTGAAAAGCGCATTGAAAAGCGCACCGTTTCGGCAGCAAAGGAAGGTAACTAGGCATGGCCTTGGACAGAAACCAGCTTGCGGCGCGAGTGGCCAAAGAATTGCACAACGGCCAATACGTCAACCTTGGTATTGGTATGCCCACTCTGATCCCAAACTACATTCCTGAAGGGGTGGAAGTAGTTCTTCACTCGGAAAACGGAATCCTGGGCACCGGCCCTTACCCCACCGATGACGCTGTGGATCCTGACCTAATCAACGCCGGCAAAGAAACCGTCACTGTCAACAAGGGTGCTGCGTTCTTTGACTCTTCGCTCTCCTTTGGAATGGTGCGCGGCGGTCACGTGGACGTTGCAGTGCTCGGGGCAATGGAGGTTGCTGAGAATGGCGATCTTGCCAACTGGATGATCCCCGGCAAGATGGTCAAGGGTATGGGGGGTGCCATGGATCTAGTTTTTGGAGCTAAGCGGCTTATCGTCATGATGGAGCACGTGGATAAGGCGGGGAACCCTAAGATCCTCAAACGCTGCACTCTGCCGCTGACCGGCAAGGGGTGTGTGGACAGAATTATCACGGACCTTGCGGTTATTGATGTCACTGAGGACGGGTTGGTCTTGCGCGAGACGGCTCCGGGAGTTTCCGCCGAGGAAGTGATCGCCGCTACCGGCGCTGAACTGCGTGTGGAAATGCATGACTTGGACAACGTATGAGTGAACAGGAACACGATCAAGCCCCCAGCATGGACATGATCGAACAGCGTGGACTCTACTTCGAGGAGCTCCAAGAGGGCGTGATCTACGCGCACCGCCCTGGCAGGACTATTACCGAGACGGACAACGTTCTGTTCACCACCATGACCATGAACACGCAAGCTCTCCACTTGGATGCTGCATGGAGCGCTGGGCAACCTTTCGGACAGCGCTTGGTGAATTCGATGTTTACCCTCGCAACACTCGTGGGACAGTCCGTTCCCCAACTGACGCAAGGGACCATCATCGCCCAGCTGGGGCTCACCGACGTGAAGTTCCCACATCCGCTTTTCCACGGCGACACCTTGTACACCCAGACGGTGATCACTTCTAAGCGGCTTTCCTCGTCTAGACCGGGCCAAGGCGTTGTGACGATGGAACACACCGGTACCAATCAAGACGGGAAAGTTGTGGCCAAAGCTACCCGTTCGTGCCTGATGTGGACCCAAGAAGCCCACGCGGCTCAGCAAAAAGGAAGCCTTACATCGTGACGTTCACTATGGGACCAAGTCTCTTGTTCTGCCCCGCAGACCGGGCTGACCGCTACAACAAAGCAGCCGAACGGGCAGACGCTGTCATCTTGGACCTTGAAGATGCAGTGGCAGCAGGGGATAAAGAGGCTGCGCGTGCCGAGCTGCTTGCTCATGTTCGCAGTGGAGCCCCCTTAGAAGCCGAGCGAACCATAGTGCGCGTCAACCCTTGTGGCACTGAGGAATTCGCCAAAGACCTTAGCGTCCTCGCGGGCACTCCTTACCGGACCATCATGGTGGCCAAGGCAGAAGACCCAGCTCAGATCGCTGAGCTGAAGGATTTTAGAGTGATTGCGTTGTGCGAGACGGCCTCCGGAATCATCAATGCTCCGGCTATCGCGGCACTTCCCCACGTGGTTGCTTTAATGTGGGGAGCCGAAGACCTTGTGGCGTCACTCGGCGGGACCTCAAGCCGAAAAGCGGACGGCAGCTACCGCCATGTGGCACAGCATGCGCGCTCACAGGTACTTTTGGCCGCTGGCGCCTACGGCAAATCAGCTATTGATGCTGTGTATGTGAACATCGCTGATCTGGCCGGATTGGCCGCTGAATCCGAGGATGCAGTTGCCTCAGGGTTCTTCGCCAAGGCGTGTATCCACCCAAGTCAAGCTGGCACCATCCGCAACGCCTATGCACCATCGGCGGACTCTATTGCTGAGGCTAGAGCACTTCTAGCCGCAGCCGCAGAAGCAGGGAGCGGTGTGTTCCAGTACCAAGGCAAAATGATTGACGAGCCCATCCTCAAACACGCTCAGGCCACGCTCTTGCGCGCAGGGGAACTGTAGCAGCCGAGATTGCGGGCATACGGTCCGGTGTTTGACGTGCATTGCGAGATACTGGATTAATGATGCGGCGCAAGATTGTGATTCTCGGTTCCACCGGTTCCATTGGTACTCAAGCAATAGACGTGGTGGATGGTGCACCACACTTGTTTGAAGTTGTGGCGCTCAGTGCTGGGCAGGGAAACCTGGAGCTTCTGGCCTCTCAGGCAGTGCATACACGCGCCCAAGCGGTAGGTACATCCGCCCAGGACGCGAGTGAACTCGCTGCGCTGATTAGCGCAACGGCTGCCAAAGCAGGGATCACCGGATATAAGCCACAGTTGTTCGCCGGGGCTGACGCTTCCACGCAGATCGCACAGATCCCGTCAGATGTAGTGCTTAACGGCATCACAGGATCCATCGGTTTGGCTCCCACTCTGGCGGCGCTCCGCTCAGGGGCCACCTTGGCGCTGGCCAATAAAGAATCACTGATTGTAGGTGGCTCACTAGTCAAGGACGCGGCGGCTCCAGGTCAATTGGTGCCAGTTGATTCGGAGCACTCGGCCATTGCACAGTGTCTGCGGTCCGGGCAGTTCGCTGAAGTGGACAAACTTATTTTGACAGCATCCGGTGGGCCCTTCAGAGGGTTCAGCCGTGAACAGTTGCACAACGTTAGCCCTACCCAAGCTCTTGCGCACCCCACGTGGGACATGGGCCCCATGGTCACCACTAACTCCGCAAGCCTGGTCAACAAAGGACTGGAAGTGATTGAAGCGCACTTGCTCTTCGACATTCCGCTGGACCGCATTGATGTGGTGGTCCACCCACAATCTGTGGTGCATTCCATGGTTCAGTTTGTAGACGGTTCCACCATTGCTCAAGCATCACCGCCGGACATGCGGCTCCCCATTGCTTTGGGCCTGGGCTGGCCAGATCGTGTGCCAAAAGCCGCTTCCGCCTGTGATTGGAGCCAAGCAGTCAGTTGGCACTTCGAACCACTCGATGTTGTTGCATTTCGCGCCGTTGACCTTGCTAAGGACGCAGCAAAGCAGGGGAGCACCTTCCCTGCTGTGTACAACGCTGCCAACGAGGAAGCCGTCTACGCGTTCCACGCCGGCAAGATTCGTTTTACTGACATTGTGGACACCATTGAAGCCGTGTTGAGCGAACACTCAGGCTCCTCCCAGCTCAGTGTCGAGTCGGTGCTGGAAGCTGAAGGTTGGGCCCGCGCCCGGGCCAATCAGATTTTGGACAGCTCCTCTGATCCAAGTGACTCCCACAATGCAGGTGCTAAGTGACAGCCGTAGTTCTTTTTATCGTTGGTGTACTCATCGTCGCCATAGGCATAGCCCTATCTATCGCCTTGCATGAAGTGGGGCACTTGTTGCCCGCCAAACTCTTTAACGTCCGGGTCACCAAATACATGATCGGCTTTGGGCCAACTCTCTGGTCTAAGCGCAAGGGCGAGACTGAATACGGATTCAAGGCGGTCCCGCTCGGTGGCTTTGTATCCATGGTGGGTATGTACCCGCCCAACGTGAGCGATGGAAGCGTGCGGCCTTCAAGTACCGGTATGTTCCAGACGCTAGCGTCAGAGGCGCGCTCGGTAGCGCATGAGGAAGTGCGCCCAGAGGACCACAACCGCGTCTTTTACAAACTTCCGGTATGGAAAAAAATCATCATCATGCTCGGCGGGCCAGCCATGAACCTGCTGATCGGATTGGTGCTCACGGCAGTGCTATTGATGGGATTTGGCACGGCACAGGCGACCACCACCATCTCTGACGTGTCCAAATGCCAGGTGAAATCTGGTGAGACCGTAGACCCCAATTCGTCGGCCTGTGTTCCTACACCTGCCGCCGCGGCCGGACTTCTCCCCGGAGACACCATCAAAACCTTTGACGGCAAAACTGTCACTGGCTGGGATGAACTGACGTCATGGATTCGAGCCTCTGCCGGGCGCAGTGTGCAGATCTCGGTCCTGCGAAATGGTCAGGAAGTCAACACCACGGTCACCCCAGTTCTCTCGGCGCGCCCCGTTGTAGGCTCCGATGGCCAAGCACAAAAGAACGCTGACGGCACCACCAAAACTGCCGAAGTTGGCTTCCTCGGTATTGGCCCCACACAAGCGATGGTGCCCCAAGGGCCCGAAGCAGTACTACCAGCGGCGGGCCAACAGATTAGCCAAGTCGCCGGCGTCGTATTTAATCTCCCAGCCCGAGTAGTAGGCGTGGCAAAGGCCGCGTTCAGCTCGGAACCGCGCGACCCTAACGGCCCTATCAGTGTGGTGGGGGTGGGCCGAGTTGCCGGTGAGATCTCTGCGATGGAAACCATCCCCGTGTCTACGCGTCTGGCAGCGTTGATCGGTATCCTCGCGGGGCTGAACTTTGCGCTCGCTGTCTTCAACCTCGTGCCGCTTTTGCCGCTCGACGGCGGTCACGTTGCGGGAGCGCTTTATGAAGGTGCTCGCCGGCAGATCGCGCGGTGGTTCGGCAAACGGGATCCGGGGCCATTCGATATTGCCAAGTTGTTGCCACTGACCTATGTGGTGGCTATTGCCTTGATGGCAATGAGTGCCCTGCTGATCTATGCCGACATCGTTAAGCCGGTAAACATCTTTTAGACGGCTCGGAAGCGACAGCTGACCGCGACGGCAATAATCAGTCAAATATGGATGATTTCTAGATAATCATCCTAAAAAGATGGATTATTTAGAAATCAGTCTTCTATGATTGATCCATGTTCGTGATGACGGTGGACCAGCGGGGGAGCGGAAAGGACATCGACCGTGTGCCTGAAGTCCTAGTGCAGCTCAAAAACGTTCCGGCGCTCTTGCCCTTTGAACGCACCGCTGGCGACGAGATCCAAGCGGTGTTCCAAAACGCAAGTGCCGTCGTCGAGGTTTCCCTTGAACTATTGCGTACTGGTCACTGGTACGTAGGCATCGGGATTGGTGCGGTTAAAGAGCCTCTGCCTGAGTCCTCCAGAGCCGGTCAGGGGAGTGCCTTTTTAGCTGCCCGGCACGCAGTAGATCGAGCCAAAGCAGCGGCAAAAAATATTCCCCTCGCGGTAGTCTCCAATGCTGCGCCCCAGCAAGCTGCCCATGCCGAAGCAGTCCTGCGTTTGCTGGGCCAGCTCATCGAGCGCCGCACGGCTTCGCAGTGGAACGTTGTTGACGCCCTCGCTGAGGTACGTCGTGGCACACTGGGACACCACGGGGAACAAAAAGCTGTAGCGGAGGCCTTAGAGATGAGCGAACAAGCGGTGAGTACGGCACTGCGCCGTGCAGCGCTTACGGAAGAACTAGCTGCTCGCCCAGCAGCAGCGGCGCTTCTAACAACGGCTGATCAATTCGCAGCGAGCCGGGAGGGGCAGCTTAAATGACCGCATTATGGGTTGCCGTGGCTCTGATCGTGGCGGGGTTTGTGGGGTGGCCGGTGACGGCCCTGATCTTCAAGCTCGCCCGCACCATTGACACGCATACTGCCGCGCAGGAACTAGCGGCAGAGGAGGTCCAACCAGGAGTGCAAAACGACGACGGCGCTACGGTCGCCGCAGAATCGGCACCAGCTGTGGACTCCGAGCAGATTCTGCGTGGCGGGGCGATTATCGGCGTCTTGGAGCGGTTGGCAGTTAGCCTCGCAATCCTTGGTGGTCAGCCTGTGGCCATCGCTTACATTGTGGCGATCAAAGGCCTAGGTCGGTTCGCTGAACTCAAAGAAACCCCCGCCGCATCCGAGCGATTTATCATCGGAACACTGTCTTCCATGCTGTGGGCTGCTGGGACAACGGCACTGATCAAGGTTCTCTTCCTGAGCTAGTTGGGATAGGTGATACTGGTTAGCTTGCACGCCCCATGGCGCAATTGGTGGTGCAGCCCACGCCGAAGTTTTGAAGGTAGTGGCCCATGGTGGATATAGGCTAAGTGCATGACTGTTTTCGCCGTGGACTACCAGTACGATTCCGCCACCGCAGCACTGCGGGATGAACACCGGCCCGCACATCGCAACTGGCTCAGTGCCCAAGCGGACCAAGGTTTGTTGTTGGCTTCCGGGCCGTACACAGACGGTACTGGTGCGCTTTTGCTGTTCTCCGTGGAGGATCAACCGCAATTAGAAGAGCTGGTTCGTCAAGATCCCTTTCAGCAAGCTGGAGCTGTAGCCCGCACCTCATCGCGCGAGTGGAACCCGATTATTGGGCAGCTCGCCGCGAGCGCATCCTAAGGAACTCCACAGCAATAACTACTGGCCGCGCCAAGCTTAACAACGGCCGGTTCCCACGTTTTCTTCAACCCAAGGAGCCACAGTGACCTCGGTCAGCCTGGGAATGCCCGCAGCACCACCGCCCGTACTTGCGCCTCGCCGCAAAACCCGCCAGATCAAGGTTGGATCGGTAGGTGTTGGTTCGGATTCACCCATTAGCGTGCAGTCAATGACCACCACGCCCACCACTGACATCAATGCGACGCTCCAGCAGATCGCTGAGCTGACGGCCAGCGGTTGCGACATTGTGCGCGTTGCCTGCCCATCAGCCGATGATGCAGAGGCCCTTCCGATCATCGCCAAGAAGTCGCAGATCCCCGTTATTGCTGACATTCACTTCCAGCCCAAATACGTGTTTGCGGCCATCGAAGCTGGATGCGCAGCGGTTCGTGTGAACCCTGGAAACATTCGTAAATTTGATGACCAAGTCAAGGAAATTGCGCAGGCAGCCAAGGACCACGGAACCTCCATCCGCATCGGTGTCAATGCCGGTTCCTTGGAGCCGTCCATTATGAAGAAGTACGGCAAGGCCACGCCTGAGGCCTTGGTTGAATCCGCTGTTTGGGAAGCTTCTCTCTTTGAAGAGCACGGGTTCCACGACTTCAAAATTTCGGTCAAGCACAACGACCCTGTGGTGATGGTTGCCGCATACGAGATGCTCGCCGAGAAGGGTGATTGGCCCTTGCACTTGGGCGTCACCGAGGCTGGCCCCGCTTTCCAAGGCACCATCAAGTCCGCCACGGCGTTCGGAGCGCTGTTGGCTAAGGGCATTGGGGACACCATCCGTGTGTCCCTCTCAGCTCCTCCGGTTGAAGAAATCAAGGTGGGCAACCAGATTCTGCAGTCTTTGAACTTGCGTCCTCGCAAGCTGGAGATTGTCTCCTGCCCCTCTTGTGGGCGTGCTCAGGTTGATGTTTACACCTTGGCTGAGCAGGTTACGGCTGGCTTGGAAGGTATGGAAGTACCTTTGCGTGTTGCCGTAATGGGTTGCGTTGTGAACGGCCCAGGCGAGGCTCGAGAAGCTGACCTTGGTGTTGCCTCCGGTAACGGTAAGGGCCAGATTTTTGTTCGTGGCGAGGTGATCAAAACTGTTCCTGAGGATCAGATTGTTGAAACCTTGATCGAGGAAGCCATGCGCATTGCCGAGGAAATGGGGGATTCTGATGGCGAAAACACCGCCACGGGCAGCCCCGTGGTTTCCGTTTCCTAGGGATCCGGCACGCGGGGAGCTGTTCCGGTCCGGATGGAACCCTTCCCGCTTACGGCTCTTGGGGCGTGAGGACCGTGATGAGCTGCGCGCCCTTGCGCTGGAAGATCCGGTGGCAAATGTTTTTATCCTCACCCAGCTTGATGACGCTGTGACGCCCTGGCCCCTTTCCGGGGCCAGGATCTATGGAACGTTCGACGCCGGAAAACTCACCGGTGCCTGTTGGGCGGGCGCCAACATAGTTCCGCTGAATTTTGATCCCGCATTCGCTGCGCAGTTGGCTGATGAACTGGCTGCAACGGGGCGGCGTTATGCCTCAGTATTTGGGCCAGCGGGCGCAACCTTAGCCATTGGCGGTGAGCTGCAAGCGCGCGGACATTTGGTGAAGGAGATCCGCGATTGTCAGCCGCTTATGACGATTTCTGCAGAGACGGAAGTTACTCCTGACCCTCGTGTGCGTATGAGCCACCGTGACGACTTTTCGGTTCTTTTGCCAGCGAGCGTGGCCATGTTCGAGGAGGAAGTTGGCTACTCGCCACTCACTGGCGGCGACTTCTATTCCAGACGCGTGGCGTACTTGATTAACCAAGGCCATTCAATGTCGTTCATCAGCCCGGAGGGAACCGTAGTTTTCAAAGCGGAGATCGGCGCATTAGCCGCCAGTGTTGCCCAAATTCAGGGCGTGTGGCTCAACCCCACCTATCGCGGGCAGGGCCTTAGCGCGGCATTTATGGCCGGTGTGGTGCATCTCGCGCGGGAGCTGGCACCCGTAGTGAGTCTGTATGTGAATGACTACAACACCCGGGCACTAAAAACCTATCAACGCGTGGGGTTCGCACAGCAAGGAACATTCGCCACAGTGCTGTTCACTGTGAACTGAGCAGACCAGGCAACTCTCCAGTCAGGTACCGCTGAACCGATGGCCCCACCATAGCGATCACCTGATCGGCCGGCGCTGAAGCCAACGGCTCGAGTCCCACCACGTAGCGGGCCACCATCAAACCGACAATCTGACTGGCTGCAAGATTGGACCGGAGCGCGCGCTCAGCGTCACTGCCCGGTGCGTCCTTTATCAACCGGCTCAGGACTGATTGCACCACAAATTGCCGCATCAGGGCCGTCCTAGCGCGGGAGCCTAGAGTTCCCCGTAAAAAAGCCACCAGTGTGTGCTGGGCTGGCCCGTCCCACAGCCGCAACACCGCCCTGACGGCAGCCTCGCCCCGCAACTCAAACGGCACCTCCACTAGTACCGAGAACACTTGCTCGGGGTCTATGGGAAGTTTGATGCTGTGGGCAAAGAGCTGTTCTTTGCTCTCGAAATAGTGGTGAACCATCGCCGCATCTACACCGGCGTCCCGCGCCACAGCCCGAAGGCTGGTTCCCTCGAAGCCGTGCTCCGCGAACAAGCGCGCCGCGGACGCTGTGATCTTTTCGCGCGTATCGCCAACGCCTCGCCGTCGTCCTCTGCGCGCTGTAGATTCTGCTGTCATTTGCTGCTCCGGCGCAACGTCAGTGAGGCAAACAGTAAAACGCCGACGGCGATCGCGGCAAGGAGCCAGGTGTCCCGCCAGAGCAGTGCTGTGGCCTCAGTGTTGGCCGCAATCTCCTGCAGTGCCTCCACTGAGAAGGTCAAGGGAAGCACGTTGGCCACGGCTTCAAGGACGGAGTTCATCTGGTCGCGAGCCACAAATAGTCCGCACAAAAGGATCTGTGGTACGACCACAACTGGCATAAATTGAATGGCCTGAAACTCGGTCCTAGCAAACGCTGAACACAGCAGACCCAAAGCAACGCCGAGCATGGCATTGAGGACAGCCACCAGCACCACAAGTAGCGGACTGCCTTTAACATCTAGCGCGAAGACCCAATATGCCACGGCGGAGGCAACAAGTGATTGGAGTGCTGCCATCAAAGAGAACGCGATCCCGTACCCGAAGAGGAGATCAGTTTTGTGGATAGGTGTGGTGAGGAGGCGTTCTAAGGTGCCAGTGGTCCGCTCCCGCAGCATCGTGATGGAGGTGACCAAGAACATCACCACAAATGGGAAAATTGCCAGCATCATCAATCCCACCCGATTAAAGGTTCGGGGGTGACCCGGTGGCAGGGTTTCGTTCTCGTACAGGAAGTACACAGTAGCCAAGAGGAGCGCTGGCACCACCAAAATTAGTGCGATGCTGCGCCTGTCATGCCGGAGTTGGTTGAGTACTCGTCCCGCCGTGGCCAGGGTCATTCGAATGTTCACGGCTGGGACTCCACATTCGGTTCTGCTTCGCGAATAATGCGTAAAAAGGCACGCTCCAGATCTTCGCTGTGGCCTCTCTGGGCCAGTTCGGCCGGGGTGAGTTGGGCAAGAAGCAGTCCGTCACGTAAGAGCAAAAGGTGCTGACAATGACTTGCCTCCTCCATCACGTGACTGGAAATCAGAAGTGTGGTTCCGGCGTCGGCCATGGCGGCAAAGCGTTCCCATAACTCCGCACGCAGCACCGGATCCAACCCCACGGTAGGTTCATCCAAAACCAATAGCTGCGGTTTAGAGACTAGAGCGCATGCGAGAGACACGCGGTTGAGTTGCCCGCCGGAGAGTGAAGCGGTGAGCTGCTTGCTATACGGCGCCAGTCCGACGGCGTTAATCGCCTCTGAGGCGTCCGTCTTGTTCTGGCCATGCATAGTGCCGAAGTACCGAACGTTGGCTTCAACGGAGATGTCCGGATACACACTGGCGGATTGGGTCACGTAGCCCACACTGTCCCGGAGGGTGGCGTCCCCGGCGGGCCGGCCCAGGACGGTGACTCTGCCGGAGGTGGGCCGTTGGACGCCAACAATGGTGCGCATCAGGGTGGTTTTGCCACTGCCCGAGGGGCCCAAGAGTCCTGTGATCTGCCCGGCTGGGACGTTGAAGGATAGGCCGCGCAAGATGTCCAGTTGGCTGGAGCCGAGGTGGTGGCCTTTTGCGACTTTTAGTTCGGTGACGTTGATTGCTGGCGCGCCGGAGGTGTGGGGGAGTTCTTGCGAATTCGGTGCGGGAATTGCTACATGTGCCATAGAAGGCTCCTTCGCCGAGGGCACCAGAAATAATTCATCAGATGATGAATTAAGAGTAATTCCCAGCAAATTGGCAGTCAAGGACTCTTCCGCCCAGGTTGTGGCTGACGTATTTTCAAGCTGACCGTACCGATGAGGCGTGGGTCCCTCTAGAAAGGAACACACAATGGCTGTCAGCGTAGATCTAGCTAAAGCACTCGATAAAGACTTCGAGGACAAGTTCTTCGCCGTGGCCGGTGTTCTGGTAGCGCTCGAAGGCAAAACGAAGTACTAGTAGTTCTCGCCGGACGCTGATGCCCGGCCTGATATCCAGCACTGCCCGGAGAGCAGCCGTAGGCGACTGTTCGCCGGGCTGTGCTGTTCCCGGTTGGGCGCGTCCGGAGTCCAGCCGATAGATTAGTACTGAAGTCAATGTGTCCGTGTAACGGGCAACTTTTCAGACCTGCCCTAAGAAACGGAATACTTGCTGTGATTCTTCGCCTTTCGTCCTTGTTCCTGCGAACACTTCGCGAAGACCCTGTGGATGCTGAGGTGGCCAGCCACAAGCTCTTGGTTCGCGCTGGCTATATCCGCCGAGCTGCACCGGGCATTTACACGTGGTTGCCCTTGGGCTTGGCCGTTTTGCGTAAAGTCGAGGCCATCATTCGCGAGGAAATGAACGCTATTGGTGCCCAAGAAGTACATTTCCCGGCTCTTTTGCCTCGCGAACCTTACGAGGTCACCAACCGTTGGACCGAATATGGTGAGGGGCTGTTCCGTCTCAAGGACCGCAAAGACGCTGACTACTTGCTGGCGCCCACCCACGAAGAGGTTTTTACCCTCCTGGTCAAGGACCTCTACAGCTCCTACAAGGACCTGCCGCTGAGCCTGTACCAGATTCAAAACAAGTACCGCGATGAGGCGCGTCCGCGTGCTGGCCTACTGCGCGGCCGCGAGTTCATTATGAAGGACTCCTACTCCTTCGACATCGACGACGCCGGACTGGACGCAAGCTACGCCGCCCACCGCGGCGCCTACTTGAAGATCTTCGAGCGTCTGGGACTTGAGGTGCTACCTGTGTTCGCCACGGCCGGCGCCATGGGTGGTTCCAAGAGCGAAGAGTTCTTGCACCCCACCGAGATCGGCGAGGACACCTTTGTGCGCTCCGCGGGAGGCTATGCAGCCAACGTTGAGGCAGTCACCACTGTGGTTCCAGACGCTATCGATTTCACCAATGCACCGGCAGCACAGGTTCGCGAAACGCCTGACACTCCTACGATTGACACGCTCGTGGCCGCTGCCAATGAATTGGCACCGCGTTCAGAGTCCGACGGTGGCGCCTGGACTGCCGCTGACACTTTGAAGAACGTAGTCCTTGCCGTCACGCTACCGACGGGCACTCGCCAGCTGGTGGTTATCGGTGTTCCGGGTGACCGCGCAGTGGATCTCAAGCGGGTTGAGGCCAACATCTCTCAGTTCCTCGAAGTTGGTGGGGAAGTAGGCATCGAAGCTGCTTCGGAGGAAGACCTCAAAAAGCAGGAGCTTTTGGTTAAGGGATACATTGGCCCGGGACTGAGCCTAGACGCACCGTTGCTCGGTGCTGAAGCGGCCAGCAAACTCCTCTACTTGGTAGACCCACGGGTGGTTTCTGGAACCTCATGGATCACCGGTGCCAACGCGGCCGGTAAGCACGTCTTTGGTCTCGTAGCTGGCCGTGACTTCACATGGGACGGCGTTATTGAAGCCACTGAAGTGCGCGACGGTGACCCTGCTCCGGACGGATCCGGTCCGCTTGAAACAGCGCGCGGCATCGAAATGGGTCACATTTTCCAGCTGGGTCGCAAATACGCCGAGGCGCTTGAGCTCAAAGTCTTAGACCAAAACGGAAAGCAGCAAGTGGTCACCATGGGCTCTTACGGTGTGGGTGTCACCCGCGCGGTGGCAGCACTGGCCGAGTCTAACCACGACGATCGTGGCCTGATCTGGCCGCGTTCCGTGGCACCTGCTGATGTTCACGTTGTGGCTGTTGGCCGAGGCGAAGAAATCTTCAACACAGCTGAGCAGATTGCTACCGAGCTCAACGCAGCTGGCCTTGAAGTGATTTATGACGACCGCCCCAAGGTGTCTCCGGGGGTTAAGTTCGGCGATGCTGAGCTGGTTGGTGTGCCCACGATTCTTGCTGTGGGCAAGGGACTGGCAGACGGCGTTGTTGAGATCAAGGATCGTCGCAGTGGCGTAGCTGAGAACGTACCCTTTGCCGAAGCAGTGGAATACGTGATTCGCGCCGTCCGTAGCTAGTGATTTCTGGACTCGAAACCCTCCAGCCGCTCACCCTGATCCTGATTATTCTGGCGGGGTTTGCGGCTGGTTGGGTCGACGCGGTGGTGGGCGGCGGCGGTCTCATCCAGTTACCTGTGATGTTGATGGTGCCAGGGATTAGCCCCGTTCAGGCTTTGGCCACTAACAAAATGGGCTCCATCTTCGGTACCACCACCAGCGCCATCACCTATTATCGGCGGGTCAAACCTGACCTTAAGACGGCTGTCCCCATGGCGCTAGTGGCCTTAGTGGGCAGCTTCGCCGGCGCCTCTTTGGCTGCCAACCTGCCCTCGAGCGTTTTCAAACCGATCATTGTGGTGGCTCTGATCGCCGTCGCACTTTTTACTGCGCTAAAACCGCAGCTGGGGGAGCTGACCTCGCTCCGCCATACTGGACAACGGCACTACCTCACGGCGTGCCTGATTGGGGCGGCGATCGGTTTTTATGACGGTTTGATCGGACCGGGTACCGGCTCCTTTTTGGTGATCGCTTTGGTGACTGCCATGGGATACGCCTTTATGGAAGCCAGCGCCAAGGCAAAAATCGTCAACATGGCCACGAACGCGGGAGCACTGCTGTTCTTTTTGCCGCACGGCTCGCTCTTATGGGGTTTAGGTTTGCTCCTTGGTGCCGCAAACATGGCCGGGGGATACCTTGGTGCACGGACCGCAGCCAGTAAGGGCAGCCGCTTTATACGCGTAGTTTTTTTGCTGGTGGTTGCCGCGCTCATCATCAAGCTTGGCTATGACGTTTGGAACGAAAACTTTAGGCACTAGTGAACCATCTGGTGCCACCTGTACGAACTAGCCCCCCGGCAACTAGCACCACGGCAATTAGCACCACGGAAACTAGGCTTCGCCGGGCTCGGGCAGGGTTAGCGCGGCGGGCAGGCCTGGGACTTGCCGGCCAGCCATTGTCCCGGCCACCCAGAGGGATCGCTGAAAGTCGCCACGGTGCGCGGGCTGCGAGGCGTAGCTCAGGGCGTTTTCCACTTCGCGAACTATTGCCCATTGCCTGGAAACGTCAGGATCAAGCCCGGCAACCAGACTAAAAACTTCGCAGCGTTCCACTAGAGCAGCCTCGGGGCCAGCTGGGCTGAGGTCACCAATTCGATTCCACAAAAGCGGCGCCACGGCGAATTCTGCTTCACCGATCATCGCTTGGGGATCTATTGCGAGATAGTCCTCTACGGCCGGGCCGCCGGAGTCCTGAACCCGGGCCAGAATGTTCAAATAGTGGAAATCTGTATGGACTAGTACGTCTTTGCTGAAGCGCCTGCCCACGGCACCCCGGGTCTGACAAACCTCCAACGCCGCCTCGAGTAGCCAGCGCGGAAAAGGTCTGCCCAGCATCTCCCAATCGGCGGGGAGCTCGTCACTGAATCGCTCGGCTAAAGCGGCAATGTGCTCAAATTCGTTCCACTCAGGCCGGTGATCCGGCACCAGCGATAGCTGGCGTACCAAGCCGCCCCACACCTGAGCCGCCAGGTCCATCGGTGCTTTTTGGAGTGACGACTCGGCGCCAAGGCGTTCAAGGAGCAAGGTGCAGGACGCTGGGTCTTCGCGCAGCAAGCGCACGGATCCGTTGCCGCCCCACAAGCGCAAAGCTGCTGCCTCTACCGTGGCCTCAGCATGCGGGAAGGCGATCTTCAAAACTGCGGTGCCGTCGTCGTCGTTCCTTTTCTCTTTTACCGGAACCACCAACGCCCCGTGACCGTTCCACGGCAGCTGACCCGGAACCAAAGCAAGCTCAAGGTCCCACTCGGTTAAGCGAGCCTCAACCAGTTCCGGTACCCGGGCAAGCCAATCCCGTCCGCCGCTGATCCGGGAGATCCGGCGGGAGAAAGAATCGGGGATCGGGATGGTACTCAGGCCCATCGTGCGGTCTCTCCAGAGGCAGCCATCGCTATGGCCCAAAGCTAGGGAGAGCTGGCAAAGATTTGACATCCACATTCAGCCCGGGGAGTGCTTCTTGTGTGCCGGCCCAAGCACTGCTGCGCTGATAGCTCGCATACAAAATTGATTCCGCCCATTCCCGGGTGCTGCCCTCGGAGAGCGCCACAGCGTCGACGTAAGGCTCCAAAGCGGCTTTCTCTACACCGGCCAAGCCCTGGACTGGGTCTGCAGTGAAGCCGGACGGCAAGGCGTAGCCCGGCTGAGCGGGGGAGGGGATAACACATTGCGCCGTGGCCAGAGCGAGTGCTTGCTGGAGCGTCTCTTGGTGTGCGGTCAAGCCTTTCTGGGCGTAATTCTGCATTTCTGGTGCCAACCGGGTGAGTGCCACTTGGTATAGATAAATGCTGCGTTGTTCACTTTGCACCGCCGAAGCAATGGCAGCCGCGGCACCCGTAGCTGCAGGTGCCGCCACTGGGGTTCCGCTGCACGCCGGAACTTTAGTGAAGCCTGCAAAACGTGGGTCACTGACGTTTGAAAGTTTGGCCAGTTTCGCCAGCGTTACCGAGGCAAAAGATCTCGAAACACCGGCAGAAGCGAAGGTCCGCGCCATTCCTGGTTCTTGGCCCAATGATTCCTTGAGCAAATTGGCTCCGGAATTGCGGATGGCCACCACAAGTTCACCGGGGGTCTTGTATTTGGCGGCAAAAGCGGTGGGGCTTGGTGTGGACCCGTTGCTTTCTAATCCAGCGTCAAATCGTTCCTGATCAAACTCGGGACCATTGGGATGGAGCAATGCGCGGGCCTGGACCTCGAGCAAATCTGCCATCTCTTGCCACGAGGAGCGCGTCAGGGCATCCAACGCCGTTGACTTGTCCTGCGCCCATGCGCGGCTCTCGAGGCTGAGTTCGCGGGACTCGTTCAAAGCCGCCAAACGTTGTGTTTCTGGAGTGGAAAGTGGCTCAACAAGAGGATGAGCCGGGCGGGTGAGGAAGGTGCCAACACTCACCGTAACCATGGCAACCGACGCAAAAAGAACAAGGCACTTCCATAGAGCGAAGCGGCGCTTGTTGCTTGCAGTGGTATTCACAAGAATCGATGATGCCATGAACGTCACACACCCGCTGACACTTTCCATGCACCATGTGGCCCAGATTCTCGATAGTGTATATACACAACTAATCAACATGGGAGGCGGCCGACCAATGAGCGACGCAGAATCCGGGGCAAACGGCACCACCGCTGCCGAATCACTCCGCCTCAGAGAATTGCTTGAGCCTTCCGTGCTGGCCCAGCGTCTTTTTCTTGAAGACGTCATCATCCACACCGGCGGAACCAATCGCACGGTTCACGTAGTGGTGGACTTGCCTGAAGAAGAGACCGGTGGCGTGAGCTTGGACGCTATCGCCGAGGTCTCTCGAGTTTTGTCCGAGGCACTAGACAATGACCCGCACGATGACGGCCAGCCCTATGACTTGGAAGTTTCTTCCCCGGGTGTGGGCCGTCCGCTGACCGAAGTTCGCCACTGGCGCCGAGCCAAGGGACGTATGGTGCGGATCAACCTAGTAGAGGGCGAGAAGTTGTTGGGCCGTATCGTTTCGGTCGCCGACAGCAACGTCACGGTTATCCCGGAAATTGAAGTCAAAAAAGGCATGAAAGCCAAACAAGGCGAAGCCACGAGTATCCCGTTTACGAACATTCGTAGCGGAAAAGTAGAAGTCGAATTCAGCCACCTCAACGAGGACGAGCTGATTGAAGAACCCAACCTTGCTTCTGAGGAGGCCTAATGGATATTGACATGAGCGCGTTGAGGCTCCTAGAGCGAGAACGCGAAATTCCGCTGGACATGCTCATCCCCACCATCGAACAAGCACTTTTGGTGGCCTATCACAAGACCTCCGGTGCCTTCGAACTAGCTCGCGCTGAGCTGGATCGCAAGACCGGTCACGTCACCATTTGGGCCGCTGAAATCGACGACGACGGCGAGAAAATCGGTGAGTTCGAGGACACTCCGGCTGGCTTCGGCCGTATTGCTGCGAGCACTGCTCGTCAGATCATTCTGCAGCGCTTGCGCGATGTAGAGGATGACAACGTTCTTGGCGAATTCAAGGGCCGCGAAGGTGAACTCGTTGCCGGTCAGATCCAGCAGGGGCACAACCCGCACATGGTGCAGGTTAACCTCGGTGTTGTTGAAGCCCTGTTGCCACCGCCCGAGCAGGTTCCTGGTGAAAAGTACATCCACGGTAACCGCTTGCGTGCGTTCGTTGTTGACGTTCGCCGTGGCCAAAAGGGTCCTTCCATCACCCTGTCACGCTCGCACCCTGGCTTGGTTCGCAAGCTTTTTGAATTGGAAGTTCCGGAAATTGCTGACAAGTCTGTAGAGATCGTTGCCTTGGCACGCGAAGCCGGACACCGAACCAAAATGGCTGTTAAAGCTAAGACCCCCGGCATCAATGCCAAGGGTGCTTGCATTGGCGAAATGGGTTCACGCGTCCGCGCAGTAATGACTGAGCTCAACGACGAGAAGATCGACATTGTTGACTTCAGCGACGACCCGGCAACATTCATTGCCAACTCGCTTTCACCTTCACATGTGAACTCCGTCACCATTATTGATGAGGCGGCTCGCTCTGCTCGAGTAGTAGTCCCGGACTACCAACTTTCCTTGGCGATCGGCAAAGAGGGGCAGAATGCCCGGCTGGCAGCCAAGTTGACCGGCTGGCGCATTGATATTGTCTCTGACGCCGCGGTGGCCAAGCCAGAGTAGTTACTAAAAACGGGTCCTAGTCCAGCGGCTAGGGCCCGTTTTTATCGCCCACGTCCTAATTCATCAATTCGGGCGCTAGTGCAACAAGCGCTAGACTGGTTGAGGCTGAGTTCCCCGGCCGGTATCCAATGTAGGGCCATTAGTGCCCAAGAGTTCGCGCAAGGCGGCAAGTGTGCTTGAAGAAGTGACATCGCCTGAACGGACTTGTATTGGTTGCCGTGGTCGCGAGGCTCAGCATCGGCTCATTCGACTTGTAGCCGTCAATAGTGATTCGGATTCTTCCGCGATCACTGTGGACGTCCGCCGTCGTATGTCCGGAAGGGGAGCATGGCTGCATCCCCGCCAAGAGTGTTTTGCTTTGGCAAACAAAAAACGAGCTTTCGCCCGGGCCCTTAATGGGGTTTCAGACGTCAAGGCCGTCCAAGAGTTCTTGGCACAAGAATTACTTGCAGACCCGGCACCTGCCGAGTCCGTAAGAACCGTCCAACCTGAAAGCGGGTCTGAAATCTGATGGAAACCCGATGAGTTCCCAGCGATGAGTAAGCAACGATGACAACTTTGTTGCGCTCTGCAAAGACCCTTTTTGCCAACAATTTGGTGAAGGGTCGCAGTAAGTATTAGACGGTTCGTGCCTGGCTCGGTGCGGACCGAGACAGGAGAAATGTGGCCAAGGTCCGCGTACACGAGCTCGCCAAAGAGCTCGGCATAACTTCCAAAGACGCAGTTGCTAAACTGCAAGAGTTGGGAGAATTCGTTCGTTCCGCCTCGTCAACAATCGAGGCACCCGTTGTGAAGAAACTTCGCGACGCATACCCGGGTGCAGCAGCTGCACCCGCCGCTGCAAAGGCAGCACCCAAGTCGGCGCCTTCACCGGCACGCCCGGCGACGCCGGCTGCAAGTGCGCCGGCAACCCCTGCGGCACCTGCTGCCTCCAGCCCTGCAGCGCCTGCCCCGGCAGCCTCCAGCAGCGCCCCAGCAGTATCGCCTAGCCCCGCAGCCCCCGCTGCGAGCACACCGGCCGCATCGGGCGCCAAGCCCGGCGCACGTCCGGCGCCGCGTCCGGCAGCAGAGGCTCCTAGCCGCAACGAAAACCCACGCAATTCCGAGTCCTCCCGTCAGGGTGGGGCTCCGCGTCCGGGCGGTCCCCGTCCCGGTAACAACCCCTTCGCAACCTCACAGGGCATGCCCCGTGGCGGCCGCGATTCCGAGCGTGCACCTCGTCCCGGTAACAACCCCTTCGCTCAGTCGCAGGGTATGCCGCGTCCGGGTGGCTCACGCAACGAAGGCGAACGCCCCGGTGGTCCCCGTCCCGCTGCTGGTGCCGGTGGACCTCGTCCAGGTGCACCGCGTCCGGCTGGTGCTCGTCCCGCCGCAGGCGCTGGTGGACCTCGTCCTGCTGGTGCCGGTGGAAACCGTCCCGGTGGAGCTGGCGGAAACCGTCCTACTCCGGGCATGATGCCGAACCGTACCGAGCGTCCGGCTCCGGCTGGCGCAGGCCGTCCGGGTGCACGCCCGGGTGGACCGGGCCGGCCAGGCGGAGCTCCGGGTGGAGCTCCCGGTGCCGGTGGCGGCGCTCCGGCAGGCGGTGGCTTCGGTAAGGGTGGTCGCGGTCGCGGCGGAACCCAGGGCGCCTTCGGTAAGGGTGGCGCAGGTCGCGGTAAGCAGCGCAAGTCCAAGCGCGCAAAGCGTCAGGAACTTGAGCAGATGAGTGCTCCGTCGCTGGGTGGAGTATCCGTACCCCGCGGCGATGGCAACACTGTGGTGCGTTTGCGCCGCGGTTCCTCGATCACTGACTTCGCTGACAAGATCGAGGCAAACCCCGCAGCATTGGTGACAGTGCTTTTCCACTTGGGCGAGATGGCAACTGCCACCCAGTCCTTGGACGAAGAGACCTTTGCCCTCTTGGGTGAAGAGCTCGGCTACAAGCTTCAGGTTGTTTCCCCTGAGGACGAAGAGCGCGAATTGCTCTCCGGCTTCGACATCGACTTCGATGCTGAGCTTGAGGCTGAAGGCGATGAAGAACTTGAGGCTCGTCCTCCAGTAGTTACCGTGATGGGTCACGTTGACCACGGTAAGACTCGCTTGCTTGATGCCATCCGCAACTCTGACGTTGTTGCAGACGAGCACGGTGGTATCACCCAGCACATCGGTGCCTACCAGATCACCACTCCTCACGAGGGTGTAGACCGTCAGATCACCTTCATCGATACTCCGGGTCACGAAGCGTTTACTGCTATGCGTGCTCGTGGTGCAAAGGTTACTGACATCGCCATTTTGGTGGTTGCAGCGGACGACGGCGTTATGCCTCAGACTGTTGAAGCCCTCAACCACGCGCAGGCAGCTAACGTGCCGATCGTTGTGGCAGTGAACAAGATCGATAAGGAAGGCGCTAACCCGGATAAGGTCCGTGGTCAGCTGACCGAATACGGTTTGGTTCCTGAAGAGTACGGTGGCGACACCATGTTCGTTGAGGTCTCTGCTCGCCAGAACCTGAACATCGACGAGCTGCTCGAAGCTGTTCTGCTCACCGCAGATGCCGCTTTGGACATGCGCGCCAACCCGGACAAGGACGCTCGCGGTATTGCTATCGAGGCGAACTTGGACAAGGGCCGCGGTGCTGTTGCAACCGTTCTGGTTCAGTCCGGTACCTTGCGCGTTGGTGACACGATCGTTGCGGGCACGGCTCACGGCCGCGTTCGTGCAATGTTCGACGACGACGGTAGCGCCATCTCCGAAGCCGGTCCTTCGCGTCCGGTGCAGGTTTTGGGTCTGTCCAATGTCCCGCGTGCAGGTGACACCTTCTTTGTGACCGGTGACGAGCGCACGGCACGTCAGATCGCTGAAAAGCGTGAAGCCGCTGACCGTAACGCAGCACTGGCCAAGCGTCGTAAGCGCATCAGCCTTGAAGACTTCGATCAGGCTGTTGCTGATGGCAAGATCGACACCCTTAACCTCATCCTCAAGGGTGACGTTTCCGGTGCCGTGGAAGCCTTGGAAGACGCATTGCTCAAGATCGACGTTGGAGAAGGCGTGCAGTTGCGCGTTATCCACCGCGGTGTTGGTGCCATCACGCAGAACGACGTCAACCTGGCAACAGTGGACAGCGCCGTTATCATCGGCTTCAACGTCAAGCCTGCTGAGCGTGTTGCTGACTTGGCTGACCGTGAAGGCGTTGACATGCGCTTCTATTCGGTCATCTACGCGGCCATCGATGACATTGAGCTTGCACTCAAGGGCATGCTCAAGCCTGAGTACGAGGAAGTTCAGCTCGGTACTGCCGAGGTGCGCGAGGTATTCCGCTCTTCCAAGTTCGGCAACATTGCCGGTTCCATCGTGCGTACGGGTGTTATCCGCCGTAACACGAAGGCCCGCATCAGCCGTGACGGCAAGATCATCGGTGACAACCTCACGGTGGAGACGCTCAAGCGCTTCAAGGACGACGCCACTGAGGTCCGCACGGACTTCGAGTGTGGTATCGGTCTTGGTTCGTTCAACGACATCAACGAGGGCGACATCATCGAGACCTTCGAGATGCGCGAAAAGCCGCGCGTCTAAAGGCTCTGGAGCCACAAGAGTGAACGGTAGTACCACGTGCGGGGCCGCGGGATTTTTCCTGCGGCCCCGCCGTGGCGTATCTCATTGAATTAGTTTTCCCAGGAGGAATCATGGCCGATCCGGCCCGCGCCGCGAAGCTGGCGCAACGTATCAAGGTTGTAGTTGCCGAGGCACTTCGCAAGGTGGTTAAGGACGAACGAGTTCTCAACGTCACCATCACGGACGCACGTGTGACCAATGACCTGCAGCACGCAACGGTTTACTACACGGCTTTCGGCGACGAAACAGCCCAACAGGACGCCTCAGCAGCATTGACCAAAGCAACCGGCATTTTGCGCCGCGAAGTAGGACGCAACATTACGGTTCGTCTCACCCCAACCCTTGAGTTTGTGGCTGACGAGATCCCGGTCAACGCATCCAACCTTGAAGCTCTACTCCGGGTTGCCAAGGAACGCGACGCCGAGCTGGCTCAACTAGCCGCTGGTGCCGTGCACGCAGGCGACGCAGACCCGTACAAGTCCGCCATCGATGACGCTGACTTTGACGACGAGGACGACGAGGACGACGACGAGGACCAAGAAAGCGCAGAATCACCGCGCTCCTAGTTCTGCCTTAGTCGGTACATTCCTTCCAGGCTTATAGGTGCGCAGGCTCCCGGGCCTGTGCACCTATACTGGAAGGCGTGCTTTCTGGACTCGTAATCGTTGATAAACCGCAGGGCTTTACTAGCCATGACGTGGTGGCGAGGATGCGGCGGCTGGCCGGCACTCGCAAGGTGGGCCACGCCGGAACGCTAGACCCCATGGCCACCGGAGTCCTGGTGATTGGAGTCAACAAAGCAACTCGATTGTTGACCTACATCGTCGGCACTACCAAAACATATACCGCCACCATTCGTTTAGGGCAGAGCACCATCACGGACGACGCCGAGGGCGAGTTCACCTCCTCAGCCTCCACGGTGAATATCACCGAAGAAGCGGTCCGGGCGCAGATTGCCGTACTCAGTGGCGAGATCCAACAAGTACCCAGCAGCGTGAGTGCCATCAAAGTCAACGGCGAACGTTCATACGCACGCGTGCGTGCTGGCGAAGAAGTGCAACTGGCAGCCCGCCCGGTGACCATCCACCGATTTGAACTCCATTCCTTCACCAGACCTGATGGAGAAGACGTTGTTGACCTGGATGTCACAGTTGAATGTTCTTCGGGAACCTATATCCGGGCTTTGGCCAGAGACTTGGGGCAGGCGCTGAACGTCGGTGGACACCTGACGGCACTACGCCGCACCCATGTTGGGCCGTACAGCATCGAGCAGGCAAGCACTCTTGAAGAGCTAGCAGAGGAGTTCAAGCTCCTTGATATGTCTGACGCTGCTCGTGCACTGATGCCTAACCGAATTCTCACTGCCGAGGAAGTCACGGAGCTCTCCTTTGGCCGCCGAATCGCAGCATCGGCTGATTCAAGTAGCGATGCAAAGGTGTCTACGGCGGAAGAGCCTGTGGCTGCTTTTGCACCGGACGGGACGCTCATTGCTTTGTTGGCTGATTCCGGCAAATATGCCAAGCCGGTACTTGTTTTTGAACCCGGCAACGGTGGTTCGTCCGCAACGGAGGAAAAAAACTAAGTGGACGGTTATTTTTATGCCATTCTCGCCGTCGGACTGTGCTCCACTCTGATTTGTCTTGGGGCGGGCATTATGCGCAAGGCCCCCAACGACGTCACGCTGTTGTCTGTTGTGGCTGTAGAACTGAGCATGTTCGTTTATTTGGTGGGCTCAATTGTCCGTTCCATTGCGGGGGAGCACATCGCAGGGGAACAGTGGGAGTTCTGGGGTTACATGCTCACAGCGCTGCTGGTTCCCGTTGCGGCTGTCTATTGGGCAGTCCTTGAACGCACCCGGTGGAGCAATTTTGTTTTGGCGGCGGTGGGTATCAACTCGCTGGTGATGGCCGCGCGTATGAATCAGATCTGGTACTAGGCATGCAGGAAGAACAAGCTATGGAGCACCACAACAGCGCCGCCAGCAAGCAAGAGAGCAACAAGCCGGAGACCAACAAGCCGGAGACCACCGAGCCGGAGACCAACAAGGCAGAGAGTGGTCAGGCTGTGTCTAACACCCGAAACACCGGACCAGGCCGTCTACTGATTGCCGTGTATGGGATTTTTGCCCTCGCCGCCACAGCGCGCGCCGGCTACCAAATCGCTACCAAGTTCAGCGAAGCTCCCGTGGCCTACTCGCTTTCGGCCTTCGCGGCGATCGTGTACATCGTTGCCACAATCTCCTTAGCCAAAGCCGGTACAAACTGGTTTAAAGTTTCGCTGGTGGCACTGATCGTCGAATTGCTCGGCGTCCTTGTTGTGGGTTTCTTGAGCATCGCCGACTCTGTGGCCTTCCCGCACCAAACTGTTTGGTCAGGCTTTGGTCAGGGCTACGGATACGTTCCGCTGCTCTTGCCGATTATTGGACTCATCTGGCTCTACCGTCGCAAGCCTGCAGCTCACTAAATTCTCGGCTATTGGCTGTTTAGATCTTTTGTCACGAGCACAAGTCGAGGCAAAAAACGCCCTTGCTGAAACCAGAACTTCTGGGTTTCAGCAAGGGCGTCTTTTATGGTTCCTAGTGCTACGTCATTCAGCGCCTGTTACCTCAGCGCCTGTTACCTCAGCACCTGTGACTTCAGCGGCTATTTGTTGCCGAAAAGTCCGCCGAGCAAACCACCAAGACCGCCCTGCTGGTTCTGCTGATCCTTAGTTGGCGCAGGATCGCCTTCGGGAAGATCAACGTTGATCACCTCACCCGGCTGTAGGTCTGCGCCATTAGGTGCCTCCGACTGCTCCGGGGTAGTCGGCGTCTGAGTGTCTTGATCGGAGAAGTTGGGGTCAACGGACGTGCTCTGGTCCTGGGCTTGTTGTGAGGAACCTTGCGCTTGGCCACCGCCAAGGATGTTGCCCAAAATATCCCCAAATCCGCCTTGGCTGGCCTGGCCCGGGGCAGCACTACCACTGCCACCGCCGAACATTCCGCCAAGGGAACCGAGGATGCTACCAAGCACCCCACCGCCGGCGCCACTACCGGTGGAGGCACCCTGACCTCCGCCCAACAAGCCACCCAGAATGGAACCTAGGTCAGTTCCACCAGCCTGAGTTGTTCCGGCATCCGTGGTTTGACGGCTCTTCGGAATCAAGGGTGTAGCGAGGGTCTGAAACCTCCGGCCTCGAGCAGGCTCCTGGCTGTGTAGTTCGCGAGGTTGCGGAAGCCGAGCGCGGAGCCGCGGAGGTGCTCGAGTCGGCCGTTGATCGCCTCTGTCGGACCGTTGCTCGTGCCGGGCAGGTCGAAGAACGCGAGGACGTCCGCGGCGCGCTGCTTCAACGTCCGACCGAGCCGGCGAATCTCGGCCAGCATCGCGGGGACGCCGCTGCTGACGGAATCGATCACCGACCGCATCATCTCCTTCGCCTTCTTCTTGTCGGGTTCGCGGTAGGCGGCGACGATGCGCTGGTAGATGCCCCAGGTCGCTTCGACCTCGACGTGCTCCTCGACCGCGAACACCGCGTCCAGCCGTGCGGTCTGCTTCTCGGTGAGGAAGCTCACGCCGGTGTGGAGGGTGCGGCGGACCCCGTAGAGCGGGTCCCCGGCGTGACCGCGGTGCCCGAGAGTGTCCTGCTGAACCCTCTGCCGGGTCCGGTCCAGGGCGTCACCGGCGAGCCGGACGACATGGAACGGATCCATCACCGGGACCGCGTCGGGGAGTTCCTCGGACGCGGCGGTCTTGAACCCACTGAACCCATCCATCGCGACCACTTCGATCTGCTTCGACCACTCCTTGGGCCGGGCGGCGAGCCACTGCTTGAACACCGCCTTCGACCGACCCTCGACCATGTCCAGCAGCCGTGCGGGACCTGTCTTGTTGCGGGCGGGCGTGAGGTCGATGATCACGGTCACGTACTTGTCACCGAACCGGGTGTGACGCCAGACGTGCTCGTCGACGCCGATCGTGGTGACGCCGTCGAACCTGGCCGGATCGTCGATCAGCCGCCGCTTGCCCTCGGCGAGGATCGCGGTGTTCGCGGTGTGCCACGACACACCCAGGCCTGCCGCGGCGCGGGAGACGGTGAGGTGGTCGACCACGATCGCCTTCAGCGCCCACCCGACCCCGCCGCGGGAGATCTTCGCCCGCGGCGCCGCCGCGTTCGTCGTGTCCTGCCGCCAGGTGCGGCGGCAGTGGCCGCACCGGTAGCGGCGCACCCGCACCAGCAGCGTCGTGGGCCGGTGCCCGAACGGCTCGTGCGCGAGCGGACGCGTCACGGTGTCGCGCGGCACGCCCTCGGCGCCGCACTTCCGACACCACGGGTCATCGTCAACGACGCGGCACTCGAGTACCGCCCGGTCGGGCTCGATCAACTGGCCGATGGCTTCGAGGCCGAGCTCATCGAGACGGCAGAACGTGGTGAGGTCAGGGGTCGCGAACGTAGGGTGGTGCAAGTCGAGGTCTTCCGGCAGATGGGCAGTGTGAGAACTTCCATCCTGGAAGACCTCGACGTCTATCCACGAACCAGCCGCCGACCCTCGACTACACCCTCAACTGCGAAGAGCC